>NZ_JBHVYZ010000071.1:0-42028 GCF_042880295.1 Streptomyces sp. NPDC058307
GTCAGTGGCAGAGCCACGACCACCGGAACCTGAGTATCAGGATCAATGTCAGTGGGGCCGTTTATGCTGCACCAACGATCACGCGGGACCAGGGGAGGGCGCGGCATGTTCGGCAAGCTGTTCGGAAAGGATGCGGAGAGACCGGGGGCGAATCCGTACGCCCTGCCCGTTCCGCGCCGACAGAAGAACGGGACGTACCGGCTGCGCGCCCTCGGCGACACCCGGGTGCTCGCGCTGGTGGAAGCGGCCGACGCCGGTGACTGGGAGGCGGTCAAGGCGGCCCTGGCTCCCTTCGATCTCGGCCGTGACCACGCGGTGCTGAGCGAACTCGCCGAGTTGGACGGTCTGCAGGACTGGATCGGGCGGGCCGTCGAGGAGGACAAGGAGCACCGGGCCACGGCCCTGCTGATATCCGGGGCGCGCCACATCAGTTGGGGCTGGGAGGCCCGCACCTCCGCACGCGCGGTGAACGTCACACAGGAGCAGTGGCGGATCTTCCACGAGCGGCTCGAGATCGCCGAGGAGCAGTTGCTCGAAGCCGCCGAGCTGCGGCCCGACTGGGTCACCCCGTGGCGCCGCCTCCTCACCTCGGGGCGTGGCATGTCGCTGGGCCCCGCCGTCAACGAGACCCGGCGCGACGCCGCCCTGCGCCGCGACCCGCTGGACCTGGAGACGCACATCGAGTGGGTGTCCCAGCTGCAGCCCAGGTGGGGCGGCGAACCCGGCCAGGCCCTGGCGTTCGCCCGCAAGGCCTTCGCCGGCGCGCCCGACGGGCACCGCCTCGGCTGTGTGATCGCCATGGCGCACATCGAGGAGTGGGTGGAGTCGGACAGCCGTGACTGTCTGCAGGACCCGCGCATCCGGACCGAGCTGAGGGAGGCCGCGGAGCGCAGCATCCTGCACCACTCGTACGAACGCCGCCTGGGCTGGCAGGGCGACTACAACCTCTTCGCCATGGCCCTTTCGCTGGCGGGCAGCAGCAAGGCCTCCAATGTCTTCCGCGAGCTGGACGGTGTCTTCACCGAGTGGCCGTGGACCTTCATGGCGGACCCCCAGAAAGCCTACGCACGCTTCCGCAAGGCCTTCTGAGCCGAAGGCCGCACGGTCCCCGCCCGTCCCGGCCGGACCATCGCCCACCCCCGCCGTTCCCTCTTCCCCGGACTGCCCCATGCCTCTGCGCCACGACCCCGCCGACCCCGCCACCGCCGACCGCACCTTCCAGGTGGACCTGCGCGGCCTCGTCGACCTCCTCTCCCACCACCTCTACTCCAGCCCCCGCGTCTACCTGCGCGAGCTCCTCCAGAACGCGGTGGACGCGCTGACCGCCCGCCGCAGTCTCGAACAAGGCGCCCCCGCCGACGCGTTCGGCATCCGCCTGTACGCCGACGGCGCCGTGGTACGCGTCGAGGACGACGGCGTCGGACTCACCGAGGCCGACGTGCACACCTTCCTCGCGACGATCGGCCGCAGCAGCAAGCGCGCCGAGCAGATCGCCGACCAACGCGCCGACTTCATCGGTCAGTTCGGCATCGGTCTGCTCTCCTGCTTCCTGGTCGCGGACGAGATCCACGTCGTGAGCCGCTCCGCCCGCACCCCCGACGCACCCGCCGTGGAGTGGCGCGGACGCGGCGACGGCAGCTACACCGTCCGCACCCTGCCCACCACCGCCCGCCCTCGGCCCGGCACCACCGTCACGCTGACGCCCCGCGCCGACGCCGGCGAGTGGACCCGCCCGGCCCAGGTGCACGCACTGGCCCGGCACTTCGGCTCCCTGCTGCGCCACCCGGTGACCTTCGACGACGGCACCGGCGGCCCCGGTGGCCAGGCCGCGCCCGTCAACCCCGAGCCCGCACCCTGGGCGCGCACCCATCCCACCCCCGGAGCCCGCGCCCGCGCCCTGGCCGCCTACGGCGAGGAAGTCTTCGGGTTCACGCCGCTGGACACCATCGAGCTGGACCTGCCGGCCGTGGGCCTCAAGGGCATCGCCTGCGTGCTGCCCGAGGCGGTACCGGCCGGGCGCCGCCACGGCCACCGCGTACACGTCAAAGGCATGCTGCTGTCCGAGCAGGCCGAGGAGATCCTGCCCGACTGGGCGTTCTTCGTCCGCTGTGTCATCGACGCCGAGAGCCTGCGCCCGACCGCGTCCCGCGAGTCCCTGTACGAGGACGACACCCTCGCCGCCGTACGCGACGCCCTCGCCGAACACCTGCGGGCGTGGATCGCCAAGGCCGCCGCCAGCGATCCCGAACTGCTCGGCCGCTTCCTCCAGGTCCACCACCTGGCCGTGAAGTCGCTCGCGGTGCACGACGACGAGATCATGCGGATGCTGCTGCCCTGGCTGCCGTTCGAGACCACCGACGGACACGCCACCCTCGACGAGTTCGCGCGCACCCACCGCACCGTGCTCGTCACGTCGAGCGTCGAGGAGTTCCGCCAGGTCGCGGCCATCGCCTCCGCCGCCGGGCTCGGCGTCGTCAACGGCGGCTACACCTACGACCGCGCACTGGTCCACCGGCTGCCCGAGGTCAGGCCCGAGGTCAGCGTCGCCGACCTCGACCCGGCGACCCTCACCGCCCACCTCGACCCCGTCGACCGGGAGACCGAGCTGGCCGCCGCGGCCTATCTCGCCCAGGCCCGCGACGCCCTCGCCGTCTTCGACTGCGATGTCGCGCTGCGCACCTTCCAGCCCGCCTCCGCCCCCGCCCTCCTCCTCGACAGCCGCGAGGCCCGGCACGAACGCACCCGCTCCCAGCTCGCCCGCGAGCAGCAGGGCGGCGTGTGGGGCGACATCCTCGGCGCCCTGCGCCAGGAGGCCCCGCGGGCCCAGCTGATCCTCAACCAGCTCAACCCGCTGGTGCGCACCGCGGTCACCATCGACGAGCCCGAGCTGGCCCGCACCAGCGCCGAAGCCCTCTACGGGCAGGCCGCGATGCTGTCCCGCCGCCCGCTCAGGCCCGCCGAGTCGAGCCTCATCAACCGCTCCTTCCTCGACCTCCTCGCCCACGCCCTCCGCAAGGACAGCTGACGATGCCCACCACGATCCAGACCACCGACGAGCTGTACCAGGCGCTCCAGGACAACGACGAGCGTCCCTACGGCCGCACCCGCACCGTCACCGCCGAGGAACTCGTCGACGCCGCCGATCAGTTCGAGGAGCCCGTACCGCTGATCCACGCCCTCCTCGAACTCCAGGAGGCGTACACCTACGGCTCCGAACCCCGTAAGTCGCCCGTCGTCTTCGCCCGGCTGCTCACCCTCTTCGACGAGCAGCCCGACGTCTTCGACGAGCGCCTGCGCCACCTGCTGTTCTGGCGGTTCAAGTGGGTGGGCCACGCCCTGCGCCAGCTGCCCGAGATACCGCTGGCCAGCCTGCGCCAGTGGCTGACCGAGATGCGCGACCGCTACGAGAAGGCCGGCCTCGGCCTCCAGCCCTACTACAGCCAGGCGTACCAACTCGCCGCCCACGTCGGCGAGGACACCACCGCCGCCTACGAGCTGTGGGCGGGCCGCACCCGCACCCGGCTCAGCGACTGCGAGGCCTGCGAGATCTGCGAGCGCGCCCTGTTCCACCTCGCGGCGGGCGACGACGAGCGGGCCCTGCGCACCTGGCAGCCCGTCCTGAACGGCAAGGAGTCCTGCCAGGAGGAGCCGGCCCGCTCCCTCTCCCACGCGCTGCTGCCCCTGCTGCGCACCGGTGCCGCCGACCGGGCCCGCGAACTGCACCTCGCCGGCTACCGCGGCTGCCGTCGCAACCCCTCGATGTCCGGGGAGGTCGGCCGGCACCTGGAGTTCTGCGCGCTGACCGGCAACGAGGCCCGCGGCCTGGAACTGCTCGCCGAGAACCGGAACCTGTTCGACGAGGTCGACTCGCCCCTGGACCAGCTCGACTTCCTCACCGGCGTCGAGGTCCTCCTCCAGCGCGTCGAGCACCTCGGCCACGGCGACCTGCCCGCCGCCGGATACCCCGGCCGCACCTGGACGGTGTCCGGGCTGCACGCCGAGGTGCGGGGCCGCGCGGACGACCTCGCCGCCCGCTTCGACGCCCGCAACGGAACGTCGACCCACACCGACCGCCGCAGGGCCCGCCTCGACCGGGCCCCGCTCCTCGACGCGCTGGAACTGACCCTGCGCAGCCGCAGCCTCGACGACGTCGCCCCGGCCGCACCGGTCACCGCGTCGGCCTCCCGTACGACCGCCCCCGTTCCCGACGCCCTGCCCGAACTCATCCTCCAGGCAAGGACGTTGGACGAACAGGGGCACCCGGGCGCCCAGACCTGCTTCGCGCGGCTGCGCACGCTCGTCGCCGCCCGCGACTACACCCACCCCGACGACCCGGCCGTGGGCCCGCTGGTCCGGCTGCGCGCCGACCTGCTGGCCGACGAGGCGACCTCGGCGGCCAACAAGGACGACTTCGCCGAAGCCGCCGCGCTCGACGAGGAGGCCGCGGCCCTCTACGACGACGCCGCGGAGCCCGGTCACGCGGCGATCGCCCGCGCCTGCGCCCTGCTCGCCACCGCCCAGATCCCCGAAGAGAACGGGGACGACACCGAGGCCAAGGCGGCCGCGCTGAGTGCCGCCCACGCGTCCGTGGTCCGCCTGCACGAGGAGACGGCCGGCCTCGCTCCCTACCTGGAGGCCCGCCTGCTGCGGCTGCGGGCGACCGCGCTCGGCCTGCGCCTGCAGACGACGGGAAGCAAGGAGCACGTCGCACCGGTCTTCGCCGAGACGGAACTGCTGCACGCCTTCGCCACCCGGCACGACCTCGCCGGACAGATCTCCGGCGCCCTGCTGCTGCGGGCCAGCACCCACGCCATCTCCGGAGACCTGCCCGCCGCGGTCACCGAGATCGACGCCCTCCTCGACCGGCTGAAGGCACACGGCCCCGCCTGGCACCTGCCCCGCACCCTCGGGCTGCGCGGCCGTCTCCAGCTCGTCCTCCAGGACCCGCAGACCGCGCACGCCAACCTCACCGAAGCGCTGCGACTGGCCGCCGACTGGCCCGCCGACACGGTCGACACCGGCCGCCTGCACGGTGATCTCGCCGAGGCCTGCATGCACCTGGGCCGCCCCGACGAGGCACTGCGGCACCTGACACGCTCGGCGGATATGAACCTCCGCGACGGCAACCGGATCGACGCGTTCTGCACCTACAGCAACGCCGCCCAGCTCAGCCTCGACCTGGGCCGCGTCGAGGACTGCATCGCCCTGCTCGACTCCCTGCTGGCCGAACCGGACGTCGTCTCCGGAGAGCTGGACGACCGGCTCGCCGCCCAGCTGCGCCTGACCCGCGCCCGCGCACTGCGCGCGGGGGAGGACCTCAAGGCCGCCACGGCCGAGTTCGCCGCGCTCGCGGCCGAGTCCGCCGACTGGGACGACGACCCCGGCAGCCACGCCATGATCGCCGCCGAGACGGCCGTACTCCTCGGCGAGTCCGGCGAGTTCGGCCCGGCCCGCGAGGCCGCGGACCAGGCGATCGCCGCCCACGCCCGGGACCCGCGCTACGAACTGCTCAGCAACAGCCTGCGCGAACTCGCCCGCCTCCAGGCCCAGCAGCAGGGCCCCGAGGGCCTGGCCGACGCCCGCGCCTTCCTCGCCGACGCCGGCCGGATCGCCGACGAGGCCCGCGCCGCCGGGTACGAGGCCCGCGGCCGTTCGCTGGACAGCGCCCTGGCCTACGAGCACGGGCGGGTCAACGCCTACGCGGGCGCGTACGAGGACGCGCTGGCCGCTCTGGAGAAGGCCCTGGCCCTGCTCGGCGAGCTCGGACCGGAGGACGACCGGGCCGGTGAGTGGGCCGAGTGCGTCCGCCTCGCGGGCGCGGTCGAGGGCCTCTACCTGAAACGCCCGGCACCCGCCCTCACCCGCCTCGACGCGGCGGTCGCCCGCCTGACCGCCCTGGGCCACACCGAGGAGACCGAGACCCTGACGGCCCTGGCTGCCCGGCTGCGCGACGAGGAGTGAGCCCCGTCCCATAAAATCGTTCACGCGGACGTCAGTTGCCCGGTGGATCCACGTCGAGGAGGCAATGGTGCTCGGAAAGGGCACATGGTTGCTCGTGGGCGCCATGATCGTGGCCTGGATGGTGCTCTCCGGTCCCAGCGCGCCGAGCGGTGCCCTCGACGCCGGATCACTGCCCGCCGAAGCCGCCAGGGACGTCGTACCCAACCGGGTCATGACGTGGAACCTGTGCAACCCCTGCGAGACGGGCAACGACGACCGGGCCGCGGAGATCGCCAGGTTCGCGCCCCAGGTCATCGGCCTGCAGGAAGCGTGCGTGGGTGACGTCAAGCAGATCCGCGACTATCTGGAGAACCTCCACGGGCTCGTCTACCACGTCGAGTACGGGCCGGTTCTCCAGAGCTGGGGCCGTTGCGGGGGAGCGCCCTGGAACCCGGGCGGCTACGGAGAGGCGATCCTCTCGGCGGCCCCGATGACCGACGTCGTCACCGAGGAGTATCCCGACGGCGGCTCCGAGGACCGTGGCTACATGGAGGTCACCACCACGGTGGGCGGCCGCCCGGTCCGGATCTTCAACACCCACCTCGCCGAACGGCGTCAGGAGCCGGTCCGGGCCAAGCAGGTCGCCGTCCTCGCCGAGGAGGTCGCCCGGCGCGACCGCGCGATCGTGATCGGCGACTTCAACGCCGTGCCGGACGCCTATGAACTCACCCGGATGTGGGCCCTGGCCAAGGACGCGGACCCACAGTGCCGTCCCGGGGCCGACGGCACCTGTGAGCCCACCACCGACTGGCAGAGCAAGTTCGACTACGTGTTCTTGCGGGGTTATGTCCCCCTCAGACAGCGCGTGCATCCGAGCCCGGTCTCGGACCACCACGTGGTGTACGCGGACGTGGCCTGAGGTCACGGAGAGCCGGGATTCGCCCTGGCCGCGGCTCAGCTCCTTCTGACACCGATCGCCTGGGCGGCCGCCACCGCGGCCGCGAGGACCCCCGCCGAGCTCGCGAGCAGGACGGCGGTGGACGCCAGGAGATCCGCGGAGCCGGACGCGTTCTGGAGGTCGCCGAGCAGCACGTTGACCGGGGAGACCCCACCTTGGCCAGCAGGACCGCCAGCAGCAGGACGAGGGCCAGCAGCAGCGCGTATCCCTGTCGGCGGAAGAGCAGCCCGGAGCAGAGCACACCGATCGCGATACCGGTGAAGGCGCAGGTGAGCTGGGCCTCGGTGCCCAGGACGGCGTCGGCGAAGGTGAGGGTTGGTGTGCGAGCCGAACAGCAGGGGCAGGACGAGTCCGGCCGCCGTCAACGGCAGGCACCACAGGACGGCCGTGCCCACCGAGCCGAGCAGCACCCGCAGATGGCTGCCCGCGGTGACGACGACGACCGAGCGGTGCGTCCGGTCCTCCAGCCCGAGCAGCCCCATGGTGAGCCAGACCGAGCAGACCAGCATGCCACCGGCCGCCGAGCCGTAGGTGGCGGCCAGCGGGCCCGAGTCACTGCTGGTGAGAACCGCGAGCAGACCGACGAAGAGCAGGAACGGCGCGAGATAGCGCTGCGAGAGCAGCATCACGGTGAACAGGTAGCGCACCAGGGCGATCACAGGGCAGCCCTCCTCGCGCCCGCGCGGGAGGCGTGGCCCGCGCCCGGCCTCGTGAGACTCTCCACCGACCAGTGATGGTCCAGCGCCGTCAGGAGCACGGCGTCCGAGTGCTCCCGCGCGACACGCAGGACGATCCCGTCGTCCCGGCGTGCGGCGTCGGTCACGCCGGGCAGGGCGGACCAGTTCACTTCGAGCGGCGCAGCGCCGGTGACCGGCACGGTCAGGACCAGTTCCACCTCCGTGCCCCGCCCGAAGTACGGTCCGCCGCGCGGGCTCACCCGGCCGTCGCTGAGGGCGTGGACAACGGTGGCGTGCGTCTCGGTGATCGCCTCGCGGTGGTCGGTGAAGACCACGGCCCCGCCGGCGCCGGACACCTCCCCGACGAACTCGGCCAGTACTTCATGCGCCGAGGCGTCCAGGCCCGACCACGGTTCGTCGAGGACCAGCAGCGCGGGCTCGACGAGCAGCGCCTGGGCGAGCGCGACCTTCTGGGCGTTGCCCTTGGACAGGGTGCGCAGTGCCGCGTTCCGGTCGCCCACCAGGTCCAGCCGGTCCAGCAACCGGCCGGCCCTGGTTCGCGCGGCCGCGCCGGACAGACTCCGGATGCGCCCCATGTGGGTGAGGTAGGAGAGTGCGGAGACCCGCTCGTGGGCGGTGAAGCGGTCCGGTACGTAGCCGATGTGCCGCGGCCGGCCCAGCACGTGTCCGGACGTGGGCCGCGACAGCCCCACGAGGATTCTCAAGAGGGTCGACTTTCCCGAGCCGTTGCTGCCCACGACCGCCAGGACGTCGCCGGCCGAAATCTCGAGATCCACGTCCCGCAGGATCCAACGCCCCCTGCCGTAGCGCTTGCTGACGGATTCACAACGTAACAAGTCGACTCCTCGCCCACCTCGTCTGCGCAGAGGTGGGCGAGTCTATTCAGGTACGACACCAGGGGAGCCGGACCCGTGTCACACCGTCAGCGCTGCAGTGTCAGCAGACCCGGCCGGTAGGGCAGGAGGCCGTAGTCCCCGCCGGAGCTGGGGCTGCGCCCCTGGTAGAGGAACTGCAGGTTGCAGGGATCGACGGTGAAGGTCTGATCGGCGCTCGCGCGGATCAGTTCGCCATGGCTGATGTCGTTGGTCCAGGTGGCGCCACTGTTGGCCTTGCCGGCGAAGGGGTTGCTCTCGGTCGCGGCCTGGGGTGTCCACGAGCCGTTCAGACTGGTGGCCGTGAACGAGCGGAAGTAGCGGCCCTGCGAGCCGATCGCCTCGACGATCATGAGGTAGCGGCTCTGGCCCTGCAGCTTGTAGACCTGCGGGGCTTCGAACAGGTTGTTCGTCGTATCGCTCATGACCGTTGTGTAGGTCGAGCCGAAACTGCCCGGGAAGTTCCCGATCGGCATGCTGGCCCGGTAGATCTTGCCGTTGTCACCGGCGAAGAACAGGTACATGTTCGTCCCGTCACCGATGAGCGTCTGGTCGATGGGCCCTGTTCCGGAGCCGGAGATGCTTCCGGAGAAGAGCACCTGCGGGGACGACCAGCCGTTCGGGTTGGTGGGGTCGCTCGATGTCCGGTAGGAGAAGGCGGTCCCGCCCCACTGGTAGGCGAGCACCCAGATGTTCTTCGGCGCGAAGTAGAAGAGCGTGGGTGCGACGGTGGAGGACGACATCGTGTTCTGGCCGGCCGAGGCCATCTCCGACCAGTTGGTGAAGGGGCTGAAGTTCATCGAACCCCAACTCGTCCCTGTGTCGTGCGTCGTTGCGTAGACGAGTTGCTTGCCGTTGTAGGGGGCGACGGTGAAGTCCTTGAGAGAGACCCACCCTGCCTTGGGCTGCGCCAGCGCGCCCGTGGAGTTCCAGCGGTACGTCGACGGAAGATCACAGGCGCCGGGAGTGTCGCCGCCGACCTTGACGAGCTGCCACTGCTGGTTGGTGCCGCCCCAGTCGTCGTACTGCACGATGTTCCCGTTGTCGGCGGTGGAGGCGCCCTGTACTTCGAGGGCCTTGCTGCTGTGGCGCGAGATGAGCCGCACGTAGCCGTCCGAGCTGTCGGCGAGCCGCCACTGCTGGTTGGTGGCGTTCTGGTCGCTCCACTGGACGATCGGGCCGCCGTTCGCGGTGGACCAGTTGTAGACGTCCAGGACCTTGCCCGAGAGGCGGGACTTGATGCGGTAGTAGCCGCCCCCGGAATCGACGAACTGCCACTGCTGCTGGGCCTGATCGTTCCTGGCCCACTGGGTGATGCGGGCGCCGTCGTCGGTCGCCATGTCGTAGACGTCCAGGGCCTTGCCGCTGTTGCGGTTGACCAGCACATACGAGGCGTTGGGATCTACGGTCGCCGCGCCGGCGGGCTGGGCGCCGAGGAAGGCGGCCATGAGCAGCAGGGGCGCGAGGACGGCGAGTAATCGTCTCAGGCGGACCGGGGACCGGTGGCGCAACCACATTGCGGGGCCTCCTTTGAGGGGCGGGGGGGCTTCGAAAGTTTCGAAGAATTCCCGGATGGCTCGACGCCACAAGCTAGGAATGCGGGACCCTCCGGTCAAGACCTGTCACCGATCTGCCCACGCGAAGGCGGCTCCGGAAACTTTCGGACGAGAAACGGAAACTTCTTCTGCTCGGAGTATTGACGATGCATCGTCAACGCCTCAATCATCCCTGTCGAGAAGGCGGCCACAGTTCGAGATATCGAACCGCGATGGCCGCAGTTGAGATCGCCCCGGTCTGCCGAGTGGCCGATGGACGACACATTCCCCTGCGCTTCAGTCCTTCCGTGATGTCCACCTTGGAGGCACAGTCATGCGCTCATACGCCCTTCCCAGACCCGTCATCCACCGGAAGATCCGCGGCCTGGTGCTGGCGCTGGTCGTCGGTGTCCTCGGCGCGGTCGCCGCACTGGCCGCGCCGCCGCCCGCACACGCCGCCGAGACCACGCTCGGCGCCGCTGCGGCGCAGAGCGGCCGCTACTTCGGCACCGCCATCGCCTCGGGCAGGCTGGGCGACTCGGCGTACACCACGATCGCCGGCCGTGAGTTCACCATGGTGACGCCCGAGAACGAGATGAAGATCGACGCCACCGAACCGCAGCGGGGCCAGTTCAACTTCACCGCCGGTGACCGCGTCTACAACTGGGCGGTGCAGAACGGCAAGAAGGTGCGCGGTCACACTCTTGCCTGGCACTCCCAGCAGCCCGGCTGGATGCAGAGCCTCAGCGGCAGCACGCTGCGCCAGGCCATGATCGACCACATCAACGGCGTGATGGCCCACTACAAGGGCAAGATCGCCCAGTGGGACGTCGTGAACGAGGCCTTCGCCGACGGCGGTTCGGGAGCACGGCGCGACTCCAATCTGCAACGCACGGGCAACGACTGGATCGAGGTCGCCTTCCGCACCGCGCGCGCCGCGGACCCGGCAGCCAAGCTCTGCTACAACGACTACAACATCGAGGACTGGACCTGGGCCAAGACGCAGGCCGTGTACGCCATGGTCCGGGACTTCAAGCAGCGCGGTGTGCCGATCGACTGCGTCGGATTCCAGTCGCACTTCAACAGCGGCAGCCCCTACAACAGCAACTTCCGCACCACCCTGCAGAGTTTCGCCGCCCTCGGCGTCGACGTGGCCATCACCGAACTCGACATCCAGGGTGCCTCGGCCACGACCTACGCCAACGTGACCAACGACTGCCTGGCCGTCTCGCGCTGCCTCGGCATCACCGTCTGGGGCGTGCGCGACACCGACTCCTGGCGATCACAGGACACGCCTCTGCTGTTCAACGGAGACGGCAGCAAGAAGCCCGCCTACACCGCCGTCCTCAACGCGCTCAACGGCGGCACCTCCACGCCCCCTTCCGGTTCCGGAACGATCAAGGGCGTGGGGTCGGGCCGCTGCCTGGACGTGCCCAGCAGCAGTACCACGGACGGCACCCAGCTCCAACTGTGGGACTGCAACAACGGCACCAACCAGCAGTGGACGTACACCGCCGCCGGCGAGCTCAGGGTCTACGGCAACAAGTGCCTGGACGCCGGCGGCACCGGCAACGGCACCAAGGTCCAGATCTACGGCTGCTGGGGCGCCGACAACCAGAAGTGGCGCCTCAACTCCGACGGATCCATCGTCGGCGTCCAGTCCGGCCTCTGCCTCGACGCCGTCGCGAGCGGCACCGCCAACGGCACGCTGATCCAGCTCTACTCCTGCTCGAACGGAAGCAATCAGCACTGGACCCGCACCTGAGAGGACTTCCCTCCGCTCGGACTTGCGGGTGGAAACCGATCGGTTTACGATGAGGGTGAACCGATCGGTTTCCTGGGAGGGCATTGGCCATGAGTGCGAATTCACAGCAGAAGAAATTTTATGCCCTGAACATGTTTGACGTGGTCGACTTGAAGAAGTACCTCGCGTATTTCAGTCGTCTGCCCGAAGCGGCTCCCCAATATGGAGGCCGAATGGTGGCGTTCGGCCGTTTCCGGGACAACGTAGCCGGTGACCTCGCGCCCCGGCAGGTTCTGTTCCTCGTTGAATGGGAGTCCGAAGAGGCGTTCAACAGCTTCCGGGACGACCCGGCCTTGGCCGACCTGCATCCGCTGCGGGAGAACGGGACGGCGTCCTACGTCTGGCAGACGTTCGACGGTTCCGATATGAGTGACCCCGCCAGTGTTTCGCTGGACGATGTACTGGCGGTGCTCAAGCCTTAAGTCCTGTATCGCGGTCACGGTATTTCGGATCACTGGGGTGAACTTCCCTTGCTCTGCTGGTGTGCTGAGAGTGCCGTCAACAGCAAGCCGGTCAGAGCGGTGAGTTGCTCGCTGTCGAGGGCGAGGCTCAGGTCTTTGTCCGATGACGCATAGGCGCGTCTCCCGGCCTCGAGGAGGTCGTATCCCTTGTCGGTGATGTGGAGTTCCGCGGTGTGGCCGCGGCCGGGGAAGCTCCTGCGTTCGACGGCCCCGCGCTGCTCGAGCTGACGGACGGTGGCCTGTGCGCTCTGCGCGGTCACTCCGGCTCGGCGGGCGAGTTCACTGTAGGAGATTCCCGGCTCACGCTTCTGAGCCGGGACGATGAGACGTGGCCGGAGTCTCTCCCGGCACGCCGCAGACTCATCAAGCAACTTCCCGAACTCATCCGCGCGCTCCGAACGCCCCGCCCCTCAGGAAGTGAAGGGCGAGCCAGGCCCGGAAAGCGACCAAGTGTGCCGTAGTCGGGTGCTCCGGTAGTCCGGAACGACGGCCTGCCAGGTAGGAACCGCTTCCGGGCGTCTACTGCGGGCCAGGCTCCACGTCCGGCGCTCAGCCGAGCAGCAGTCCCAGTGCGGTCTCGCCCGCGATGATCCGCCAGGCGGGCATCCGCACGGTGCGGCTGACGGGGCAGGGCTTGGCCCCGTGGCCCCCGGAGGGCAGACCGATGAGCAGGTCGCCTCGCGCGTGGGTCAGCTGGAGGTGCCGCGCGGGGTCCGCCCCGGGCCCCGGACCGGGGTCGATCAGCACCGCCGTGTTCTCGCCGGCGTCGGTGAACAGCAGGTCCACCGGGTGGCCGCCCACCAGCACGGCCCGCTCCAGATCGGTGATGCCCCGTCCGGCCAGGTACCGCTGCAGGCGGTCGGCGAGGTCCGCGCGGGCCTCGGCCACCGGGCCGGGGGTGCCGGCCTCGGCTGTCGTGTCGTCGTCGCCGGTTCCCAGGGGCGACGAACGCGCGGAGAGGAGGGCGGGTAGTCCGCTCTGGGCCTGCCAGAAGGCACGGCTGCCCACCGTGATCAGCTGCGACTTGGCCCGGGTGACCGCCACGTTCCACAGGTTGACCTGGCTCGCGACCCAGTGCGTCGTGCGGGACGGTGTGTTCTGCGCGGCCACCGGGCTGAGCACCATCACGTCCCGCTGTCCGCCCTGGAAGGTGTGGACGGTGCCGACCCGGACGCGGTCGTCGTCCCGCCACATCCGTGCCAGGGTCTCTTTCTGCGCCCGGAACGGCGTGACCACTCCCACCGTCGCATCCGGGGGAAGCCCCGCCAGCAGCCCGTCGACCACGCGTCGGACGGCCTTCGCCTCCTCCGCGTTGCGCCAGGACTGTCCGTCACCGCCGCGCGCCGATTCCCCGGACGGTACGTCGACCCAGCCGAGCACCGGCGCCGGGTCGGCCGCTCCCGTCGGGTCGTGTGCCGGCACCTGGCGTCGCACGTCGGTCAGCACCTGCAACCGGCCGCCGTAGCAGTGGCCGTTGACGACGTCCGCGATCCGTGGGTGGCAGCGGTAGTGCTCGTCGAGGAGCAGTGCGCTGTCGCCGTGCTGTTCGGCCGCGTGGTACGAGGAGTAGACGTGGTAGGTGAGGCGGTGGTGCTCCAGCTGCGCGGCGCTCAGGCCGGCCCGTATCCGTGCCTGGCGCTCCTGCTGAGGTGACACGCCGGGGATGTGTCCGAGCTGCATGGGGTCGCCGATGATCAGTGCTCGGCGGGCCCGGAAGAGCAGCGGCAGCACCGACGGGATGGAACACTGGCTGGCCTCGTCGATGACCACGAGATCGAACAGCTTCGGAGCGAGCTCCAGTTGCCGCACCGAGTGGGTGCTGACGGCCCATCCCTTGATGTGCGTCATCAGGTTCTTCTGGCTGCGCTGGTAGCCGGAGCGGCG
Organism: Streptomyces sp. NPDC058307; assembly: GCF_042880295.1. Taxonomy (NCBI): domain Bacteria; kingdom Bacillati; phylum Actinomycetota; class Actinomycetes; order Kitasatosporales; family Streptomycetaceae; genus Streptomyces; species Streptomyces sp. NPDC058307. The sequence continues at coordinate 14,153 of NZ_JBHVYZ010000071.1, forward strand.
GCGGAGCGCCTGGAGCCGCTGGTTCATGAGCCCGGTGGCCCGGTCCAGGGCCTCGGCGGACAGCGCACGGGACAGTTCCGCCGACAGCCCGGACAGTGCCTCCGCCGTCGCGAGCCGGGCTTGCCTGAGCCCTTCCTCGTCCCATTCTCCGTGCCGGTGGACGAGTTCCCGCACCTCCCGCTCCACGGACACGATCCCGGCCAGCGACTCCAGCAGTTCGGGCGGCACGGGTCGTTCCGTCGCCCACTCCGGCCATGCAGGTCCGGCACCGTCCTCACGCTCCACTCCCGCCGCGACCAGAGTGGCGAGCGCCCGCCCGCGCCGCCATGCTCCCAGCTGCCACCAGCGGGCCCCGGCCGTCTTCAACGCCCTCTCCGCCCACCGGCCCAGCGCTGCAACGCCGTCGACGTCCGCCGCCCAGGCCCCCTCGATCAGGGGAAGGGGCAGCCCCAGGGCCGCGGCCCGCTCCTCCCGGTCGCGCAGCAGTTCCAGCAGCTGCCCTTCCTCGCCGACGCGGTGTGCCGCCTGCGCCCGCAGGCGGTCGGCCGTTCCCCGGGTGTTGCGCAGCTCGCCGCCCACGGTGGCCGATCCGCGCCGCGACGCCCCGGCCGGTTCGGCGAGCAGCCGTTCCAGTTTGGCCGCCTCCCGCTCCAGCGCCTCGGCGTTGCCCGTCCGCATGAGCAGGCCGGGCGCGATGTCGTCGCAGCGCTGGGCGACGACGTTCACGGCCTCGTTGTTCGTGGAGGCGACCAGCACGGACTGCCCCGCGGCGACACAGGTGGTGACGACCGCCGTGACGACCTCACTCTTCCCCGTGCCGGGCGGTCCGGTCGCCACCGTCAGCGGCTGGGTCATCGCCGATGAAATCACGAGCTCCTGGCTGTCGTTGCACGGCCCCGGAGCGACGAGCGTCGCCGGGTTCGCCGCGACGGCGGCCGTGGCCGACACCCGGCGGGCCTCGCCGTTCAGCAGCGCGTCCAGGGCGGTGCCCGCGATCTGCGCGGTTCGCGTGGAGATCTGAAGCAGGTTCTCCACCAGCGCCTGGGTGGCCATGGCCTCCGCGCCCGACGGCACCAGCAGCACGGCCGCGTTGTGCGCGCCGGGCCGCAGTGCCTGCATCACCGTGCGGTCGCTCAGCGCGGACGGGTCCAACGGTTCGAGTTCCGGCAGCCCCAGCTGGTCCAGCAAATCCCTGATGGCGCGCAGCATCTGGGCGTCGTTGCCCTCCTGCCAGGCCGGCTGCCAGCGCGCAACCAGGTCGGCCGCGTCACCCGCGTCCAGGAGCTCCGAGACGACACCGCTGTGCAGGGACGGCACACCGCTGGGCCGGAGCACGTCCCGGCCCTCCTCGTCCGGCGCCAGCTCCATCTGCTGGATGAGCAACGGCGCCAGCTCGACGGTCGCACGCCGCCCCCGGCCGCCGTCCCGCGCGGGCAACGTGATCGCCGGGTAGCCGTACCAGTAATCCTGCCGCTTCCCCGCCTCGGCGTCCGAGCCGCTCCGCCCCTCCTGCAGCCGGGCCAGCGCTCCGGGCGCGACGATGTGCGGGCCGCGCCCCGACTGGATGGTCTCCTCGCCCTGGGCCAGCAGGAAGTACTTCTTGTCCCGGCCGCCATCCCGGTCCGGCCGCATTCCGGCAGCTGCCTGCGAGGTGAGGCAGTCCGCGTAGTACCGCAGCAGCTCCTGGCGGTCGACGCCGTCCCGCTCGTCCGCCTCCGCCCGAGCCCGGGCCTTCAGCAGTGCGGGAGAGCGCGGGACGGTTCCGGTCGTGTCCTGGGGGAGCGCGGGGAGCCGCACCGGCCGTGCCACCGACCGGGCGAAGGGAAGCCGCCGGGTGGCCCTGATCGTGGACTTGGTGGGCCGTTGCTCCTCCGGTACGCCGTCGCGGGTCATCTGGGCGGTCAGGTAGTCGAAGAGGTCGTCCGGGGTGATCCAGCCGCCCTCCTTGATCCGGCCGTTGCGCAGCCCCTCGACGATCTCGCCGGTGAACCGGGAGGTGCCGAGATTCGACCCGGACGGCGCCATCGCGGAGGCCGCCTGGAGGGCGTCGGACGCGGTGATGAAGTACACGCCCGTCGGCCGCAGCAGGGTGCTCGGCGCGGGCCGGTCCGGTTGTCCCGACGGGCCCTTGGCGGTCCAGCCCTGGACAACGGAACCGCTGGAGCAGCAGTCCAGGAGGACCAGCTTGGAGGCGGCCCGGCACGACTGGAGCATCCGCTCCAGGAACTCCGCCGGTACGGCTGTGCCCGGCAGGTCGGCCGGGTCGGTGTCCCGCGTCAGGAAGTACAACTGGCCGTCCTGCTCACAGTACTCGCCGTGCCCGCTGAAGTAGAGCAGCGCGGTTTCACTCGGCTGCCGGGCCTCCAGGAACGTCTCGACCGCGTGCAGCATCTCCGCGCGCGTCGCCTCGGGGGCCATCTCGCACTCGTTGTACATGCCGATTTCGAGGTTCTCCAGCACGGCCCGCATATAGTGCAGATCGGCGCGTACGGCAGGGAGTTCGGCGTACATCTCGCTGTCGTACGTGGAGACGCCGACGAGTAACGCGTGCCGGTCATTGTCGGTCATCGCCGCTCAGCCCGCCGTCGTGCCGTCGTCACCGTCGTCCCCGAGGAACCGTTCGACGATCGTGTCGTCCTCGCGGGCCTCCTTGCCGGTGATGTGCAGGGTCGCCCCGTCCGGCCGCTTGACCACGATGGTGCGCTGTGGGACCCGCGCCAGCCACGTCTGCACCAGCGCGACGACGAAAGAACCGGCGCTCAGCACCAGTCCGACGGTCTCGGCGGACGGCCCGCCCTTGTCGCCGGCGCCCACCGCACTGCCAGGTTCGGGCAGGTCGAGCCTGGCCGTGGGGTCCACCTCGCCCAGCGCGGTGAGCAGTTCGCGCGCGTCCTTGCGGGCACGCAGCAGATCATCGTCGACAACGGAGATCAGGTAACCAGTGTGGCTGTCGGGCATGGCGGTCGCGTACTCCCCCTGAATTCACCGGCTCCTTGCCGGGTGAACGAGATTAGTACCCGGTACTGACACCGCACGCCCACAAGGGTTTGCCGCCACGGGCGTTGGCGTGAAACCGGCCGACGATGGCCGGGGCGCGTGTACTTGTGTCAGGCGCAGTTCCGTCCAAACAGGGTTGCCCGGGCGACCTACCCGCAGGTGATCACCCAGCGGGCCATCGCTGTGTGGTCTGCGAAGCGACTCACTCTCTGCCCTGCCCTGCCTTCGCCGTCGGCTGCATCCGTGAGCCCGACCGGACCGAAATCCGAGGTGGCGGATGGCGGCGCATCACCGGTGGGCTCCAGACCCATGCCCCCGCCTCTTACGCGGCTCTTCCGGCCGGTGCGAGCTCGGCAGCCGTCGCCGCTGTGGAAGGCGACCTCGGAGTGCAGATGCCCGTCGAGCTGCCCACCCTTTGGCTGCTGACCGCGGGCGACGACGGGGCTCAGTGCCGGGGATGCCTGCCAGGCGACCAAGCTCTGATGACCTTGGATGCTGCGCGGGCCCCTTACCGGATGAAGAGGGACGCGCAGGCCCCGGATGACGCCCTCGACTCCGGCCGTCCCAGGGCTTCGCACGCATCCGATGTCAGGCGGTGAATGGCCTTCGGCGGGGGAACCCGCATCTCCCGGGGTGTCTCCGTGCCGTGCGGGGAATGCGCCCAGCATCACCTGGCATGTACGGGGCGCCACCGGACGTCCCCTGAGGGCGCGGGCCTGCTGTGACTTCTCCCACCTGCTCTTGCCGGGGCGAGAAGCGCTTGCCTACGTTCGACCCATGTCCTCCCATGGCCGCGCCGTTCCAGGCGACCCGCTCCCGACGGTCGACCTGGACGTCGACCTGAGCTCACATGAACTGCTCCGGCGCGCTCATGTCCTGGACGCTCTCGGCCCCGACTGGGACCCCGTCGCCGCGCTGCGTGGTGAGGAAGCGGCGTATGAGCTGCTGTATTCCGGCCTCAGCGCGGAGCAACAGCGCGTGTACGACGAGCTGGTCTCGGCCGGTGTGCTGCCGCGGAGAGGCGGCGGCGATGCTGCCGCTTGACCCGCAGGCGGACATCGGGCGCCGCGCCTGGGTGGCCTGCCCGAACTGCGACGACCGGCGCGGGTGCGCCACCTGCGAGCAGGGGCGCACCTGTTCCGAGCACTGGCGCTACCTGCTGTCCCACGTGGGCAGCCTGCTCCACCTGCAGTGCCGGTCATGCACCCACATCTGGACACATGAGACCCACTTCGGTGCCACTCGCTCCCGGTGGGAGCGCATCACCAGCGGCCTGCGACGCATGTGATCATCAGTGGCGCCGTCGGTCGTGGCCAGTGAGGCCGGACGGCGGATCGTCGCCCGCTTTCGGATGATCCCACCGCCTGTCGTCACGAACGGCAGGCCGTCTTGCCCGAGGATCGCGTCCGGCGGCCATTCCTGCCTGCCGTTCGTCCGTCCCGGAGGCAGCCGTGCACATCCTGCTACTGGCCAGTGCGTTCAACAGCCTCACCCAGCGTGTCCACGCCGAGCTGCGCGACCGTGGCCACACCGTGGCGGTGGAACTCGCCCTGCCCGACAGCCCGTTGCCCGAAACCGTGCGGCGGCACGCACCGCAGCTCGTCGTGGCGCCGATGCTGAAGACGGCGATTCCCGAGGAGGTATGGACAGCGCACACCTGCCTCGTCGTGCATCCGGGGCCCGTGGGCGACCGCGGCCCCTCCTCCCTGGACTGGGCGATTCACGAGGGCGTCGACCAGTGGGGCGTCACCGTCCTGCAGGCCGACGGGGAGATGGACGCCGGTGACGTGTGGGCCTGTGCACCGTGCCGGGTCCCTCCGGTTCCCAAGAGCGAGCTGTACCGGGGCGAGATCGCCGACGCCGCCCTGGAGGCCGTCCTGCTCGCGGTGGAGCGCTTCGCCGAGGGAACCCACGTACCACGCAAGCAGGACGTGGCCCCCACGGCCGACGCCCGTCTGCGCCCCCGCCCCTACCTCGACCAGAGCGTCCGGCGCATCGACTGGGCCGAGGACTCCACGCAGGACGTCCTGCGCAAGCTGAGAGCGGCGGACTCGCAGCCCGGTGTGCTGGACGTCCTGCTCGGCCAGGAGTGGTATCTGCACGGCGGTCATCCCGAGAGCGTGCTGCGCGGCCGCCCGGGCGAGCTGCTGGCCACCAGGGCCGGGGCGGTGTGCCGTGCCACCAAGGACGGCGCCGTGTGGATCCCCGAGCTGCGGCCCCGGCGCGTGCCCGGGCAGCCGCCCACGTACAAACTGCCCGCCGTGATGGCACTGGGCGACCTGCTGCCGCCCCTGCCCGATCACGCCCTGCCCCTGCTGCCCGAGGTACGGCACCGTACCTGGACGGACATCCGCTACCGGGAGGACGGGAACGTCGGGTTCCTCTCGTTCTCCTTCCCCGGCGGCGCCATGAGCACGGAGCAGTGCCGACGTCTGCTGGACGCCTACCGGGAGGCGTGCGAGCGGCCTACGTCCGTTCTGGTGCTCGGCGGCGAACGGGACTTCTTCTCCAACGGGATCCACCTGGGGGTCATCGAGGCCGCGGACGACCCCGCCGCCGAGTCCTGGGCGAACATCAACGCCATCGACGATCTGGTCGAGGCGGTCCTGACGACCACGGACCGACTGGTGGTCGCGGCGGTCGCGGGCAACGCCGCGGCGGGCGGGGTGATGCTCGCCCTGGCGGCCGACGAGGTGTGGTGCCGCGCGGGCGCGGTACTGAACCCTCACTACCGACTGATGGGCCTGTACGGCTCGGAGTACTGGACGCACACCCTGCCCCGCAAGGTGGGCCCCGCGACGGCCGAACGGCTCATGTCCGAGGCCCTGCCGGTGAGTTCGGCGGGCGCACTGCGCCTCGGGCTCGTCGACCGGGTGGTTGACTGCGGTCCCGACGCGTTCGCGGGGGAGGTCGGCGGACTGGCTGCCCGACTGGCGTCACTGCCGGCGACGGCGTCGCGGATCACCGCGAAGAAGACGGAGCTGGACCGGCTGGAGAGCGTGACCCCGTTGGCCGGCTTCCGTGAGCGGGAGCTGGCCCGCATGCGCCGGACCTTCGACGACCCGGACGCCCCCTACCACTCGCTGCGTCGTTCCTTCGTCCACAAGGAGCGGCCGGCGTGCACCCCGCCGCACCTCGGTTCCGCCCAGGTTGCGGAAACCGGTCCGACCCCCTCCGCGGCGGATGTCACCGGAACGGCCCTCAATGGCGTCACATCACGGCCGAACGGCTGATACGAAGAGAAGCGATGGTCGAAATCTGGGCTTTCATCCCTTACCTCCCCAGGAGGCGGTCCCATGACTGAGGCGACGCCGGACACGGTCGACGCTGCGGACGCGAGCGGCGCGCCCGCCGACGAGACACCCACGATCCACATCCTCTGGATCAACGCGGGCCTGAGCTGCGACGGCGACTCGGTCGCGCTGACGGCGGCCATGCAGCCCAGCATCGAGGAGATCGTGCTCGGTGTGCTGCCGGGCCTTCCGAAGATCGCCGTCCACTGGCCGCTCATCGACTTCGAGTGCGGTCCGGTCGGCGGCTCGGACACGTTCATCGAGTGGTTCTTCAAGGGGGAGCGGGGCGAGATCGACCCGTTCGTCCTGGTCGTCGAGGGCTCCGTCCCCAACGAGGCGATCAAGCCCGAGGGCTACTGGTGCGGCTTCGGCGACAACCCGGAGACCGGCCAGCCGATCACCACCAGCGAGTGGATCGACCGGCTCGCCCCGAAGGCACTGGCGGTCGTCGCCATCGGCACCTGCGCCACCTACGGCGGCATCCACGCCATGGCGGGCAACCCGACCGGCGCGATGGGCGTGCCCGACTACCTCGGCTGGGACTGGAAGTCCCACGCGGGCATCCCCATCGTGTGCGTCCCCGGCTGTCCGATCCAGCCCGACAACTTCTCCGAGACGCTCACCTACCTGCTCTACCAGGCGACCGGCGCCGCCCCGATGATCCCGCTGGACGACAAGCTGCGCCCGACCTGGCTGTTCGGGGCCACCGTGCACGAGGGCTGCGACCGCGCGGGCTACTACGAGCAGGGACAGTTCGCCCTGTCGTACGACTCGCCGACCTGCCTGGTCAAGCTCGGCTGCTGGGGCCCGGTCGTCAAGTGCAACGTGCCCAAGCGCGGCTGGATGAACGGGATCGGCGGCTGCCCCAACGTCGGTGGCATCTGCATCGCCTGCACCATGCCCGGCTTCCCCGACAAGTTCATGCCGTTCATGGACGAACCCCCCGGCGCCAAGGTGTCGAGCAACGCCAGCGGAGCGTACGGCGCCGTGGTCCGCAAGCTGCGGTCGATCACCGCGAAGACGGTGGACAAGGAGCCCAAGTGGCGCCGCACCGGAGACAAGATCACCACGGGATACCGACCGCCGTGGTGATGCGCCGCACGTAATCCGCTCCCCGCTTCGTGCACCCCCACCCGAACCTCCCGCGCAACGAAGGGCACGGCACACAGATGGCACCGACGACGAAGGCGGCCGGCGACGGCAGCGGCCTGGTGGAGATGGCCTGGGACCCGATCACCCGGATCGTGGGCAGCCTGGGCATCCACACGAAGATCGACTTCAAGCAGAAACGAGTCGCCGAGTGCTACAGCACCTCGTCGGTCTTCCGCGGCTACAGCGTCTTCATGCGCGGCAAGGACCCCCGCGACGCCCACTTCATCACCAGCCGCATCTGCGGCATCTGCGGTGACAACCACGCCACCTGCTCGGTGTACGCGCAGAACATGGCGTACGGCGTGAAGCCCCCGCACCTCGGCGAGTGGATCATCAACCTCGGCGAGTCCGCGGAGTACATGTTCGACCACAACATCTTCCAGGAGAACCTGGTCGGGGTCGACTACTGCGAGAAGATGGTCAAGGAGACCAACCCCGGCGTCCTCGAACTCGCCGAGCGCACCGAGGCCCCGCATGCCGCGGAGCACGGCTACCGCACGATCGCCGACATCATGCGCTCGCTCAACCCCCTGGAGGGCGAGTTCTACCGCGAGGCCCTCCAGGTCAGCCGCTACACGCGCGAGATGTTCTGCCTGATGGAGGGCCGCCATGTGCACCCCTCCACGCTCTACCCGGGCGGCGTCGGAACCATCGCCTCCGTACAGCTCTTCACCGACTATCTCAGCCGGCTGATGCGCTACGTGGAGTTCATGAAGCGCGTCGTGCCCCTCCACGACGACCTGTTCGACTTCTTCTACGAGGCGCTGCCCGGGTACGAGGAAGTGGGCCGCCGACGTGTCCTGCTCGGCTGCTGGGGCGCGCTCAACGACCCCGAGTACTGCGACTTCACCTACGCCAACATGACCGACTGGGGCCGGCGCATGTTCGTCACGCCCGGCATCATCGTGGACGGCAAGCTCGTCACCAACGACCTCACCGAGATCAACCTCGGCATCCGCATCCTGCTGGGCAGCTCCTACTACGAGGACTGGCAGGGCCAGGAACAGTTCGTCACCCACGACCCGCTCGGCAACCCGGTGGACCCGCGCCACCCGTGGAACCAGCACACCATCCCCACCCCGCAGAAGCGGAACTTCGACGACAAGTACAGCTGGGTCATGTCCCCGCGCTGGTTCGACGGCAAGGACCACCTCGCCCTGGACACCGGCGGCGGCCCCATCGCCCGCCTGTGGTCGACCGCCCTGTCCGGTCTCGTCGACATCGGGTACGTCAAGGCCACCGGCCACAGCGTGGTCATCAACCTGCCCCGCACCATGACCAAGCCGGAGACCACCTTCGAGTGGAAGATCCCGAAGTGGTCCAACGCGCTGGAGCGCAACCGCGCCCGCACGTACTTCCAGGCGTACGCCGCCGCCGTCGCCCTGCACTTCGCGGAGAAGGGACTGGCGGAGGTCCGCGCCGGACGCACCCAGACCTGGGAGAAGTTCGAGGTTCCGGACGAGAGCATCGGGGTCGGCTTCACCGAGGCGGTCCGCGGTGTCCTCTCCCACCACATGGTGATCCGGGACGGCAAGATCGCCAACTACCACCCGTACCCGCCGACCCCCTGGAACGCCAGCGTCCGGGACACCTACGGCACGCCCGGCCCGTACGAGGACGCCGTGCAGAACACGCCCATCTTCGAGGAGAACACCCCGGAGAACTTCAAGGGCATCGACATCATGCGCGCCGTCCGCAGCTTCGACCCCTGTCTGCCCTGTGGCGTCCACATGTACGTCGGGGGCGGCAAGACGGTGAAGTCCATGCACGTGCCCACCGGCCTGAGCGGACTGGGCGGATGAGCGCGGTCAGCTCCACGGAGCAGACCGGGCGCCGCGTCGAGGAAATCCTCGACAGGCTGGCCGAGAGCGGCGACCCGGCCGCCGCCGCCGCGGCGGAGGAACTCGTCCGCTCCCTCATGGACTTCTACGGTGCCGGCCTCGCCCGCATCCTCAACCTGCTCTCCGGCGCTCCCGGCGAAGCAGCCGCACGCCTCCTGGGCGACGACCTGGTCGCGAGCCTGCTCGTCCTGCACGACCTGCACCCCGAGGACCGCGACACGCGCATCGTCCGCGCCCTCGACGGTGTCCGGGACCACCCCCTTGAGGTGGTGGGCTTCGACGAGGAGAGCGGCACCTTGACCGTGCGGGCCCGGGAAGCCGGCGGCTGCGGTTGCGGCTCCGGCACGGGTGCCCGGGAGGCCGCGGAGGCAGCGCTCGCCTGCTTCGCACCGGAGGTCAGGGCGGTCGACGTACAGACCGCCCCCGCGGGGCCGACGCTCCTCCAGATCGGCACCGCACCGACGGGGGCCCGATGACGGCGTCCCCGGCGACGCGCACGCCCGGCCTGCGGAGGTTCCTCACCGAGAGGCCTCCGCAGCCCGAGCAGTGTGAGCTGTGCGCCGTGGCGGTCGAGGCGGGCCACCGGCATCTCGTCGACACCGAGAAACGCGCCCTCGTCTGCGCCTGCCCCCCGTGCGCGCTGCTGATGGAGCAGCCGGGCGCCGCCGCCGGCCGCTTCCGAACGGTCCCGGCCCGCTACCTCACCGACCCCGGACACCGCCTCGACGAGAGCGCGTGGGAGGCACTGCAGATCCCGGTCGGCGTCGCCTTCCTCTTCCGCAACGCGGCGCTCGACCGGCTCGTCGCGCTCTACCCGAGCCCGGCCGGAGCCACCGAGAGCGAACTCGAACCGGCCACGTGGACGGACGTCCTCGGTGGCAGCCGCCTCGCCGAACTGCTCGAACCCGACGTGGAGGCGCTGCTGCTGCGCCGCACCGACGGCCGCTTCGAGTGCCACCTCGTACCGATCGACATCTGCTACGAACTCGTCGGCCGTATGCGCCTGTTGTGGCAGGGCTTCGACGGTGGAGCCGAAGCCCGCGCCGCGCTGGACGCGTTCTTCGCGGACGTCGCGCGACGCGTCCGGCCCGTGGGCGAGGTGGGTCACCCGTGACCGCGTTCTCCTTCGCCTGCACCGGCGTCCGCGCCGACCAGTACGCCGCCGGACCGACCCTCGTCTTCCGGCTGCGCGTCACCGCCGCCGACAACGCGCGCGTGCACGCCCTCGCGTTGCGCTGCCAGATCCGCATCGAACCCGCCCGCCGCGGCTACGCGCCCGCCGAGGCGGACGGTCTCGCGGACCTCTTCGGCGAGCGCTCACGCTGGGGCAGCACGCTCCAGCCGGTGCAGTTCGCCCAGGTCTCGGTCATGGTCCCGAGCTTCACCGGAGAGATCGAGACCGACCTCGTCGTGCCCTGCACCTACGACATGGACATCGCCGCCACCCGCTACCTCACCGCCCTCACCGACGGTGAGGTGCCCCTGCTGATGCTCTTCTCCGGTACGGCGTTCACCGGAGACGGCGGATTCCAGGTGGAGCCCGTCCCGTGGGACCGCGAGGCCGCCTTCCGGATGCCCGTCACCGCCTGGCGGGAGATGGTCGAGCAGCACTTCCCCGGCTGCGGCTGGATCCGGCTGCCCCGCGACACCATGGACGCCCTCCTCGCCTACCGCTCCCGACACGCCCTGCCCTCCTGGGAGGCGACGGTCGCGGCGCTGCTGGAGAGGGGTGCCGACCCGCCCGCGCACGACCCGCTGCGCGCCCTGACCGCCACCACCGGAAGGACCGATCCGTGACCGTGACCGCGTTCGCCCCCGAGACCGAGGAGCGCCTCGCTCTCGCCCGGCAGGTGGCCGACGCCGTCCTCTTCGAGGGCTATGTGCTCTACCCGTACCGCGCCTCGGCGGCCAAGAACCGGCTGCGCTGGCAGTTCGGTGTGCTCGTGCCGCCCGGCTGGGGCACCGAGTGCGAGGAGAACGACTTCCAGCACACCGAATGCCTGATGGAACCGAAGGCGGGGTCGACCCTCTCGGTCGAGGTGCGCTTCCTGCACGCCCGACGGCGCACGGTGCAGCGGGCCCGCCCGGACGGCGGCTTCGACACGGTGCCCGAACTCCGCCTCGCCGACCGGGTGTTGATGCCCTGGGACGAGGGAAGCGAGGAGCGCGTCGAGGTGGTCGCCGCGGTGGACGAGCTCCTCGGCGACGGCATCACGCATCCCTTCCGGCTCCCCGCCCGCGAGGACACCGAGCCGGTCGTGGACGAGGCCGGCCGCGCCGTCGGCCGATTGGTGCGGCGGTGCGAGGAGATCAGCGGGACCGTACGGCTGTCCGCGCGCGAACTCGACGGCCCCTACCGGGTGTTGCGGCTGACTGCCGTCGTCGAGAACACCAGCGACTGGACACCGCCCGAAGGCCGTGGCGCGGACCGGGAGGCGGCGCTGCCCCGCTCCCTGGTGGCCACCCACCTCCTCATGGCCCTCAGCGCCGGATCGTTCCTCTCGATGACCGATCCCCCCGAGTGGGCGAAGGGCGCGGTCGCCGCCTGCCGCAACCTGCACACCTGGCCCGTACTCGCGGGCGAACCCGGCCGCGCCGACCTCGTGCTGTCCTCGCCGATCATCCTGGAGGACCATCCGGCCATCGCACCGGAGAGCCCCGGCGCGCTCTACGACGCCCTGGAGATCGACGAGATCCTCGCGCTGCGCACCGCGGCCCTCACCGACGAGGAGAAACGCGAGGCCCGGGGTACGGACGAGCGGGCGGCCGCCGTGATCGAGCTGGCGGACTCGATGCCCCCCGAGGTTCTGGAGCGGCTGCACGGGGCGGTGCGGAGCCTGCGCGAGGTGACCGGTCCCGGCCCCGCCGCACCGGACGTCGGCTTCCCCGACGAATACGGGGTGATGCGGCCGGACACCCCCTGGTGGGACCCCGCGAGCGACGCGGGCTTCGACCCGGCGCAGGACCGGGTGGTCGTGGACGGCCGGTCGGTGGGCCAGGGCAGCCGCGTCGAGTTGCGTCCGGGGGCGCGCCGCACCGACGCGCAGGACATCTTCCTGCGGGGCCGCACCGCGAAGGTCGAGGCGGTGCTGCACGACGTGGACGGCGGGGTGCACCTGGCGGTCACCGTCGAGGGCGACCCGGGCGCCGACGTCCGCCGCGAGCAGGGACGGTTCCTGTACTTCCAGCCCGACGAGGTCACACCGCTGGAGGACGAGGTATGAACCTTTCCCCACCGCCTGGTCCAAGGACGCTCGTGGCGGGCATCGGCAACGTCTTCCTCGGGGACGACGGCTTCGGCGTGGAGACCGCACGCCGGCTCGCCGAGCACGACCTGCCCGGACACATCGAGGTCGTCGACATCGGGGTGCGCGGGGTGCACCTCGCCTATCAGCTGCTGGACGGCTACGACACCCTCGTCCTCGTGGACGCCACGGCACGCGGCGAAGCCCCCGGCACGCTGTACGTGATCGAGCACGACATCGGCGGCGGGAGCCCTTCACCCGCCGCCCCCGCGCTGGACGGCCACCGGATGACCCCCGACACCGTCCTGGCACTGCTGGGCACCCTGTGCGCCGGGACCGGCGGCGAGCCACCCCGCCGCGTGCTGGTCGTGGGATGCGAACCGGCCTCGGTGGACGAGGGCATCGGTCTCAGCCCGCCGGTGTCCGACGCCGTACCGGAAGCCGTCCGGCTGATCGAAGAGCTGCTGCGGGACGGCGAGCCGTCCGTGGCGCAGGCCTCAACCGCTGAGGCTCCGACATGAGGAGAGACGGGATGAAGAAGATCGTCATCGGCGGAGCGGCCGTCGCCGCCATGGTCGTGGTCGTCGTCGAGGTACTTCCCGACCTGAGGCGCTACCTGCGCATCAGACGGATGTGAATCGTGGCCGCCACCGTTCGTGGCCGCCACCGTTGTGCCGCGCGGTTGCGTCGAACGGCGTACCCGCCGGCCGGCCACGGCGTGCCGGGCCGTGCGACCCGGCCGCACGCGCCTCTAATGAAGGCCGACCGGAGGCAGCCGCGGACGGAAGGACGGAAACCATGCACGAGATGTCCATCGCGCTGGCCGTCGTCGACCAGGTGGAAGAGGCCGCCGCACGGGCCAAGGACGTCACGGCGGTGCGATCGGTACGGCTCCAGGTGGGCGAACTGGCCGGAGTCGTACCCGACGCACTCGCCTTCTCCTTCGAACTGGCCTGCGCCGGAACCCTGCTGGAAGGCGCCGAGCTGATCACCGAAGCGGTGCCCGGGCGGGCCCGCTGCACCCCCTGCGCACACGAATGGGCCGTCGGCATGCCGCCCCGGCTGACCTGCCCCGCGTGCGGCGGTACGCAGACCGACCTGCTCGCGGGCCGGGAACTGCAGATCGTCGACGTGCACTGGGAGGACGGCCTCGGCCCCGCGCACACGCCCACCCGCGAACCGATCTCCGAGGAGCGCTGAACCATGTGTCGTGTCGTCGACCTGCGGCAGGCCGTACTCGCGAAAAACGACGCGAGCGCCCACGAACTGCGCGCGCACCTCGCGGCTCGAGGCATCGCGCTCGTCAACCTGCTGTCCAGTCCGGGCAGCGGCAAGACCGCGCTGCTGGAGCGCGAACTGCTGGCGGCACGGGAGCGAGCCGTTCCCGTCGCGGCGCTGAGCGCCGATCTGGCCACCGAGAACGACGCGGCCCGGCTGGCGCGTTCGGGGGTCCCCGTCAAGCAGGTACTCACCGACGGACTGTGCCATCTGGAGGCGGGGATGCTCGCCGGGCACCTGGACGGGTGGCTGCCCGACGACACCCGGCTGCTGTTCGTGGAGAACGTCGGCAACCTGGTCTGCCCGGCCTCCTACGACCTGGGGGAGACCCTGAGGGTCACCCTCGCCTCCGTGACGGAGGGCGAGGACAAGCCACTCAAGTACCCCACCGCCTTCGGCCTCGCCCACCTCGTGGTGGTCACCAAGACGGACATCGCGGAGGCCGCCGAGTTCGACGAGGCGGCGTTCCGCGCGAATGTGCAGCAGGTCAACCCGGGAGTGGAGGTGATCCTGACGTCGGCACGCCGGGGCCAGGGAGTCGGCGCGCTGCTCGATCGGGCGCTGGCCGCCATGGACGGCACACCGGTCCACTCACCGGTCATGGCCCGGCAGCCTCATCACCACGGTCACGCGCACACGCACCCGGAGGCCGCCGGCACCATGGCCCACACCCACTCGTGAGCGGTCCGCAGGCTCCCACCACCGTCGCCGAGAACACCCCACGACGCCGCCGGGTGACCGTCCGGGGAGTGGTACAGGGCGTGGGCTTCAGGCCCTACCTCTACGGCCTCGCCACCGAACTCGCCCTGGCCGGACACGTGACCAACACCCCGGAGGGCGTCGTCGCGGAGGTCGAGGGCAACGCCTCGGCCGTGGCCCGGTTCTGCGACCTGATCGCCGCCCAGGCACCGCCGTTGGCCCGCGTGGAGTCCGTCGACCACCGGGAGATGCCCCCCGTCGGCGGCACCGCGTTCACCATCCTCACCTCACGCACCGGCGGACCGGCCCGCACTTTGGTCTCGCCCGACTCCGCCACCTGTGCCGACTGCCTCGCCGAGCTGGCCGCCCCGGCGGACCGGCGCTACCGGCACCCGTTCGTCAACTGCACTCACTGCGGCCCGCGCTTCACGATCGTCACCGGCGTGCCGTACGACCGGGCGAACACCACCATGGCCGGCTTCGCGATGTGCGCCGACTGCGCCCGGGAGTACGAGGATCCGGCCGACCGCCGGTTCCACGCGCAGCCGGTCGCCTGCCCGGCCTGCGGGCCCCGTCTGCGGCTGGTCCTCGACGCTCGGCTCAGGAATGCCGAGGGGGCAGACCCGCTCACCGACGCCCGCACGCTGCTGACGCGGGGCGCGATCCTCGCCGTGAAGGGCCTGGGCGGCTACCACCTGGCCTGCGATGCCACGAACCAGGAGGCGGTCGCCCTCCTGCGCCGACGGAAGGCGCGCGGGGACAAGCCGTTCGCCGTCATGGCCAGGACCGCGGACACGGTCCGTCACCTCGTCCGGCTGAGCCCCGAGGAGCGGAGCCTGCTCGAAGGCCGTGCCAGGCCGGTCGTCCTGCTGAGGCGGCGTCCGTGCACCAGCGGGGATCCCCGGCCCGCCGAGGCCGTGGCACCAGGCAGCCCCGACCTCGGCGTGATGCTGCCCTACACGCCCGTGCACCATCTGCTGCTCGGCCTGCCCGGCGACCCGGACGGCCCCGGGCTGCTCGTCATGACCAGCGGCAACCTGTCCGGAGAGCCCATCGTCACCGACGACGACGAGGCGCTGGAGCGACTCGCGCACCTGGCCGACGCCTGGCTCACGCACGACCGGCCGATCCACGTCCCGTGCGACGACTCCGTGGTCCGCGTTTGCGACGGGGAGCCACTGGTGATCCGCCGCTCGCGTGGCTACGCCCCGCTGCCTCTCTCCCTCCCGCTGCCCGTACGGCCGGCCCTGGCCGTCGGCGGAGACCTGAAGAACGCCTTCTGTCTCGGGGCGGGCCGTCAGGCCTGGCTGTCGGCGCACATCGGCGACATGGACGACGTAGGCACACAGCGGGTCTTCGAGCGCGCGGTGGCGCAGTTGGAGTCCATCACCGGGGTGCGCCCCGAGACCCTGGTCTCCGACCGGCATCCCGGCTACCGCTCCGCCGGATGGGCCGACCGGAACGCGGCGCACCGGCCCGTCGTACGCGTCCAGCACCATCACGCGCACATCGCCGCCGCCATGGCCGAGCACGGACTGGACGGCACCCGGCCGGTGATCGGCGTCGCCTTCGACGGCACCGGCCACGGCGACGACGGCGCCGTGTGGGGCGGGGAGTTCCTGCTCGCGGACTACGACCGCTACGCCCGGTTCGGACATCTCGCTTATGTTCCACTGCCTGGTGGTGACGCCGCGGTGCGCCGGCCGTACCGCATGGCGCTGGCCCATCTGCGGGCGGCCGGGATCGACTGGTCCGACGACCTTGCCTGTACGACCGCCTGCCCGCCCGATGAACTCCACGTCCTGGAGCGGCAGTTGGAGCGCGGCCTGAACTGTGTCCCCACGTCCAGCATGGGCCGGCTCTTCGACGCGGTGTCCTCGCTCGCCGGGGTGTGTCACCGAGCCGGATACGAGGCGCAGGCCGCCGTCGAACTGGAGGGGGCGGCTCTGCACGCACCGGCCGACGACACCACCGCGTACGCCTTCGCGCTGCACGCGTCGGAGGAGAACCTGGACGGCCCCGTACGGGCCGATCCGGCACCCGTACTCGCGGCGATCGTCGACGACCTGCGCGTGGGTGTCGAGCCGGCCCTGGTCGCCGCCCGCTTCCACCGGGGCGTGACCGGCCTGGTGCACCGGATGTGCGCGCGGGCGCGAGAGCGGCACGGGCTGGACACGGTCGCCCTGACGGGAGGCGTGTTCGCCAACACGCTGCTCTCCTCGGCCTGTGCCGCCGCCCTGCGCGAGGACGGCTTCACGGTCCTGCGGCACCACCTGGTGCCGCCCAACGACGGTGGCCTGGCGCTGGGCCAGCTGATGGTGGCCGCCCGCGCCACTCCCACACTCACTCCCACCGACTGAGCAAACGCGCGACCCACAGCGAGGAGAGGCTCATGTGCCTGGCGGTACCCGGCAGAGTGCTGGACATCGAGGAACGGGACGGTACCCGGATGGCCACCGTCGACTTCGGCGGCGTGGTCAAGGAGGTGTGCCTGGAGTATCTGCCCGACCTCCAGGTCGGCGAGTACGCCATCGTCCACGTCGGGTTCGCCCTGCAGCGGCTGGACGAGGAGTCGGCGCGGCAGACACTCGAACTCTTCGCCGAACTCGGCCTGCTGCAGGAGGAGTTCGGCGACCCCTGGGAAACGGCGGCGGCGGAGGCGGCGGCCTCGGAACCGGTGGAAGAGGTGCGCAACAAGTGAAGTACATCGACGAGTTCCAGGACCCGGAGCTGGCTCGACGGCTCCTCGACGACATCCACACCACGGTGACCAGACCGTGGGCGCTGATGGAGGTGTGCGGAGGGCAGACCCACAGCATCATCCGGCACGGCATCGACCAACTCCTGCCGGACAAGGTCGAGTTGATCCACGGACCCGGCTGTCCGGTGTGCGTGACCCCGCTGGAGGTCATCGACAAGGCACTGGAGATCGCCTCCCGCCCGGAGGTGATCTTCTGCTCCTTCGGTGACATGCTGCGCGTGCCGGGCACCGGACGGGACCTGTTCCAGGTCCGTGGAGAGGGCGGTGACGTGCGCGTCGTCTACTCACCGCTCGACGCGCTGCGGATCGCCCAGCAGAACCCGGACCGCGAAGTGGTGTTCTTCGGCATCGGCTTCGAGACGACCGCACCCCCCAACGCCATGACGGTCCATCAGGCCCGGAAGCTGGGCATCGAGAACTTCAGCATGCTGGTGTCCCATGTCCGCGTCCCGCCCGCCATCGAGGCCATCATGTCGTCGCCGAGCTGCCGGGTGCAGGGCTTCCTCGCGGCCGGCCATGTCTGCAGCGTGATGGGCATGGGGGAGTACCCGGAACTGGCGGAGCGCTTCCGGGTGCCGATCGTCGTGACGGGCTTCGAGCCACTGGACATCCTCGAAGGCGTGCGCCGTACCGTCCGGCAGCTGGAACGCGGTGAGCACACCGTCGACAACGCCTACGCCCGTGCCGTTCGCGCGGAGGGCAACCCGGCCGCCCGGGCCATGCTGGAGGACGTCTTCGAGGTCACCGACCGCGCCTGGCGCGGCATCGGGGTGATCCCGCAGAGCGGCTGGCGGCTGGCGCCGAAGTACCGCGCCTACGACGCCGAGCACCGCTTCTCCGTCGAGGGCATCCGCACGCAGGAGCCGGCCGAGTGCCGCAGCGGAGAGGTCCTGCAGGGACTGCTCAAGCCGCACGAGTGCGAGGCCTTCGGCACTCTGTGCACGCCTCGTACGCCGCTGGGGGCCACCATGGTCTCCAGCGAGGGAGCCTGTGCCGCGTACTACCTCTACCGGCGGCTGGACATGCCCGCCACCAAGGCCCAGGAGGCGACCCCCGTTGTCTGACACCACCGATCTCCCCGTCCCCGCCCTGGACGTCGAGGCGTGGACGTGTCCGGCGCCCCTGCGGGACCGGCCGCGTGTCGTCATGGGCCACGGCGGCGGCGGAGTGCTCTCCGCCGAACTGGTCCAGCAGATCTTCGCTCCTGCTTTCGGGGGCGAGGTGCTCGCCCAGATGGGTGACGCCGCCGTCCTCTCCCTGGGCGGCGCCCGGCTGGCGTTCTCGACCGACTCCTACGTGGTGCGGCCGCTGTTCTTCCCCGGCGGCAGCATCGGAGACCTGGCGGTCAACGGCACCGTCAACGACCTCGCCATGAGCGGCGCCCGCGCCGCCTACCTCTCCTGCGGATTCATCCTGGAGGAGGGCGTCGAGCTGGATGTGGTCACTCGGGTCTCCGAGGCTCTGGGAGCAGCCGCGCGCACCGCCGGTGTGGAGGTGGCCACCGGGGACACCAAGGTGGTGGAGGCCGGCCACGGCGACGGGATCTACATCAACACCGCGGGCATCGGCCTCGTCCCGGCGGGCGTCGATCTGCGCCCTCAGCGGGTCGTCCCCGGCGACGTCGTGATCGTCAGCGGCGCCATCGGCGTCCACGGGGTGGCGGTCATGAGCGTACGCGAGGGACTGGAATTCGGAGTGGAGATCAAGAGCGACTGCGCGGCGCTCGGCGGCCTGGTCGACGCCATGCTCGCCGTCACCTCTGATCTGCACGTCCTGCGCGATCCGACCCGGGGCGGCCTGGCGGCCTCGCTCAACGAGATCGCGCAGGCCTCCGGGACCGGGGTGGTCATCCAGGAACGCGATGTCCCGGTCCCGCCGGCCGTGGCCAACGCCTGCGCCATTCTCGGACTGGACCCCATGTACATCGCCAACGAGGGCAAGCTGGTGGCCTTCGTCCCGCGCGAGCACGCCGACGCCGTCCTCGAGGCGATGCGCGCCCATCCTCTGGCCGCGGACTCCGTGATCATCGGAGAGGCCGTGGAGGCGCATCCCGGCATGGTCGTGGCACGGACCGGCCTGGGAGGGACGCGGGTGGTCGATCTGCCGATCGGGGAGCAACTGCCGCGTATCTGCTGACAGGGGTGTCGCTCGCCGACGGATGCCGTCCGGGCCAGATCGGAGCGCTGATCCGGTCAGCGCTCGGACGGCGGATCCTGTGGGTCCACGCCGGTCTTGGCGGCAGCGTCCTTCGTGCCGCTGGGGCGCTGGGAACGGCCCCTGCGTCCGGTGTCGCGTCTGCCCTTCTCGTCCGCGTCGCCGTACTCCTCGCCGCTCGCGTTCGGGCTCTCGACCGTGTCACCGGGGACGGACTTCGTCTCCTCGGCGGACTTCCGCCGGCCCGGACCGGGCTTGCCGGCGTGCTCAGCATGGAAGGAGCGTTCGGCGCTCGGGTTGTCCTGCTGGCGCGTCTCGTCCACGTCGGGCGACCAGCCGTGCTGTCCGGTGCCCTGGTGACGGCTGGGACCACTTCCGTGCGGTGGCTCGGACGAACGTGGTTTCTTCGACATGGTCGGATCCGCCTTTTCACGGTCAGTGGGGGGACACCGGTGACGGCGTTCCCGAGTTAGGTAGATTATTCCACCTTGCTATGTTTTGGGCATTTCATGACCCACTCCCACGCCGGGCCCTGCGGAAGATCCGCGGACAGCGCACGTTGATGGTCTGCGGGGTGGGTGTGAGGGCACGGCCCGGCGTGCGTCCGAGCGCCGGTCCCGCCGGGACGCGCTGGCGCTCACGGATCCGGCTGATCCGGTGAGTGAGGGCCGCGGCGAGGTCGTGCGCACGGCCGGGCAGTGCGGGCGAGATCCGCAGCGGCTGGCAGTGCCTGTGAGAGACATCGGACCTCAGGTGGTGCACGGACCGCGGACCGTCGTACCCGGGCTGCCGTCGGTCACCGTGTTTCGCGCTGGCTTCCCAAGTACCGCGCGGACACCGGACATAGCGGCGCGGCATCATGTCCGGGCGTCGCCCGGGTACGAGAAGCGGACGACTTTGGACCGTCCGTCGGACCGGGTTGAGGACTATGCTGCGGTACGGACGTCCCAGACCCCGGCGGTTTGTCGTTGCTCGACGCAGATGGCTGCGGGGAGCGGGCTCTTCGTCCGTCACCCGGCGCATCCCTGGAAGTAGCTGAGCGGGTCCGCTGTCCTGTCGCACAGGCTGCCGGGCCGGCCGTTGCTTCGCCTCCGCCGAACGTACGCCCTGCCGGCAGCGCACCATGGGCGTCGGGATTCCCGGCGTCACCGCGTCCGTAGCCGCGTGGTCTTCTGAACTGAGGCGTCATGCCCCTCCCGCAGCTCGCTGTCTACCGCCATGACCGAAGGAAACGGGCACTGATCACCCTGGCCGGTGAGATCGACCTGGAATCGGCCCCTCTGGTACGCAGGGCACTGGCGTGGTGCCTGCGCGACGGCATCCGCACCATCGACATCGATCTCACCCCCCTCACCTTCTGCGACTGCAGCGGCCTCAACGTCTTCCTGGACGCCGCGCGGAAGACCGCCGAGGCCGGCGGGACCCTGCGACTGCACCACCCGCCACCGACACTGAGTAGGCTCCTCGACCTCACCGGCTCCGGGTTCCTGCTCCTCGACGTCCCGTTCGGACATTTGTCGCCTCCTCTCGGGGGAGTGCCGGCCCCGACCGCCCAAACCCCGCGGAACCGGACTGTCCCGTCTGCCTCTGTCCTCTCGGGGGATGCGCGGTGAGGGCCCGGTCGACGCGGGGGGAGCCGCGAAAGCCCGGTGACAGCGCGTCGTCCACCATGGACACGGTCCGGCTACGTCGGGCGAACCGCCGACAGGCGCAGGGCCCGAGCGGGAAGCTGACGGATCTGTACACGGACTCCCACAGGACGTCACTTCCTGAGGCCTACCGCCGTCCCAGCCGTCGGCACCTTCTGAACCGTCTCACCGCCGGCATCCGGTGGCCAGGCTTTGCCATGGTGATCGCTGAGACGGATGACCGCGGGAGATGCGCTTCCGACTTCCCGGTGCGTGGCGAGGGCTTCTGGCGGTTCGGGTTCGGCGCAGCACCGCCGCGCGGCGTCGAGCGACTCACCCCCCTTGGCGGCGTCTTCGCGATCATCGATTTCCCGGTCCGCCCGCACCCGCAGGATGCGCACGTGGCCCGCCGATCGCAGGAACGGCTGCCTGCCGACCACCAGGCGTCACTCGGCGCCACCCTGGTGGACCGGGCCGATCACCCCGCTTTCACATCGCTCCGTTCCTGGGGACGGCCGGCCGTGGGAGAGATCCGGAAGCCGGTCACCGCCACGCTGCTCCGGGTGCCGGGCCTGCCCGTCGGCGAACGAACCGCCCCGAGGCCGGCGGGACTTGCGCACGATGCCTGGACGCGGTGGTCTGCATGAGGTCCGGCAGCCGGTCGGCCCGCGTCCAGATGCTGGTTGCCGAGCAGGCGGCCCTGCGCGGTGCCCGGGTCGGTGTGGTGGACGTGTGCACCGCTGCCGTGGCCGTGCTTCCGGTCGGCGGGGCCGGGCTGTCGGCGATGTCCCGTACCGCGGCCAGTCATCCGCTGTGCAGCACCGACGGCATCAGCGAACAGCTGGAGGAGCTGCAGCTCACCCTTGGCGAGGGACCCTGCGTGGATGCCTTCCGGCACGGCTCGGCCGTCCTGATCCCCGATCTGCTGGCCAGTGAGATACAGGACCTCTGGGCCGTGTTCGCGGATGCGGCCCTGGACGCCGGGGCACGCGCCGTCTTCGCGCTCCCCCTGCAGCTCGGGGCGATCAGCCCCGGAGTTCTGGACCTGTACGCCGACGTGCCGACCGTGTTGGACGCCGGGGAGCTGGCCGACGCGCTGGCGTTCGCCGACCTCGCGACGCTGCTCCTGCTCGACGCGCGGATCGACGAGACGAACGCGCCGGTCGACGGAGCACAGGAAGACGGAGGCTTCGAGGACCTGGGCGGATACCGGGCGGAGATCGACCAGGCCGCCGGCATCCTCACCGTCCAGCTCGGTGTCGGCATCGACGAAGCCTTCGTACGGCTGCGCGCTCATGCCTACCTGCGGGGACGCCGGATCACCGACGTGGCCGCCGACGTGGTGGCCCACCGGCTCCGTTTCCCTCCGGACGCGGAACCCACACGGGCCGACGACGAAATCTGACGCACCGGTGCCATCCGATGAACCTGCTGTGCTTCCCGGCGCCTTTCGGCCGGACTAATCTCAATCGAGGGTGCCCACGATGAATCAGCAGTTACTGGCCAAGGCCTTCGTCGAGCTTGCCGACAACCTGGTCGCCGACTTCGACCTGATCGACTTCCTGCGCCTGCTCAGCGACCGCTGCGTCGGCATGCTCGGCGCGAGCGCCGCCGGGGTACTGCTCGCCGACCGCGACGGCGAACTGCGCGTCATGGCCGCCTCCGACGAACAGGTACGCCTGCTGGAACTCTTCCAGCTCCAGAACGACGAGGGCCCCTGCCTGGAGTGCTTCCGCACCGGCATACCCGTGATCGTCCCCAATCTGAGTGCGCAGACCGTGCGCTGGCCACGCTTCGCGGTAGCGGTACAGCGCAGTGGTTTCACAGCCGTCCAGGCGCTGCCCATGCGCCTGCGGGACGAGGTCGTCGGCGCCCTGAACCTCTTCCACGCGACCCCCGGCCCCTTCGACCCGGCAGACATACTCGTCGCCCAGGCCCTGGCCGACGTCGCCACCATCAGCCTTCTGCAACAACGCTCCGCCCAACGCGACACGATCCTCAACGAACAGTTGCAGACCGCGCTGAACAGCCGCGTACTGATCGAACAGGCCAAAGGCAAACTCGCCGAACGTCTGGGCGTCGACATGGAACAGGCCTTCACCACCCTGCGCGGCTACGCCCGTTCCCACAACCGGCGCCTGTCCGATGTGGCCCGCGCCTTCATCGACGACTCCGAACCCCTCCCCGGACTGGGGTCCTGACCCGCTCCGCGCCACCGACCGCCGCCCCCACGCCGGGATGCACGGTCCGTACGGCCGCCGCCGTAGTGCGGCGGCGGCCGTACGTGGCGCGAGGATGGGAGTCCCCCTCCACCGTTTCCTCGCGCGCTGTCCTCCGCGGCGGCGGGACTGGTGAGAACACCCCGTCTGGAAATGCCGGGAGGACGGAGACTGGAGCCGCTCACTGCGGCGATGCGGCTCCGGCCGGGCCTGGGTTCCGACTCAGGGGCTGGGAGCCTGGATGGGAAGACCTGCTGGTGCCTGACACGGTCGCAGTTTCGTCTTCCCCGCGTGAAGCTTAGAGTAGATACCCGTGAAGCGGAACAGGGCCTTTCACAGGCGCCGCCCGGGTACCCGGACATCGTCACGCGGCCCTTCTCGGCACACGGGTGTCGCGTAGAGCAGCCGCAGCGCACGCCGCAGCCCTGCTGTATCCGCCACCGGAGCTGCTCGCCCTCCCGGGTGGCGACCAGAGCCGCCGCCACGTCCGGAAGTTCGGTCCTGCACTGCCGCGCGATGTCCACCAACAGGCTCCTGGCCGGCCCACGGTGGCAGGGAGCCAGGACCATCACCATGCCGCACGACTGGTCGACAACCGCACGGGCGGCCAGCCCTCGCCGCAGCTGATCGATCTCAGTGCGCAGGGCCACGAGGTCCTGACCCGCCGGGTACTCCTTCACCGAGTGCTCGGCTCTCAGCCCCCGCCAGTTCCTCGGAAGCATGGCTGTGCTGTGCTCGGCATCCACCCCTCCACGATCTTCACGCGTCCGATGTGACGGAAGCCGCCCCGGAACCTCTGGCGTCAGGCCGATTCACCGGTCACTCGCGGCGTTCATGGTCCTGACGGTCCTCGCGCCTCCAGCGCGCCCGGTTCCGACGGCTGTAGCGGCGGTCCCAGCGGTCCTGGCGGTCCCGGCGCTCCTCGTACGCCCGATAGTCCTCGAGATCGGAACCGTCGCCACGGATCCAGCCTCCCCCTCGATCGCGGCCGTAGCGGGTGGCGCCGAAGAGCAGCACGGCCGCGGCCACCCACCAGAGGGGATGGAGAAAGCCGAGGCCGAACAGGGCCACGATCAGGATGACAAGCAGAACGAACACGGCGGGCCTCTCCGGAACGGAACAACGCATCACTGCCGGGGGCCAGGGCCTGTTCGAACAGTCTAGTCCTACCCAGAGGTCGCGGACAGCGACCTGTGCCCGCGGCTTCAACCGGTTGAAAGAGGATGGCCAGTTGGCATCTGTCCGCGGAGTGCGGCGAGGGCTACCGTGCGCGGTGCGGCTCGAGCCCCCGGCAGTGTCGACCGGTTCTCGCGCTCCTCGGGGGCGCACCTCCCGCATCAGTGCGGACCCCGTCTCGTCACCAACGGGCCGCTCCCGCACTCGCCGCCACTCGCTCCTGGCGCTGCATCGATGCGCCCGTGCGGACACCCTTCCGCTGCCCACCGCGTCGCACGCGTTTCACGACAGTCTGTACACATGTACACGGTGATCGTTGCGGCTTCGCCCCTTCGCCCTGCGCGCCACCGTGCTGGGCTTGTCCTGCGTCAACCCTCTTTTCGGCAGGCCAAGTTCACTTTCCATCACGCCAGACCGGTGAAGAACGAACTCACTGAACCGGATCCGGCGGACTGCCGAGTGGCAGAGGGCCCCGCTCATTGACCGGTGACATCGGAACTGCGCACGGCACCGCTGCCGGACGGCCCGGACGACGCCGAAGCGCTGGGGCTGAAGCCGGAACTGTGACTGAGGCTGGGACCAGAACCGGTGTCCGGCGACGCGCTCGCGTCCGGCGACGCTGAACCTCCCGTCTGCGACGCCGAGCCACTGGACGCACCCGGGGTGGGGGTCACGTTGTCTGCGGGACCACGACTGCCGGTCGAGCCACCGCCCACCGAGGTTCCCCTGCCCTGCTCGTTCCTGACCACGGCCGCCACCGGCTTGCCCATGACGAGCTCCCCCACAGTCACCGTGACCATCGCCAGGGCGAACACCAGGCCCGTCGCCAGGGCGTACTTCTTCCAGCCGATGGACTTCCGGAGGGAGCCACCTCGATAAGTGGTGACCGACTCACCTTCGGAGGGCGCGAAGGGCCGTAGCGCGTCGGCAACGGAAGCGTCGGCTGGTAACCCGAACGCCGCCCAGGCGTCCGCGCGGTGTTCCGTCCGCTTCTCACCCGGCGCCCTCGGCACTCCCACCGGCGGCACGCGGCTGCGGATCCCCTCGCCCGTCCGCCGGAAAGCATGCGAGAAGACCGCTGCGCCGGTGGTCGCGCTGGTACTGACCACGGCGGCGCCGATGATCGTCCCGGTCACCCCCAGCAGGGACGCCAGCACCGCCCACCACCGTGGCGAGTGCGCTCGCCACCACCTGCACAGCCGTCAGGTCGAGCACCTTGCGCTTCGGCGCCCCTGCCTCTTCTTCTCTTTCTTCTCTGCGATTCTTCATCAACGTCCTTTGGTAGTTCCGGAGCCCGACGGTCATCGACACCGTGGCCACCGGCGTGGTGGCGGACAGCGAGGACCAAGCCGGCGGGGAGAAGGCCGATACGGGGTGGCCCGGCCGCGAGTTGTGCGGTATTCGCGGAGCACAGGGGCGTGTGAAGCTCCTACGGCGGTGCGGACGGTTCAGCGGGACGACTGCCCGGCTGATGGGGTTTCACCTGTGCTCGGCGCCCCCCGGCACGGCAGCGGAGCCGCCCTGATCACCACCGTGTAAACGTCGTGGTGTCCCTCTCCCGGACCAACCGAAGGGCCGGCCTCAGGACTATGCTGTGTGCGGACGTCCCAGACCCCGGCGGGCCACCACTGCTTGGTCCACATGCCTGCGGAGAGCGGATCGTTCGTCCGGTCGCCCAGCGCATCCCCGAGGGAACGGCTGGGTCCTGCGCCCCGGAACATCGGCTGCTGGATCGGTCACGCACCTGCCTGCTCGACAGTACGACCGTACCGGGAGCCCGGCACGGTCTCGTGAACCGAGGCACCCTGCCCATGAGTGTCCCATCCGTCCTGAACGTTCACCGGCACGACGCCGACAACCGGAAGATGGTCACCCTCACCGGCGAGATCGACCTGAGTTCGGCGCCTCTGGCGCACGCGTCACCGGAGCGGTGCCTCCACGACGGTATCCGCGCCGTCGAAGTCGAAGTCACCGCCGTCACCTTCTGCGACCGCGGCGGCCTCAACGCCTTCCTCCACGCCTTGCCGCACACCACTGCGGCCGGAGGATCCCTGCAACTGCACCACCCCAGCCCGGCGATGGAGCGCCTCGTTGCCCTCACCGGCTCCGGTTCCCTCTTCCTCGCTCTCCCGGATGCCTTCGCCGGGAGCCGACCGTCCCTGCGGCCTTCTCCCGTGCACCAGGCCGCGCACCGGCTCGCCCCGGCGTCGGCTGCTCTCCCGGGCGGTGTGCTGTGACGGCCCTGCCCGGGCCGATCCGATCGCGCGGGCGCCCAGACCATCAGCCGCACACCACGCGCATGACACCTGGCGATCAGCGTTCGCGATGCTGACCGATGAGGCGTCGAACTCGGTGGGGCACGCGTCCGGATTGCCCGTACGCGGCGACGGCTCCTGGTGGCCGGGATTCGACGGAGCACTCCCGCTCGCCGTCGACCGGCTCACCGGTGCCGACCGCACCTTCACCGGGATCCGGGTTCACCCGCACGCGCGGAACCGGGACGTGGCCCGGCGGCTGCAGGAACGGCTGCTCGCCGAGCACCAGGCATCACTCGGTGTCACCTCGGCGGATGGGGCCGACCAGCCGGTCCCGGCCGCTCTCCGCTCCCAGAGCCGGAAGGATGCCGGAGACGTCAGCAGGGTGGCCGACCGCGCCGTGTTCCCGTCGTTGGTTCTCCTCCCCTGGGGGTGCGAACGGCGGCGAAGCCGGAGGAGCTTGATCACCACTCCCCAACCGGGTGGTCACCGTGATCCCCGGCAGCCGGTCGGCGCGGATCCAGGCTCTCGTGGCCGAGCAGGCGGCCCTGCGCAGCGCCCGGATCGGCGTCCTCGACGTGTGTACGGCGACGGTTGCGGCGCTGCCGGTCGGAGGGGCCGTGATGTCCGTGAGGTCCGCGAGATTCCGGGGGCGGGCGAGTCATCCACTGTGCGCTACCGACTCAGTCAGTCAGCAGCTGGAAGAACTCCAGCTCATACTGGGAGAGGGGCCGTGTGTGGACGCCTACGTCCTGGGCTCGGCGGTCCTCTGCCGCGAGCTGTTGGCCGGTGAACTCCAACGACATTGGACGGTATTCGCCGACGCGGCTCTGGAAGCCGGAGCAAGAGCGGTCTTCGCCTTCCCCCTGTGGACCGGAACCATCAGCCCCGGCGTACTCGATCTGTGCTCCAGCAGTTCCGTCGAGCTGGACGCGGACGCGGTTGCCCACGCGATGGGCTTCGCCGACACCGCCGCGCTGCTTCTGCTCGATGCCCGGATCACTGAGACGGGTGTTCCGTCGGACACCGGCACGTCCGACACCGATCGGACGGACGCCGCGCCCTTCGACGACCTGGGCGGTTACCGCGCCGAGATCGACCAGGCCGCCGGCATCCTCATGCTGCAGCCCGGTGTCGACTTCGAGGAAGCCTTCGTCCGGCTGCGCGCCCACGCGTAC
>NZ_JBHVYZ010000072.1:0-41769 GCF_042880295.1 Streptomyces sp. NPDC058307
CAGCAGGGCCGCGCGGTTGCGCTGGACGTCCGCGCGGGGCTTGCGTTCGCGCTGTGCACCGGCGCTCATGCGCCCTCCTGCCCGTCGTTTGCCCTGCGGCCGCATCAAACGGATGCTGCCTCCGTATGCACTCGAGAGTAAAGCGGAGGCGGCATCCGGTCAAACCGGCGGCCCGACCACGGGGGCCCGGACAGTGCGGGAGCCGACATATCTGCTCGCAAGCGAGGAAAGCCACACCGATTGCGGCCTGCTCGCCCGCTACCTCATGACCGTGGCGAACGGCATCGCCGTCCAAGCCGCCGGCGGCGCCCCCGCGACGAACTCCAGTAGGTGGCCGACATGACCCTGCGAAGCCGGCCACCCGCCTGACAGCCCTGGCGACCGAGGGGCCGGCGGAGGATCTGCGGAGCGGAAGCGGGAGGCAGGTCCGGGCGCGGCGGATGCCGATGCCGCTGATGAACGGCACCTGAGGCGGGGCATCCCGGCCTCCTCCCGTCGACCGCCTGGATCCCGCGGCAAGCCGGGGTGTTCTGGTCGGCCATGGCGGCGTCGTTTCCTCCGACCGCCCCACCTTCAACACAGGGGCACCCTTCACTTCGACTGAAGTGGCCCGATGAATTCTCAAGATACGTCCACACGAGGCCTGCAATTCCGCCGATCGCATTGACCTGACATCCAAGTGGTCCTACCTTTCCCTGGGTTGAGTTCCAGATCCCACGGGAGGGGTCCATGCCAACGCACCGCAGAGCCGCCCTCGTCGCCCTCGTGTCCACGGTCCTGGCCTTCGGCCCACCGGGGCTCGCCGCTCACGCGCTCGGCGCGCCGGGCCCCGCCGCCTCCGCGGACGTCTATGCGGCCCCCGG
Source organism: Streptomyces sp. NPDC058307 (assembly GCF_042880295.1). Taxonomy (NCBI): domain Bacteria; kingdom Bacillati; phylum Actinomycetota; class Actinomycetes; order Kitasatosporales; family Streptomycetaceae; genus Streptomyces; species Streptomyces sp. NPDC058307. Next base: position 864 of record NZ_JBHVYZ010000072.1, read on the forward strand.
AGGCGACGACCACGCCGACGGCAGCGCCCGGCACCCCGTCCGCACGCTGGACCGGGCCCGGGACCTGGTGCGGGCCCGGGTCGCCGGCCTGCGCGCCGACCTGACGGTCCATCTGGCGCCGGGCACCTATCGCCGTACCGGCCCACTCGTGCTGGACGCCCGCGACTCGGGGGCGAACGGGCACCGGGTGATCTGGCAGGGCGCCGGCGACACGGTCATCAGCGGCGGGCTCCGAGTGGCCGGATGGCACCGGGCCCCGGGGCACAAGGGCCTGTGGGCCGCTCCCGCTCCCCGAGGACTCACCGACACACGGCAGTTGTACGTCGACGGAGTGCGCGCCCAGCGGGCCCGCGGGACCGTGCCGGTCACACTGACCCAGACCGCGACCGGCTACACCGCCTCCTCCGACGCCCTCGCCCACTGGAAGCATCCCGAAGACGCCGAGTTCGTCTACACCAGCGGCGAAGCGCTGTGGAACATCGAGCGCAACGGGCTCGGCCAGTGGACCGAGCCACGCTGCCCGATCGCCTCCGCCGACGGCACCACCGTCACCATGGCGCAGCCCTGCTGGGACAACTCCAACAAACGGGTCGAGTTCCCCGACATCCCCGGCCGCACGGTCAGCATGGTCGGCCCCGGCCACCTCACCAACGGCGGCAAGCCGTCGTACGTCGAGAACGCCTACGAACTCCTCGACCAGCCCGGCGAGTGGTACCTCGACAAGAGCGACCACACCGTCTACTACCTTCCCCGCAAGGGCGAGGACCTCGGCCGCGCCGACGTCGAGGCAGCCGCGGCCGAGAAGCTGCTCGACGGACGCGGCACCGCGGACGCCCCCGTCCATGACCTCACCTTCCGCGGCATCCGGTTCAGCTACGCGACCTGGCTGACTCCGTCCCGGCCGGAGGGCTTCTCCGAGATCCAGGCCGGCTACACGATCACCGGCGACCGCGGCTGGGCCACACAGGGCCTTTGCCAGCACGTCCCCGGCGGAACCTGCCCGTTCGCCTCCTGGACCAAGATGCCGGGCAACGTCTCCTTCGCCCACGACCAGCGCGTGGAGTTCACCGACGACGTCTTCGCCCATCTCGGCGCGTCCGGACTGGAACTCGGCGCGGGCAGCGCGGACTCCTCGGTCAGCGGGAGCGTCTTCACCGACGTGTCCGGCAACGGGCTGGAGATCGGCTCAGTGGACGGACAGACCCCCGCGTCGGGCGTGCGCGTGACGGACAACCACCTGTACGGGCTGCCCCGCGAGTACCACGGCGGTGTGGGCATCCTCAACGGCTACGCCCAGCACACCACCATCGCCCACAACCAGATCGACCACGTCGCCTACTCGGCGATCTCGATGGGATGGGGCGGCTGGCCCGACAAGATCGGCGACCCGGCGACCCCGAATCCCAGCCACGACAACGCCGTACGCGACAACTTGGTCTTCGACTACATGCAACTGCTCGACGACGGCGGCGGCGTCTACACCCAGGGTCTGACCGGCACCTCCCTGACCGACGGTGAGAAGGTCACCGGCAACGTCATCCATGGCCAGTGGGGCCTGGGCAAGAGCGTCTACACCGACAACGGCTGCACCTACGAGACCGTCGAGGGCAATGTCCTCTACCGCGCCTCCTACGCCAACGTCGCCTCCCGGCACACCGACTACCGCGACGGCCTCGGCAACAACGACCCCACCCTGATCAAGGACAACTGGTGGGAGGAAGGCACCGCCGACGGGGACAACAAGGGCCTGGTGACCAGCGGAAACAAGATCATGGCCGGACTGTCCGACGTACCGCCGGACGTCCTCGCGAACGCCGGACTCGAACCCGCATACCGGCACCTGCTGACCCTGCGCGTCGGCGGCGTCTCCGTGCCCGAGGCGCCGGCCCGGGTCGGCACCGGCACGGCGGGCTCCGACGCGCTGTACGTGACCTTCAACCCCACCTTCGCGGACGGCGGTTCGCCGGTGACCGGTTACACGGCACGGGCGTACGACCCCACGGGCCGTCAGGTCGCCCAGCAGTCCGTCACCGCGGCCGAGTTCAAACGCACCGCCCTGCTGCGCATCGACGGACTACCGGCGGGCGGCGGCCCCTTCACGGTGACCGTCGCCGCGAGCAACGACCAGGGCACCGGCGCCCCCTCGCTCGCCTCGGCGCCGCTGAGCCCGACGGCCGCGAGCGCGCTGCCCGCCGCGCCGACGAGCCCGAAGCTGCGCGCCGCGGCCACGGCCGCCACCCTCGCCTGGACCCCGCCGACCAGTACGGGTGACGCGAAGATCGTCGGTTACCGGGTGACCGTCTCCGACGGACGCGATCCGATCGCGGTGACCGGCCGGGACGTCCTGGTCACCCAGCCCTCCGCCAAGGGCATGTTCCGGGTGATCGGCGGACTGAAACCCGGAACGGCCTACAGCGTGACGGTCGCCGCGGTCACGGCGGCGGGCACCGGCCCCGCGGCCACGGTCAGCGGGACCACGACCGCCGGTTAGCCCACCGAAGCAGTCCGGGACCTCGTCTGATCAGGGATCGGGACGGGACGTTCCCACGGCCGTTCGACGAGGTGCTCAAGGACGCGGGTATCCAGGTGGTGCTCAGCGGCGTCCGGATGCCGTGCATGAACTCGATCATGGAGCGGTGGGTGCAGATCTGCAGGCGAGAGCTGCTAGACCGTACGTTGATCTGGAACCAGCGCCATCTCCTGCGCGCCCTGCGCGAGTTCGAGACGTTCTACAACGAGCACCGGCCGCACCAGGGTCTTGCGAATGCCCGTCCTCTCCACTCGCTGCCCGCTCCGATCGAGGACCCGGACCGGATCGCCCATCTGGACATACGACGGCGGGCGCGACACGGCGGCACCCTCCACGAGTATCAACATGCCGCCTGACCAGGTCCCGGGTGTTCTGCTTCGGCGGGTACATCACGCCGGCGTTGTTGATCAGCAGGTCGATGCCCGGGAACGTTCCGTGCAGGTCGGCCGCGGCGGAGCGGACGACTCCAGCGTCGTCAGGCCCAGCTCCTGCACGGTGACATTGCCCGTCACCGTGCGGCCGCCTTCTTGCCCTTCTCGACGTCCCGCACGGCCAGGACAACCGTGGCCCCGTGTTCTGCCCGTGCTCGGGCGGTTTCGAAGTCCAGGCCGCCGTTTGCCCCGGTCACGATCGCCACCCTGCCCGCGGCGCTGAGGACGAGGCCACCGATCAGCGGCCCGGCCAGTGACGCAACGGCCATGGTGGCGCCGTACAGGCCCAGCGCACGCGGTCGGCGTGTTGCGGGGGTAGCGGCCCGGATGAGCGACAGGATCTGGGGGTGACCAGGCCGCTGCCCGCGCCCTGCACCAGCCGGGCCGCAGCCGCGCTGGACGGGAGCCTCGCCCGGCTCCGCCGACACCCTGGCCACCGCGGCGCTCATCGCTCGTACATCGCCGCGTCGACTGAGGTCTTCCCGGGGCCGGCAGCCGCCACAGGAAGTCGGCCGTCAGTCGGTGCGCACCGCGAAGCGACCGGTGAGCAGGGTCAGGCGGCGTCCGTGGGTCTCTTCGGGCAGACGGCCGCTGCGCATCAGTGTCACCAGGCCGTGCAGGCTCGCCCGGTACGTCTCCGTGAGCAGACCGGGCTCGTCGCCCTCGGCCGCGATCGGTTCGACCGCCCGCGCCAGCTCGTCGAACGCCTCCCACAGCGCGGCCGGTGCCTCCGCCGTGGCGAACGGCAGCCCCACGACGTGGGTGAACATCGCGTCGTACTGCGCGGGCCGCCGTCGGGCGAACGCCGTGTACGCCTCGCCGACCGCGGCCAGCAGCTCACGCACGCCCGCCGCGCGCGGGCCGGACGTCCCCGGCCCTTCCGTCACCGCCCTGCGCGCCGCCGCCAACTCCGTGGCCAGTTCGGCGCAGCCCTCCACCGCGACCGCCGTCATGATCGCGTCCTTGCCCTTGAAGTGGCTGTAGCGGACCGGCTGGCTGTACTCGATCTCGGCGGCCAGCCGCCGTGTGGTGACCGCGTTCCAGCGCTCCGCCTCCGCCAGCTCCCGCGCAGCCGTGACGATGAGCCGCTCGCGTCCGTACCGATGTCAGGGGGTCCAGGAATGTCGCTGTTCATACCCAAGTTCGACCAGACCGTGATCGTCCGTGATGCCGAGGCAGGAATCGGTGTCCTTTGACGTCGGTGCTGTGGTCGTGGCGCCGGTGCCCTCGCTCATGCTTCCTGTGCACGACAGGGCAAGAGGGCCCGCGACATGGACACGGCGCGATGACAGAGTTCGTTGTGGCCGGGTGGCGGGCGTTAGAGGATCTGGTGGCCGGCGACGTCTCCGCCGGGGTCGTCGGCGAGGGTGACGGCTGCGGTGATCCGTTTGCCGACGGGTTCGCGTTGGACGGCGAAACGCTGGGAGACGGCCATGACGATCTCCAGGCCGTGCTGGCCGATCCGGCCGGGGTCGGCCCCGAGGACCGAGGGCGGGGTGGGGCTGCTGTCCCACACGCTGATCTCGACGGCGCCGTCGACGATCTCCAGGTCGAGCAGGCAGGGTCCGGGCGCGTATTTGCGGGCGTTGGTGATCAGCTCGCTGACCACCAGTTGCACCATGCCCATGGCGCGTTTCGAGACGGGCAGTCCGTGGACGGCTTGTACGGAGGTGAGGAACGTGCGGGCGGTGTCGCGGGCGGCGGCGATCTCCTCACTGCCCTCGAAACAGGCGAACACCATGATCGGACGTGCAACGAGGGGCTCCTGGCCCTCGTCCTGCCCAGCCAGGTCCATACATCCGCCTCGCGTCCAAAGTGCCGGGGGTACCCGTCTCCGTTACCCCCAAACCAGCGAACAATTCGACCACGCCGGCTACCGGCCCGGCGACCCGGGTCGGCTTTACTCGGGGTCGCTCTCGTCTCGCGCGCGCGTCTGTGCCTCACGCCAGCGCGTCCGCATGATCGGCGTGAGAGAAATCGGTTGGCATGGTCTGAACTTTTACGGGCAGGCGGCAGGGGTGCCAGGCGGGCCGACTGATCTCATTCCGCGGGTGCGCTCTGTCCTGGTCCAGGCTGGTTTCCCGGTGGGTGACGCGGACAGTGACGTCCGGGGGTTGCGGTTGACGGAGGTGGACGCGGGGGTTGCGGTCAACTGGACCGCGTCGGACGAGTTCACCTCTCTGGCTCGTGAAGCCGGTCGCGCTTCGAGCGGCGACAGCGTGCGAGCGTTGGTCCAGGCCGCAGTGGCAGGGGTGCTGGTCCAGCAGGGCCTGGCCGTCGACGAAACACCCGACGGACAGGCCCTGATCGTGCGCGGCAGGAATGTCAGGCCTTCAGAGCCTGTCCGACGCTGGGATGGCAGTCGATGAGGGCGTCGATGCCGACGATCTGCATCAGGTACAGCATCGGGTCCCGGGCGCCGGCGATGCGCAGCCACCCCTGAGCCTGGCTCACGCGGCGGTAGGCGGCGATGAAGACGTTGATCCCGCTGGAGTCCAGAAACGTCACCCCGCTGAGATCCACCACGATCCGGGGCGGCGCCGGGGCGTCCTGGGACAGCAGCGCTCGGCCGAAGTCGTCCATGACGTCGTGGTCGATCTCGCCGTCCGCCGTAACGACCAGGACGCCGTCGACCACCTCGGACCGGACGGAGAACCGGACCGGCTGCTTTTGGTTGTGGATGTCGGTCACCGTCCTCAACTGCGCCCAGAGCAGGCCGCTTGGCATGTGCTCCAGTAGTTGGGTCTCATGGCTGCAGCGCGTCGCACGTGCTGAAGCCCCGCCCGATCGCCGCTCGTAGCCGAACGGGGTCTGTTGTCATAGGGCAAGCGTAGTTGGGCCTTTGCTCGGTGAACACCCGAGTCCCCAGTCGCACGCAAACCGTCCTCGCTTGACGACCGGCGGGGCGGGGGCTGCTGCCGCCCGCCCCGCCGGTCCGTGCACCCTGGATCATCCGTACTCCGAGAACAGCCGGGGGCGCAGCCTCGTCAGCAAGCTCGCGGCCCGCTGGGCTGTGTCACCCCGGCCGGACTCTGCGCCGGGCAGGACGCTGTGGGCCGGAGTCAACCCCGCGAAACTGCGGGTTCGGGCTCGGCAGCGGGCTCGGGCGCGTTTTCGCTGAGGCCGAACCGGCTGTGGAACCTGCGCAGGAAGCCGGGCGCGTACCAGGCCGAGCCGCCGAGCAGGCGCATCGCTGCTGCGACGAGGACACCGCGGATGGCGACGGCGTCGATGAGGATGGCCAGCCCGCTGCCGAGGCCGAACATCTGCATGAAGCTGAGCTTGGCCGTACCGAAGGCGAAGAAGCTCACCGCGAGCAGGCAGGCGGCGGCGGTGACGATGCGCCCGGTGTGCCCGAGGCCGTTGGTGACGGCGGACTCGGTGTCCTCGCCCTCTGCGCATGACGCCGGGGGGCGTCTCCGGTTAAGGTCGCAACGGCGCGACTGGCCTTGACGTGCGCGAGGCCCGGAGAGCAAGGGGAAGACGTGACACAGCGCGTGCTCATCGCCGCGGACAAGTTCAAGGGCTCGCTCACGGCCGTACAGGTCGCCGAGCGGGTGACAGCCGGGCTGCGCCGGGTCGTGCCGGACCTGGAGGTGGAGTCGCTGCCCGTCGCCGACGGCGGTGACGGCACCGTCGCCGCGGCGGTCGCGGCCGGTTTCGAGCGCCGGGAAGTGGCGGTCGCCGGGCCCCTCGGCCAGGAGATCACGGCCGCCTTCGCGGTACGCGCGGACACCGCTGTGGTGGAGATGGCCGAGGCCAGCGGGCTCCAGCGGCTGCCCGCGGGCGTCTTCGCCCCGCTCACGGCATCCACGTACGGCTCCGGAGAGCTTCTGCGCGCCGCGCTGGACGCCGGTGCCCGCACGATCGTGTTCGGCGTCGGCGGCAGCGCCACCACCGACGGCGGCGCCGGCATGCTCTCCGCGCTCGGCGCCCGCTTCCTGGACGCCGACGGCGAGCCCGTGGCCCCCGGCGGCGAAGGCCTCGCCGACCTCGCCTCGGCCGACCTCTCCGGCCTGGACCCGCGGCTCGCGGCCGTCGAGTTCATCCTGGCCAGCGACGTCGACAACCCGCTGACCGGCCCCAAGGGCGCCCCCGCGATCTACGGCCCGCAGAAGGGCGCCTCCCCGGACGACGTGGCGGCCCTGGACAGCGCCCTCGCCCACTACGCGAAGGTGCTGGAGGAGGCTGTCGGCGCGAAGGCCGCCGAGTACGCCGCCGCACCGGGTGCGGGCGCGGCCGGCGGCATCGGCTACGGCGCCCTCCTGCTCGGCGCCCGGTTCCGCCCCGGCATCGAGGTCATGCTCGATGTCCTCGGCTTCGCGCCCGCGCTGGAGTGGGCGGACCTGGTGATCACCGGCGAGGGCTCCCTCGACGAGCAGACCCTGCACGGCAAGGCTCCGGCGGGCGTCGCCGCGGCCGCCCGCGCGAAGGACAAGGAGGTCGTCGCCGTCTGCGGCCGCCTCGCCCTGCCCCCGGAGGCCCTCGGCCGCGCGGGCATCCGCCGCGCCTACCCCCTCACCGACACCGAGCCCGACATCCAGAGGTGCATCTCCGAGGCGGGCCCGATCCTGGAGGCCGTGGCGGAACGGATCGGCCGCGACTTCCTGATCTGAGCGCGCCTTTGCGTTGGACCACCTTGCACGGGGGCGCGGACCAGGGGCCGGGCAGCCGACGGGGCTGAGCGGGTGTCGGGGCAAGCTCGTGGACGGGCTCGAGCTGCCGACCGGGCCGAACTGTCGGCCGGACCGAGCCGGCATCCCGACCGAGCCGCTCGCCGAGTGGAGCCGGTGCCCGGTCTGAGCCGCCGTCCGGGCCGGGCCGCTGCCTGGAGTGGAGCCGGTGCCCGGGCTGGGCCACCGTCCAAGCCGGGCCGCGTCCAGGGCCGAGCCGGTGACCCGTCATGACTGAACCGGTGCCGACACAGCCGAGGGGCCCGAACCGATATCGGTTCGGGCCCCTCGGAGTACAACGCCGCAAGCGCTACGGCAGCTGTGCCGCCCGCGCCTCGCGCCTGTTGCCGCGGAAGTTGTTCACCCGGCGGGCCGTGGCGAACAAGGGGATCACCGCGCCCATGACGAGCTGCAGGGCGCAGCCGGTCTGGAGCAGGAGCTGGCCGCTGGGAGCGCCGAAGGCCCAGGCCGCGAGCAGACCCATCGCCAGCACGATCCAGGCGAGCATCGCTCCCGCGAGCCGCCCCCGCGGCTTCGGGTACTCCACCCGGCTCACCATCAGCCACGCGGTGCCCAGGATCGCCAGGAGCGTCGCCACGAAGGGCAGCTCCAGCAGCACGATCGCGACCACCGTGAGCGCGCCGAACGGGGACGGCATGCCCTGGAACATGCCGTTCGCCGGGGTCACGCAGGAGAATCTGGCCAGTCGCAGCACCACCGCAAGCAGCACCACCACGGCACCCACCGCCGCCACCCGCTGCGAGGCGTCGTCGGCGACCATGCCGTAGACGAGCACGAAGTACGCCGGCGCGAGACCGAAGCTGATCAGGTCCGAGAGGTTGTCCAGCTCCGCGCCCATCGGCGAGGAGCGCAGCTTGCGCGCCACCAGGCCGTCGAAGAGGTCGAAGACCGCCGCGCACAGCATCAGGATGACCGCCGTGGCCGCGCTGTTGCGCGCCATGCCGGATTCCTGGCTGTCGGTCAGGTGCGGGATCAGGATGCCGGTGGTGGTGAAGTACACCGCCATGAAACCGCATGTGGCGTTGCCGAGGGTGAGGGTGTCCGCTATCGACAGGCGGAGAGAAAGAGGCATCTCCTCCTCGTCGTCGACCTCGTCGGCCTCGGGCACCCAGCCCGCCTGGGTCTCAGGATCAATCACGGTCAATGCGAGTCACCCCAGCCACCGTCTTCTGCCCGACCTCGACCGCGACCTCGACGCCCGCGGGCAGGTAGATGTCGACGCGCGAGCCGAACCGGATCAGACCGATGCGGTCACCCTGCTCGACCTTCGTGCCCTGCGGGATGTAGGGGACGATGCGACGGGCCACCGCGCCGGCGATCTGGATCATCTCGATGTCACCGAGTTCGGTGTCGAAGTGCCAGACGACGCGCTCGTTGTTCTCGCTCTCCTTGTTGAACGCCGGAACGAACCCACCGGGGATGTGCTCGACCGACGTCACCGTGCCGGAGAGCGGCGCGCGGTTGACGTGGACGTTGAGCGGGCTCATGAAGATCGCGACGCGGGTGCGACCGTCCTTCCACGGCATGATGCTCTGCACCACACCGTCGGCGGGCGAGATGACCCGGCCCGGGGCGATCTCGCGCTCGGGGTCGCGGAAGAACCACAGCATGCCCGCCGCCAGCGCGGTGGCGGGCACGGCGACGGCCTTGGCGGCGCCGGACTTGCGCGCGCGTACCAGGCTCAGTGCTGCGGTGGCGACGGTCGGCAGGAGCCACGGCGATGCTCCGCGCGCGAGGCGTACGCCTGCCCGGCTGTCGCGAGGTGCAGAGGTTTGGCTGTGGGGCATGGATGACCTTCGTAGCGGATGATGCCGCGCACTAGACGGGGGACGGCGGCTTACCGGGATCGTACCGGTCGCGGGCCACAACTGGGCAAGCCAGGAAGCCGAGTCGGCGGCTGAACCGTCCTGACGGGGTGTGATCTTCTTCTCCAAGAAAACACTCCGTATCCGGACATCTAGCCCTGGAACCGATACTCTTCGAGCAGCCTGCGACCGATGATCATTTTCTGGATCTCGGCGGTACCTTCGCCGATCAGCAGCATCGGAGCCTCACGGTAGAGGCGCTCGATCTCGTACTCCTTGGAGAAGCCGTAGCCGCCGTGGATCCGGAAGGCGTCTTCGACGACCTCCTTGCAGTATTCGGAGGCGAGGTACTTCGCCATCCCTGCCTCAAGGTCGTTTCGCTCCCCGGAGTCCTTTTTGCGTGCCGCGTTGACCATCATCGCATGCGCGGCCTCGACCTTGGTAGCCATCTCGGCCAGCTTGAACTGAATCGCCTGGTGCTGAGCGATCGGCTTGCCGAAGGTGTGCCGCTGCTGGGCGTACGAGACGCCCAGCTCGAAGGCACGCTGAGCGACGCCGCAGCCACGCGCCGCCACATTCACGCGGCCCACCTCGACGCCGTCCATCATTTGGTAAAAACCTCGGCCGGTGGTCCCGCCGAGGACCCGATCGGCCGGAAGCCGCAGGCCATCCATGATCAGCTCGGTGGTGTCGACGCCCTTGTAGCCCATCTTGTCGATCTTCCCGGGGATGGTGAGGCCGGGGCGGACCTCTCCGAAGCCGGGTTCCTTCTCGATCAGGAAGGTCGTCATCGACTTGTGCGGTTTGGCGGCCGCCTCTTCGGGGGAGTGTCCTTCGTCACTTCGGACGAGAACGGCGACCAAAGTTGACGTTCCGCCATTCGTGAGCCACATCTTCTGGCCGTTCAGGACGTATTCGTCGCCGTCCCTGACCGCCTTGGACGTGATGGCCGACACGTCGGAACCGAGACCCGGCTCCGACATCGAGAAGGCGCCCCGCACGTCGCCGGCCGCCATCCGCGGCAGGAAGTGGTCCTTCTGCTCCTGCGTGCCGTGCTGCTTGAGCATGTACGCCACGATGAAGTGGGTGTTGATGATGCCGGACACCGACATCCAGCCGCGGGCGATCTCCTCCACGCACAGCGCGTACGTCAGGAGCGACTCGCCCAGACCGCCGTACTCCTCGGGGATCATCAGGCCGAACAGGCCCAACTCCTTGAGCCCGTCGACGATCTGCTGCGGGTACTCGTCGCGGTGCTCCAGCTCGGTCGCGACCGGGAGGATCTCCTTGTCCACGAAGTCCCGGACGGTGGAAAGGATCTCCTGCTGGATGTCCGTGAGGCCGTGGGTCTGGGCGAGGCGTGCCATGGGCTCAGCCCTCCTGAAGTTCCGGGCGGCCGGGCTGTTCGCCGCCGCGCTCCTTGATGTAGGTCTCGGTGGGCACCATGACCTTGCGGCGGAACACGCAGACCAGCGTGCCGTCCTGCTTGTAGCCCTTGGTCTCGACGTACACGATCCCGCGGTCGTTCTTCGACTTGGAGGGCCACTTGTCCAGCACGGTCGTCTGGCCGTAGATGGTGTCGCCGTGGAAGGTCGGCGCCACGTGCTTGAGCGACTCGATCTCCAGGTTGGCGATCGCCTTGCCGGAGACGTCCGGTACGGACATGCCGAGCAGCAGCGAGTAGATGTAGTTCCCGACCACGACGTTCTTGCCGAAGTCCGTCGTCTTCTCGGCGTAGTTGACGTCCATGTGGAGCGGGTGGTGGTTCATGGTGAGCAGGCAGAAGAGGTGGTCGTCGTACTCCGTGACCGTCTTTCCGGGCCAGTGCTTGTAGACCGCCCCGACCTCGAACTCCTCGTAGGTGCGTCCGAACTGCATGGTCCTACGCCTCCGGAATCTCGAACTTCGACGTGCGCTGCATGCCCGCCGCACGTCCCTTGCCGGAGATGACCAGCGCCATCTTGCGGCTGGCCTCGTCGATCATCTCGTCGCCGAGCATCGCCGAGCCCTTCTTGCCGCCCGCCTCGGAGGTGTAGTAGTCGTACGCGTCCAGGATCAGCTCGGCGTGGTCGTAGTCCTCCTGGGAGGGCGAGAAGATCTCGTTGGACGCCTCGACCTGGCCCGGGTGCAGCACCCACTTGCCGTCGAAGCCGAGGGCCGCGGCACGCTGGGCGACCTCGCGGTAGCCGTCGATGTTGCGGATCTGCAGGTATGGGCCGTCGATCGCCTGGAGGTTGTTGGCGCGGGCCGCCATCAGGATCTTCATCAGGATGTAGTGGTAGGCGTCCGCCGGGTAGCCGGGCGGCTGCTCGCCCACGACCAGCGACTTCATGTTGATCGACGCCATGAAGTCGGCCGGGCCGAAGATGATCGTCTCGACGCGCTGGGACGCGGTCGCGATCTCGTTGACGTTGTTGAGGCCCTGCGCGTTCTCGATCTGCGCCTCGATGCCGATCTTGCCGACCTCGAAGCCCATCGTCTTCTCGATCTGGGTCAGCAGGAGATCCAGCGCGACGATCTGCTCGGCGCTCTGCACCTTCGGCAGCATGATGCAGTCGAGGTTCTGGCCGGCGCCCTCGACGACCGTGACGACATCGCGGTACGTCCACTCGGTCGTCCAGTCGTTGACACGCACGACCCTCGTCTTGCCGGTCCAGTCGCCCTCGTTGAGGAACTTGACGATGGTGTGCCGCGCCTCGGGCTTGGCGAGCGGGGCGCACGCGTCCTCCAGGTCGAGGAAGACCTGGTCCGCCGGGAGGCCCTGCGCCTTCTCCAGGAAGCGGGGGTTGCTGCCCGGCACGGCCAGACAGGAGCGCCGCGGGCGAAGGCGGTTGACGGTCGTCATGCGGGGACCTCCAGGGGGTCGAGCTTGTTCGCTTTCCGGATCTCGTCGACGATGCGGCCGATGATGCCGGTGATGTCGAAGTCCTTCGGGGTGAAGACAGCGGCCACTCCGGCTGCCCGCAATTGCTCGGCGTCTCCATTGGGGATGATCCCACCGGCAATGACAGGTACCTCTGTGGCGCCTGCCACATGCAGCCTCTCGAGCACGTCCGGCACCAGCTGGGCGTGCGAGCCGGACAGGATGGACAGGCCGACCGCGTGCACGTCCTCGGCGATGGCCGCGTCCACGATCTGCTCCGGGGTCAGCCGGATGCCCTGGTACACCACCTCGAAGCCCGCGTCACGCGCGCGTACGGCTATCTGCTCGGCCCCGTTGGAGTGCCCGTCCAGGCCCGGCTTGCCGACCAGGAAGCGCAGCTTGCCGACGCCGAGGTCCTTGGCGGTCACCTCGACCCGGCGGCGGACGTCGGCCATGGCCGAGCCCGCCTCCGCGGGGACCGCCACCGGCGCGGAGGAGACGCCGGTGGGCGCCCGGAACTCGCCGAACACCTCCCGCAGGGCCCCGGCCCACTCGCCGGTCGTGACCCCCGCGCGGGCGCACTCCACGGTGGCCTCCATGAGGTTGTCGGTGCCCTTGGCGGCCTCCTTCAGCTTCTCCAGCGCCTTGCAGGGGCGCGGGTGGTTGAAGGGCGGCTGGTAGCGCGTGTCGCGCCAGTGCTGGAGCCCGGCGATCACCCGGGCCTCGACGGCCGGGTCCACCGTCTGGATGGCGGTGTCCAGGTCAGCGGTCAGTGGGTTCGGCTCGGTCGTCTCGAAGATGTTGACGCCGATGATCTTCTCCTGCCCGGACTCGATACGGGCCCGGCGCTCGGCGTGCGAGGAGACGAGCTGCGACTTGAGGTAGCCCGACTCGACGGCGGCCATCGCGCCGCCCATCTCCTGGATCCGGTCGATCTCCGCGAGGGACTCCTCGACGAGCTGTTCGACCTTCGCCTCGACGACGTGCGAGCCCTCGAAGATGTCCTCGTACTCCAGCAGATCGCTCTCGTAGGCCAGCACCTGCTGCATGCGCAGCGACCACTGCTGGTCCCAGGGCCGGGGGAGCCCCAGGGCCTCGTTCCAGGCCGGCAGCTGGACGGCACGCGCGCGTGCGCCCTTCGAGAGGGTCACGGCCAGCATCTCGAGGACGATCCGCTGGACGTTGTTCTCCGGCTGCGCCTCGGTCAGACCGAGGGAGTTGACCTGGACGCCGTACCGGAAGCGGCGGTGCTTGGGGTTCTCGATGCCGTAGCGCTCACGCGTGACCTTGTCCCAGATGCGCCCGAACGCGCGCATCTTGCACATCTCCTCGATGAACCGGACGCCCGCGTTCACGAAGAAGGAGATACGGCCGACGACATCGCCCATGCGCTCCTGCGGCACCTGGCCGGAGTCCCGGACGGCGTCCAGGACCGCGATCGCCGTCGACATCGCGTACGCGATCTCCTGGACCGGCGTGGCGCCCGCCTCCTGCAGGTGGTAGCTGCAGATGTTGATCGGGTTCCACTTCGGGAGGTGGGAGACCGTGTACGCGATCATGTCGGTCGTCAGGCGGAGGCTCGGCTCCGGCGGGAAGACGTGCGTCCCCCGGGACAGGTACTCCTTGACGATGTCGTTCTGGGTCGTGCCCTGGAGCTGGGTGATGTCCGCGCCCTGCTCCTCGGCCACCACCTGGTAGAGCGCCAGCAGCCACATGGCCGTGGCGTTGATCGTCATCGAGGTGTTCATCTGCTCCAGGGGGATGTCCTGGAACAGCCGGCGCATGTCACCGAGGTGCGCGATCGGCACGCCGACCCGGCCCACCTCGCCGCGGGCGAGGACGTGGTCGGAGTCGTAGCCGGTCTGCGTCGGCAGGTCGAACGCCACCGACAGACCGGTCTGGCCCTTGGCGAGGTTGCGCCGGTACAGCTCGTTGGACGCCTCGGCCGTGGAGTGACCGGCGTACGTGCGCATGAGCCACGGCCGGTCTCTTTCCTTTTGCGTCTGCGACTGAGGGTGCTCCGTGCCGGTGTCGACGTTCCTCAGCCCGCGGTCGCTTCGCTCCCTTGTCTTCGTCTCTTTCGACACCGGCTCAGTCGCAGACGCGGTCTGACGCTCTGTCATCTATGGCCCCGGGTGTCTCAGATGTTGCGGAAGCGGTTGATGGCGTCGATGTGCTGGGCGCGCTTCTCCTCGTCGCGCACGCCCAGGCCCTCCTCGGGGGACAGGCACAGGACGCCGACCTTGCCCTGGTGGAGGTTGCGGTGCACGTCGTAGGCCGCCTGGCCGGTCTCCTCCAGGGAGTACACCTTCGACAGGGTCGGGTGGATCTTGCCCTTCGCGATCAGCCGGTTGGCCTCCCAGGCCTCGCGGTAGTTGGCGAAGTGCGAGCCGATGATCCGCTTCAGGGACATCCACAGGTAGCGGTTGTCGTACTCGTGCATGTAGCCCGAGGTCGAGGCGCAGGTGGTGATGGTGCCGCCCTTGCGGGTGACGAAGACGCTCGCGCCGAAGGTCTCGCGGCCGGGGTGCTCGAAGACGATGTCGATGTCCTCGCCGCCGGTGAGTTCGCGGATGCGCTTGCCGAAGCGCTTCCACTCCTTGGGGTCCTGGGTGTTCTCGTCCTTCCAGAACTTGTAGCCCTCGGCGTTGCGGTCGATGATCGCGTCGGCGCCCATCGCCCGGCAGATCTCCGCCTTCTGCGGCGAGGACACGACACAGATCGGGTTGGCACCGCCCGCGAGCGCGAACTGTGTGGCGTACGAGCCGAGTCCGCCGCTCGCACCCCAGATCAGGACGTTGTCGCCCTGCTTCATCCCGGCGCCGTTGCGGGAGACCAGCTGGCGGTAGGCGGTGGAGTTGACCAGTCCGGGGGCGGCCGCCTCCTCCCACGATAGGTGGTCGGGCTTGGGCATCAGCTGGTTGGACTTGACGAGCGCGATCTCGGCGAGGCCGCCGAAGTTGGTCTCGAAGCCCCAGATCCGCTGCTCGGGGTCGAGCATGGTGTCGTTGTGGCCGTCGGAGGACTCCAGCTCCACGCTCAGGCAGTGCGCGACGACCTCGTCACCGGGCTTCCAGGCGTTGACGCCCGGGCCGGTGCGCAGGACGACGCCCGCGAGGTCGGAGCCGATGATGTGGTACGGCAGGTCGTGCCGCTTGGCCAGGTCGTTGGTGCGGCCGTAGCGCTCCAGGAACCCGAAGGTCGACAGCGGCTCGAAGATCGAGGTCCACACCGAGTTGTAGTTGACACTCGATGCCATGACGGCGACGAGCGCCTCGCCCGGGCCCAGCTCGGGCAGGGCCACCTCGTCGAGGTGGATCGACTTGCGCGGGTCCTTGTCGCGGGTCTCCAGACCCGCGAACATCTCCGTCTCGTCCTTGTGCACGGTGATCGCGCGGTACGACTCGGGGAGCGGCATGGCGGCGAAGTCGGCCGGAGTCGAGTCCGGCGACTGGATCGCGTCCAGGATTTCCTTCACGGTCACGGTGTTGCCTCCGGCGAATGGCGTCTTGAGGGGAGACGCTGAGGGTTACGTCGGTGCCGTCGGTTCGGCGGTCATGCTGTTCGGCAGCGCTTTGTGGCGCGGGAGGTTGCCTGTGACGCAGGCGTCCGGGCGGGCAAATCGATGACTTGCTGGGACAGCCGGCGTACGTATGGTCTCTGCACGCCGGCCGCCCGGACTTCCCTCAACGTAAGACACCGCGTGCCACCGTGCAAGGCACTGAGTGCCAGATATTGCTCTCAGATGAAATCTTTACGTAACAAATGAGCGATGATCGATCAAAGCTACCGGCCGGTAGGGCATTGGTCCCGTTTATGTCATTCCGACTGTGCCGAGAAGTCACGGAACATGAACTCGGTGTTGTCACCGCGGATGCCGACTCCGCCGGGTTGGTAGAGGCCTCCGGGCGTGGCGTCGGTCACGTCCAGCACCTGGTGGCCCTCGAGCTCCAGCGTGATGCGCACCCGGCCGTCCGGGAGATTCGTGGCGGTGGCCACGGCAAGGGCCCAGGCGTCCGGCGCGAGCGTGGCCGACGCGGTGGCGAGGGTCACATAGGTGCCCCCGTTGGCCGGGCCGCCGGGTGTCTTGCGCTTCACCACGACCTGCCCGTCCCGGCGGACCACGCTGACCGCGTAGCACTCCTGCTCACTGTGGAAGCGCAGCCACAGATGGACACCGTCGTACGGCTGTGCCGGGGTGCGCGGTGTCGTCACCAGGTCCGTCAGACGCAGCCGCAGGGACAGCCGGGTGTCACCGAAGTCCCGGCGCCGCGAGGCCAGCCGGAAGACCGCCGAGTCCGTGGCCCGGACGGACTCGGCGTCGGGACGCCCGCCGTCGGGGCGTCCGGACCAGCCCGCGCCGTCGAGCCCGAACAGCGAGCCGCTGGTCATGGTCCAGTCGGGGGAGTGGCGCGCGCCGGGGGCGTCGGGATGCCAGTACGCGAACTCGTTGGTGACCAGGCCCCGTTCGGGAAACTCGGGCCGGAACTCCGAGGGCGGGCCGCTCCGGCCGGTGTCGCGCAGCGTCAGTCCGCCCGCGAACGCCGACACCAGCAGCACGGCGAGCAGGACCCCGGTGAGGAGCCCTGCCCGCCGACGCCGTACGAGCCGCCGGATCACGCCGTACGCCCTCCGCCGACCGCGCATTCCTCGAACCCGGGCCACGGCTGGTCCGGTGACCGCCGATACACGCCGAGCGCGATGCCGCCGGTGCCGCCCGCGGCGGGCACGGACGTGTGCACCAGCCCGGCGCCCACGGTGACGTCCGTCCTCCGCGCCCCGAGCGTCACCCGGACGTCCCGTTCCGCGGCTTCCGGCAACTTGCGCGAGAGCACGGTACGAGGATGGGCGCCGGGTCCGGCCAGGAGCGTGATCCAGCCGCGGGACAGGCGGACCGTGAGCTGGTCCGGAGCGCCGCGGCGCACCATGACCGAGCTGTGCAGCCCCTCCTCCGACAGCCCCGTCAGCCGGGTGCTCAGTGTGTAGCCGGACCAGCGCGCGGTGCTGCCGGGCCGGTAGGTGGCCAAGCTCCAGCCGCGCGAGCCGATCGGCTGCACGCCACCGGCGCCGATCACCGCCCGCGCCCGGTGGCCGTCCCCGTCGGTCCAGCCGGCCGGGCCGTCGAAGGGCCGGGCGGCGGCGGGCGGGCCGGGCAGCGGGGCGGTCTCCACGTGGGCGAACGCGGGCCAGGACGGCCCGGTCTCCCCGCGGGACAGGGCCAGCGCGATCCCGCCGGTGCCGCGCACCCCGCTGCTGTTCGGCACGGTGAAACGGTGGCGGCCGTCCACCACCGCCTCGGTCCTGGCACCGTCCACCGTCAGCCGGACCTCGTGGGAGGGGCCGGGGGGCAGCGCCTGCTCGGCCAGGACGCGGTCAGGTGTCCCGCCGACCAGTTGGGCAGTGTGGTAGGAGACCCGCACGCCGACAGGACTGACCCCGCCGACCCTCGCGAATACCGTGCCGCTGCCATTCCTTTCGCTCAGGTCGGTCACGCCCGCCTTGACTGTGTAGTGGTCCCAGTCGGCAGCGCCGTACGGAGCGTAGGCACCGTAGACGTAGCGGTCGGAGACCGAACCCTTCCCGGTGAGCACGTCGGTGCTTCCGAGCGGTCTCCAGTCGGCACCTGTCCAGCGTTCCGGGTGGCGCAGCGGATCACCCGAGGGAGACACCTGTGTACGGGCCGCCACCCGGGAGAGCAGAGTGTCGGCAGTGGTATCTGCGAACACCTCAAGACGCTGGTACTCCTGGCCGACCGCTGATCGGTGGGCGACCGGCTCCGGGTGTCCACTCTTGTCCGTGAAGGCTCCTGCGAAGAACCGCTTGATCAGGTCGCGAACGTACCGGCGGTTCTCAGGCAGCGATGAGAACGGGTAGGCGAACAGTCGGGGCTGCCCCAGTCCGTGCCGGGCGAACTCCTGCCGGGAGCGAGTGAAGTCCGCCCTCACCCGCCGCTGATAGTGCTCGGTACTCTCCAGTTGCCCGGTGGACCCCAGGAACCTGCGGTGGGCGAGCAGCGAGCCCAGCTCTCCGTGCGGGCCGATCCGGGTGCGGCTGTGCAGGTCGTGGGTGTGGTCCTCAAAGTCCCAGCGGCCCGAGCGGGCCATCCGCGCGATCTCCTGCCAGGACAGGTAGTAGGGCCGGTGCCGGCCCACCCGGCCGGTGATGAGAAACGAGACGGCGTTCATCCGGTGCCGCGCGAGAATGCGGTCCCCGTAGGTCCACAGACCGTGCGTGCCGTCGTCGAAGGTCAGCATCACCGAGCGCGGCGGCACCGGGCCGCCGAGCAGGTAGGCGACGAACTCGTCGGTGGTCAGGGTGCGGTAACCCGCCGTCCGCAGGGCACTGAGCTGCCGTTCGAACACGGCGGGGTCCACGATGTACCGACTTCCGCTGTGCGGCTTGAGGTCGTGGTAGGTGAGGATCACAGGGGCCGCGCGCTCCGGGAGACCGGCCCCGACGGCCTTCCAGCGCGCGGTGGTCGCCGCGTCCACCCGCGCGGCCGGCACGCTCACCTGGCGGCTGACGTTGCGCTGGTCGACGTAGACCCGCCACGCGACCACGAAGGGCACGGTGAGCACGAGTGCGGTCAGGGCGGCCAGCGCGGTGCGGACGCCGCCGCGGCGCAGACGGGCGGTGAGGCGGGACCGCCTCCCGGTCACAGGGCGGTCCACGGCTGCCAGCTCCCCCGGGTCAGCACCAGCAGATACAGGGCGATGACGACGCCCGTGGCCAGCAGCGCAGCCAGAGCGCGCCCGACGGCTCGTACGGCCTTCATGACAGCCTCCTCGACCAGACACCGCGCCGGATGGTCAGCAGCGAGTACGGCAGCAGCCAGGACAGCACCACCGACGACAACAGGCTCATCAGCGGCCGGTACCGCCACCGCGTGGAGCGGGGGTTGTCCGCCTTGAAGGCCAGGCCCCACACCACGCCCTTGAGGAGAACACCCCCCAGATACAGCCCGGTCAGGAACCACAGCCCGTGGTACGGCGCCCACACCAGGTGGCGTACGGCCATCAGCGGGGCGCACAGCACCCACAGGACGTGCCCGTAGAAGAGCACCGCCGGACCGAGCCCGCGCCGCCACATGAAGGTGCCGGTGAAGAACAGATTGCGGATGAAGCTCTTCTTCCAGCGCACCTGCTGCCGCATGAAAGGCCTGAATCGAGCCGGAACGGTCGTCCAGACCTTCGCGGACTGCACATAGCCGATACGCCACGGCAGTTCCGGATGGTTCTGCTCGGTGACGAAAGGGGAATCGGCGTACTGCGCCTTGAGTTTGAGCCCCTTCCATTTCTGGCCCAGGACGTATCCGGTCAGCTGCCGGTCGGTGGCGAAACGGAATTCACCGCCGAGGAAACGGTCACCGGCCCAGGCGGGGAGGTAGTTCACAATGGCGTCCCGGCGGAACACGGCGAGCGGCCCGGACACGCAGGAGACGGACCCGAAGGTCGCCTCCGCGGCCTTGGCGACCCGGAACTGACCCTCGTACCAGACGTCCTGGGCCTTGGACAGCACGCTCTCGTCGGCGTTCAGCGCCCGGGCGTGGCCACTGACCGCGCCCAGCTCCCGGTGCAGTGTCAGCGCCCGCACGCACCGCCGAAGGGCGTCGGGGGCGAGTACGCAGTCGGAGTCGGTGAAGGCGAGGACGTCTCCATCGGCGAGCTCGGCGGCCCGGACCAGGGCGTGCTTCTTGCCGACGTTGCGGTCCAGGTAGAGCACCCGCAGGTTCAGTTCGCACGACAGGCGTCGCAGCACCGCGCGGGTGCCGTCGGTGGAGGCGTCGTCGACCACGACGATCTGCAGGTCGGGGTAGTCGCTTCCGGCCATGGAACGCACACACGCCTCGATGCCGTCCTCCTCGTCCTTGACCGCCACCAGGAAGCTCACCCGTGGCCGCACGGGCAGCTCGGGGAAGAGGTCCAGGTGGCGCGGGCGCCCGCGCAGCGTCCGCCGGGAGGGGTCGTCGTAGCGGCTGTAGGCGATGAACAGCATGGAGATGGTCACCGTCAGGACCATGAAGCCGTAGCCGAGCACCAGCGGGGCCTGGACCAGCCGGGGCGCCTCGTGGGCCAGGATCAGCAGCAGCGGGAGCAGCACGATCACCACGAGCAGGCGGCGCGCGGCGTGCCGTACCCCCGGGTCCATGCGGTCGGTCAGTGCGGCGAGGCGTGCCCGGCCGGGCCGCGGCGCGCCGCGCTGACCGGGTACGAACGGGGAGGGCTCGGGCCCGCCGGGCGTGGCGGGCCGCTGGGCCTGGACGCTCATACCACCGCCCGGTGCTTGAAGTCCTGCAGCCGGTAGGTGGTGTCCAGGACCGGGAGGTCGTCCCCGATCCACGACAGGTCCTGCCGCGGGTGCACGCCGTGGACCAGCACCAGGTCCCAGTCCCGCTCGCCGGGCTCCGGCTCGGAGCGCAGCAGCCGTCCGCCCAGGGACACCTGCGGGATGAGCGGATCCGTGTACGCCACTTCGGCGCCGGCCTCGTCGAGGGTGCTCATGATCTCCAGGGACGGTGACTCCCGGAGATCGGCCACCCCCGGTTTGTACGTCACCCCGACCACCAGCACCCGGGCCGTGCGCAGCGGTACGCCCCGGTCGGCGAGGACGTCCCGGGCGCGCTGCACCACCGCGTGCGGTCGGGTGGCGATCGCGGTCATCGCCGTGTCGATCAGCGGCGAGGCGACCCGCTTCTCGCGCAGCTGCCACAGCAGGTAGTGCGGGTCGCAGGGGATGCAGTGCCCGCCCACGCCGGGGCCGGGGAAGAACGGCATGAACCCGTACGGCTTGGTGGCCGCCGCCTGGATGACCTCCAGGGCCTCCAGGCCCAACTCACCGCAGATGGTGGCGAATTCGTTGGCCAGGGCGATGTTGACCGCCCGGAAGGTGTTCTCCAGCAGCTTGGTCATCTCGGCGGCCTCCGGCGAGAGCACCTCGTGCACCTCGGCGCCGGTGCGCCGCAGCACGTCGGCGGCGCGGCGGGTGCATTCGGGACTGACTCCTCCGACCACCCGCGGGGTCGTGCTCTGGGTGTGCTCGGTGCTGCCCGGGTCGATGCGCTCCGGGGCGTAGGCCACGCTCAGGTCCTCGGGCACCCGCAGTCCGCGCTCGGCCAGCGGGCCGAGGAGCAGATCCCGGGTGGTGCCGACGTAGCTGGTCGAGGTCAGCACGATGGTCTGCCCCGGGACCGCGTGGGCGGCGGCGGTGGCACAGGCACCCGACAGGGCCCGCAGGTCCGGCACCAGGTGGTCGTCCACGGGCGTCGGGACGCAGATCAGGACCGCCTCGGCGGCGCGCAGGGCCGTGGGGTCCGTGGTCAGGACGAACCGGTCGGCACCCGGGCCTTCACCGGTGTGCACACGCAGTCGGCGGTGGTCGTCGGGGACCAGATCGACGCGGCGGGCACGGATGGCGTCCAGCCGGGCGGGGTCCACGTCGAGGCCTATGACGGTGAGACCCGACTCCAGCAGGGCCAGAGCCGTCGGCAGCCCGACATAGCCGAGCCCGATGATGCCGACGACGGGCGGAGTGGAAAAGGACAAGGAAATCCCCCCTGAAGAATGCCGCGGGCAGGCGGCAAAAAAGGATTGCGAGGGCGCGCGCCGAGCCTCATTCCCCTGTTCCCCCGAGGCTTTTCCCGGCGGCCACGCCAAGACCGCGGCCTCCCCAGGCCTGCGGATTTTCTTTCCGACGGTTCGACAGCATGGCACGCCCCTGGATCAAGAGAGGAATTTTCGATGAAGATCGCGGAGGAGCTGGATCATCCTTGGTGAAGAGTTCGAAGAGAAACTTTTCTTCGAACGCGAGAAAGGGCCGGTACGGGGGTTTCCCGGTACCGGCCCTCGATGCTTGAGTGCGTCAGGAGTGCTCTTTGAGCGCCTGCTCGATGGTGCGCATGACCTCGTCCAGCGGGACGTCGGTGCGGGCGACCGCGACCAGGACCTCGCCCTGGGTGGCGAGCGTCGCCGCGGCCGGCTGCGGAGAGGTCGTGGTGCGGCCCGCGCCGATCCCCGTCCCGAACGTCTTCCGCACGATCGCGAAGGCATGGTCCAACTGCGCCTCGACGTCCCCCTGCCCGCCGGCCCGCAGCCACCGCCGCAGCACGTGGTTGTGCGCGGTGACCACGGCGGACGCGGCGACCTCCGCCAGCAGGGGATCGTCGTTGGCGTCGTCGTCATGGGCGTGCTCGTCGAAGTGCCCGAGCAGATACCGCGTGAACAGTCGCTCGTAGCGGGCCACCGAGGCGATCTCCGCCTCCCGCAGCGTCGGCACCTCGCGCGTCAGCTTGTAGCGGGCGACCGAGATCTCCGGCCGGGCCGCGTACATCTTCATGACTTCCTTGATGCCGCGGCACACCGTGTCGAGCGGGTGCTCGTGCGCGGGGGCCGCGTTCAGCACGGCCTCCGCCCTGACCAGGGTGTCGTCGTGGTCGGGGAAGATCGCCTCTTCCTTGGAGCGGAAGTGGCGGAAGAAGGTGCGGCGGGCGACACCGGCCGCGGCCGCGATCTCGTCGACGGTCGTCGCCTCGTACCCCTTGGTGGAGAACAGCTCCATCGCGGCGGCGGCCAGTTCTCGGCGCATCTTGAGCCGCTGGGCGGCCGCGCGGCTGCCTGCGGCACTCTCCGGCACATCGGGCGTGGCTGGTGTACGGGACGACTTGGCGGGCTGGGGCATGACCCGAACGTACTGCATGTGCGCAGGTTGGTGCGCGTGTCCGGGGTTTGTCCCGTACGGCGCGGGCGGGGAGCCGCCGGGTCCCGTCGGCGAGAGCGGGCTGCCCGGATCGAGCAGCCCGCCCCAGTCCTCGCCGCCGGTGAACCAGTCGCCGGCGTGCTCAGCGGCGGGCATATTCGCGGAAGCCACGGCCGGTCTTGCGGCCGAGGCAGCCCGCGGCCACCAGGTGCTCCAGGAGCGGGGCCGGAGCCAGACCCGGGTCGCGGAACTCGCGGTGCAGGACCTTCTCGATCGCGAGCGAGACGTCAAGCCCGACGACGTCCAGGAGCTCGAAGGGGCCCATCGGGTAGCCGCCGCCCAGCTTCATCGCCGCGTCGATGTCGTCGAGGGACGCGTAGTGCTCCTGCACCATCTTGATCGCGTTGTTGAGGTACGGGAACAGCAGGGCGTTCACGATGAAGCCCGCGCGGTCGCCGCAGTCCACGGCGTGCTTCTTGATCCTGACGCAGACCTCGCGGACCGTCGCGTGGACGTCCTCGGCCGTGAGCACCGTACGGACGACCTCCACCAGCTTCATCGCCGGCGCCGGGTTGAAGAAGTGCATGCCGATCACGTCCTGCGGGCGCGAGGTGGCGCGGGCGCAGGCGACGACGGGCAGTGAGGAGGTCGTGGTGGCCAGGACCGCGCCCGGCTTGCAGACCTTGTCCAGCGCCTGGAACAGCTGCTGCTTGATCTCCAGGTCCTCGGCGACGGCCTCGACGGCCAGGTCGACGTCCGCGAAGGACTCGTACGAGCCCGCCGCGGTGATCCGGTCCAGGGTCTGCGCCGCCGCCTCGGCGGTCATCCGGCCCTTGTCGACAGAACGTGAAAGAGACTTGCCGATACGGGCCTTGGCCGTCTGCGCCTTCTCCTCGCTGCGGGCGGCGAGCACGACCTCGTACCCGGCCTTGGCGAACACCTCCGCGATACCGGAGGCCATGGTCCCCGAGCCCGCGACACCGACGGAGCGGACCTCGCGGCCGGGCACCCGCGTGGAGCTCTCCAGCGGAGTCAACGCGTCCCGCACGACCGTCGCGCTGCCCGGAGCCTCGTACGTGTAGAAGCCGCGTCCCGACTTACGGCCGGTCAGGCCCGCCTCGCTGAGCTGCTTGAGGATCGGGGCGGGGGCGTGCAGCCGGTCCTGGGACTCGGCGTACATGGCCTCCAGGACCGTGCGCGCGGTGTCGACGCCGATCAGGTCGAGCAGGGCGAGGGGGCCCATGGGCAGACCGCAGCCGAGCCGCATCGCCGCGTCGATGTCCTCGCGGGAGGCGTACTTCGCCTCGTACATCGCGGCCGCCTGGTTGAGGTAGCCGAACAGCAGCCCGTCGGCGACGAACCCGGGCCGGTCGCCGACCGCGACGGGCTCCTTGCCGAGATCGAGGGCGAGGTCGGTGACCGCGGTGACGGCCGCCGGGGCGGTGAGCACCGAGGAGACCACCTCGACCAGCTTCATCGCGGGCGCCGGGTTGAAGAAGTGCAGGCCCAGCACCCGCTCCGGACGGGCCGAGTCGGCGGCCAGCCGGGTCACGGACAGGGCGTTGGTGCCGGTCGCGAGGATCGTCTCGGGGCGCACGATCCCGTCGAGCTCGCGGAAGATCTGGTGCTTGATCTCGTACGACTCCGGAGCCACCTCGATGACGAGGTCGGCGTCGGCCGCCGCCCGCAGGTCGCTGGAGGTGCGGATGCGGGCGAGGACGTCGGCGCGCTCCTGCTCGGTGAGCCGGCCGCGCTCCACGGCGCGGGCGGTCGCGGTCTCCAGGACGGCGACGGCCCTGGCGGCCTGCGCCTCGCTGACGTCGATGCCGACGACCTCGCGGCCGGCCCGGGCGAGGACCTCGGCGATGCCGGTGCCCATGGTGCCGAGGCCGACGACGGCGATCGTCCTGAGCGGGGACAGGGAGGGGTCGGACAGGGGAGTGGCCATCGCGGAACTCCAGGAATGAGGGTGACGACTGGGAACGCGACCCGGTACGCCGAAGGCGCACCGGGTGCGTGAAGAGAGCTGCTGCATGCGGGTGTTGCCGGGCTGCGAGCGCACACGCCCGGACCGTCGTCGCAGACCTTGCACAGGCCCGGAGAACGGTGGAACCGACCGGCCCTGTCCCAGGCCGGGCCGTACTGGTGGTACACGAGGTACCGAACCGACTTCCCCCACTGCCTCAAGGGCGTGGGAGGTGTCCCCACGCGGCGGCTGCGTCACCAGGCCACCGCAAGGAGTTCCGCGAGTGGGTAACTCGCTCGTCTGAGCTTAACCGGTGGGTAACGAGTGCGCCAGCCCCCGGATTTGTGATGTACGTCCCGCGCCCGGGACGAGCCGCCTAACCTCGGGTTCATGGACGAAGAGTTGCGATCGCTCACGGAGCGCTTACGGCAGGAGTCGGGAGCGTCGGCCGCCTTCGGCCGTCTGGTGGCGACCGAGAACCTGGACGAGCTGGCCGGAGTGCTCACCGAGCCCGGACAGCCGTTGTGGGCCCGGGAACTGGCCGCGTTCCGGCTCGGGCTCGCCGGGGACCGCCGGGCCTTCGAGTCGCTCGTCCTGCTGCTCAACCACCGGGACCCGCCGCGCTGCGCCGCCGCCGCGTACGCCCTCGCCCGGCTCGACGACCCGCGCACCGCCCGCGCGGCCGCCACCCTCGCCACCAACGAACTCCGGGTCGCCTACGCCCTGCACCCGGTCCGGCTGCTGGCCGAGCTGCGCGCCCCCGAGTCCGTCCCGGCCCTCATCACCACGCTGGAGCGCCGGCTGCGCCCGCACGACCCCTACCGTCGGGTGGCGCTCGCCTGCGTGGAGGGCCTCGGCACCCTGGCCGACGCCCGCGCCAGACCGGTACTGAACGAGGCCCTCGCACACCCGGCGCTCGCGGAGGCTGCGGTGCACGCGCTGGCGCGGATCCCGAGGCAGCGGTGAGCCGGTGGGCGGCGGGGTGTCGGCGTCGGCCGCCGCGGGCGAGCTCCGTGCACGGCACCGCGCACCTTGCCGTCCGGCGGAGGGTACGGACGCGGTGCGGGCGCCCGTGCTCCGGCACGGTGGCGGGCGGTCAGGCGTCGAGCGTCCGTACGTACCGCACTTCCGGCACCGGGACGCCGTCCGCCTCGAAGGGCTCCTCGGTGCCGTCGGCCGCGAAGCCCGCCCGCTCGTAGAAGCGCCGGGCACGGCCGTTGCCCTTGAGGACCCACAGGAACATGCGGTCGTGGCCCGCGGCCGTGCGGTCGCGCAGGGACTCCAGCAGCAGGGCGTGTCCGATGCCGGCGCCCGTAGTGCCGGGGGTCCACGTAGACGGCGTACAACTCGGCGTCGGGGGTGCGGACTTCGCCGTCCCGGTACGGGCCGTGACAGGCCCAGCCCAGGACCTCGCCGTCCCGCTCGGCCACGAGGTTCACCACGCTGCCGTCCCCCTGGCCGAAGCGGGTGCGGTGCCGCTCGGCGTCCTCCGCCACGCTCATCGCGTCGAGGTACGACTGCGGGATCAGGCCCTGGTAGGCGTTCTGCCAGCCGCCGACCCGGATCTCGGCCACGCGGTCGCAGTCGGCGAGAGTCATCGGGCGGATGAGGGGTCGATCGTCGTCCATGGCGGCACCCTAGGCACCCTGCGCCCGCTCCGGCCTCGGATCTATTCGCTCATCACCGCGAACGCCTCCACCTCCAGCAGGAACTCCGGCCGCACCAGCCCCGCCACCCGCACGGCCGAGGCCGCCGGCAGCCGGTCGTCGGGTATGTGCTGGGCACGGGCCGCGCGGATCGCCGGCATGTGGGCCATGTCCGTCACGAAGTAGGTGAGCTTGACGACGTCGTCGAAGGTCGCTCCGGCGGCGGCCAGGCAGCGGCGGAGGTTCTCGAAGACCTGGCGGGCCTGGGCCGCGGCGTCGCCGTCCCCGACGAGCTCGCCGTCCTCGTCGAGGGCGACCTGGCCCGAGATCGCGACGAAACGGCCGCGGCCCAGCACCACGTGGGAGTACTGGGCCGCGGGGGCGACACCGTCGGGGGCGGCAATCCTGGTCAGCTCACTCATGCGTCCATGGTGGACCACGGCACTGACAACGCCCGTCCCCGACGGAGCGTCAGGCGCTCAGCCGCGGGCGGCCAGCAGCCTGTGCAGGGCCGCGCCGCGCGAGGACGTCGACGCCGCCTTGCCGGTCAGCGGCTTCGGATCGGGCAGCGCCTTGCAGACCGCGTCGGCCTCGCCGCCGCCACGCGGCACCTTGCCGTCGGTCAGATACGCGGTCAGGTACGTGTCCAGGCACTTGTTCCCGCTCAGCGTGATGCCGTGGTTGCCGCCGCCCTCCTCGACGACCAGGCTGGAGTCGGCCAGCAGCCGGTGGACCGTGACACCGCCCTCGTACGGGGTGGCCGCGTCGTTCGTCGCCTGGAAGAGCAGAGCCGGCGGCAGCTTGCCGTTGGCGACGTTCACCGGACTCAGCGACCTCGTGGGCCAGAACGCGCACGGCGCGTTGTACCAGGCGTTGCTCCAGGCCATGAACGGCGCCTTCTCGTACACGTCCCAGTTGTCCTTCTGCCACTGGCGCCAGTCACGCGGCCAGGAGGCGTCACGGCACTGCACCGAGGTGTAGACGCTGTAGCCGTTGTCCCCGGAGGCGTCGACGGCGGCGAAGTTCTCGTATGCCTCGACCAGCGGGTCGGCCTTCTTGTCGTTCACGTAGGCCGCGAACGCCTCGGCCAGGTAGGGCCAGTAGCCGTTGTAGTAGCCGCCCGGGATGAAGGTGTCCTCCAGTTCGGAGGCGCCCACCTTGCCGGCCGCCGGCTTCTTGGCGAGGGCCGCCCGCATCGCGTACCACTTGGCCTCGATCCGTTCCGGGTCGGTGCCGAGCCTGTACGTCGCGTCGTACTTGGCGATCCAGGCCATCAGCGCCCGGTGCCGGTCGTTGAAGGCGTAGTCCTGGGCGAGGTTGTCGTCGTACCAGACGCCGGTCGGGTCCACGATCGAGTCCAGGACCAGGCGGCGCACCTGGTGCGGGAAGAGCTTCGCGTAGACCGCGCCCAGATAGGTGCCGTAGGAGTAGCCGAAGTAGTTGATCCGCTTGGCGCCGAGGGCCCGGCGGATGGAGTCCATGTCCCGCACGGCACTGACGGTGTCGATGTACGGCAGCACGTTCGCGTACTTCCGGCCGCAGGCGGCGGCGAAGGACTTGGCGCGCTGGAGGTTGGCCCGCTCGATCGCGGGTGTGCTCGGCACGGAGTCCGGGCGCACCGGGTTGAAGTAGCCCGGCTTGCAGTCGAGGGCGGGCTTGCTCTTGCCCACCCCGCGCGGATCGAAGCCGATGACGTCGTACCGGGCCGCGACCGCCTTCGGCAGCCCTGAGGCGATGAACCCGGCGAAGGTCAGACCGCTGCCGCCGGGGCCGCCGGGGTTGACCAGCAGCGGGCCCTGGTACTTCTTCGCGGTGTGCGGGACGCGGGACAGGGCGAGGGTGATCTGCCGCCCGCGCGGGTTCGCGTGGTCGAGCGGCACCTTGAGGGACGCGCACTGGAGCGTCGGGTAGTCGGCGGTGCCGCACTTCTTCCAGGCGGGCTTCGCGGCTGGGGCGGATGGTGTGGCCTGCGGGGCGCTGGCGTCGGCGGGGACGGCGGTGAGGGTCCCGGCCACGACGACCACGGCACCGCACAGCACGGCTGCGCGTTTTCTCATGAAGTCCTCCCAGGACGGAGGGTTTCCGGGCCGCGAAGGTCACGGTCCACGCCGCATCGTCCCGGAAAGTCCGCCCGGAAGAACGTGTTCTGACAATAATTGACCCGATTGATCAGGTTTGTGCCCTCGAACGCTCTCGGATCAACGTGAGTTGGACAGGTTCGGACACCGGCTCGACCTCGGGCTCCGGCTCCCGGATCCGCCGGGGCATCCCCGCGCCCGCGGGACCGATGCGGTACTCCTGGGCCGGCTCATGGACCTGACGGGTGATCCGGCGCTGGTACCACTTCGGGGCGTAGGAGCCGTCCGCGTAGAGCCGCTCGTAACGGCGTACCGGATACGGGTGCTCCCGGTTCTGCCAGGCCATGAACCACTCGCGAGTACCCGGCCGAAGATGCAGCACCAGCGGCGTGACGGAGGTGGCCCCCGCAGCGTCGATCGCGCGCACGGTGGCCCTCAGTTGCGCGGGACTGTCGCTCAGGAACGGGATCACCGCCTGAGGTTCCGACGCCGCGAGCGGGCCGCGGACTCCTCGGTGTTCGGTCCGCCCGACCTGCTCGCCGAGGCCACCGCCGGGATACTCCAGCGTCCCGCCCGCTCGGTCCTCACCGCACTCGGCACAGTTCTCGGTGTGGGCGCCTTCGTCGCCGTCCTCGGGCTGACAGCCACCGCCTCGTCCCAGATCGACGCCCGCTTCGACCTCCTGACCGCCACCGAGGTCACGGTCGAGGACACGGCGGCCAAGCAGAACGAGTTCGCCGGCCATGCCTTCCCTGCCGATGCCCACGCCCGCGTCGGACGGCTCAACGGCGTGCAGCACGCGGGGGTCTACTGGAGCGTGGGCTCCGAACAAGAGCTGAAAGCCGCCGCCGCCCCCGTCGGCGACAGCATCGAGGGCCGGCCGGTCGACGTCGTCGCCGCCTCACCCGGCGCTCTTCGGGCGACCGTCTCCACCCTCGCCCAGGGTCGCCTCTACGACGCCTACTCGTCCCGGACGAAACAGCCCGGCGCCGTCATCGGCTCCGGTGCCGCTGCCCTCCTCGGAATCACCACCCTGGAATCCCACCCGGCGATCTTCATCGGCGGCCAGCCCTTCACCGTGGTCGGCATCCTGTCCGACGTCAGCCGCAAGGCCGACTTCCTGCTCTCCGTGATGGCCCCCCGCACCACCGCCGAGACCCTGTGGGGACCACCCGCCGACGGCTCGAAGACGCTCATCGCCACCGACATCGGCGCCGCCGTCCAGATCGCTGCCGAAGCCCCCACCGCGCTGCGCCCCGACCATCCGTCCCGGACACCGGCGCGCAGACCGAGGACCCGCACTACGTCGTCCGCGGTGCCCTCGGCGGAACCTATGACCGATACGTCGACCAGAGCGCCAATAACGGCAAGTGGGTGTCCCTGGGCGCCTACAAGTTCACGGCCACCCCGAGTGTGAGCCTGTCGAACTACACGCCCGACGGCACCGCCGCCGACGACATTGCTCTCGGCGCCGTCGCCTTCCAGCCGGTCGCCGGCACCTACGTGTCCGACACCGTCGAGGCCGACGCGTTCTTCGACGAGGACCAGGACATCGACGTCCGACCGGAATCCAGCGCGTTCGACACTCCGCTGAAGTCGCGCCAGGCCCTGTACGGCTGGGGAATCAACACCTCGCAGAACGTCATCGCCCTTCCGGCGTGCACGGGCGGCCTGCCGTCGTCGAGGTGCACCATGCCGGACACGAAGGCCGCGGTCCGAAGTGGAACGACGAGGTCAGGGCAGGAGGCACGAGTACGACCGACCATCCCGACGGGCACAGCATCCCCCAATGGATGCACGCGGCTTCGCCGTGTTCTTCTTCTCCCCGGTCGTTTCCTGGGCCTTGTTCCCATTCCGCAGGAAAACAGGTGCCGCCGCCGCTGCGGCTTGGGGTTTGCTCGCTGTACTGGGGTTCTTCGTCTGGGACGGGGCGCTCGTCGCTTCGGCAATTCTCACCGTGTTCTCGTGCTGCGTCCGGATCATCGTCGAAATATCCGGAACCTTCGAAGAGCCTCGCGCTCGGCACAAGGAGCGCAGACGAGAGAGGAAAGAAGCGCGACCCACTGCTTCATGACTGCTCTCTCGTGTGCGCCACCGCTCCCCAACTCTGCGGGTGCTGTGCTTGATCTGTCCTGGTTCGATGGTCGGTTCGGGCAGTGGGCGGATCGGAGCCGCTTGTCCCAGGGCCCGATGGGGCGATGCCAGTTGTAGAACGACTCGAACTCGCGCAGAGCATGGAACAAATGACGCTGATCCCAGACGAGGGCGCGGTCCGGCAACTCGCCGACAGGTGTGTGTCCACCGCTCCGTGATCGAATTCATCCACGCCATCCGGACACCGCTGAGGACGACCGCCAGCCCGGCGTCGGCCATCACGGCGTCGAAGAGCTTCGTGAGCTTCGAATCCCGGTCGCGGATCAAGAACTTCGCCTTGCTGCCCGCGTCCTGGAGATCCATGGCAAGGTTGCGCCCGAGCTGCACCACCCAGTCCGCGGCGGGGTGTGCGGTGGCGCCCAGGATCCGGATCCTGCGGGTGGAGTGCTCGATGACTACGAAGACGTACAGGCGCGCGTCGGCCAGCGTGCGGGTCTCGAGGCCTCGCGTTCGGGTGCAGACGGAATGCCGTGTTTCTCGAGGATCTCCCAGACGGTGGAGGCGGCGACGGTGATGCCGAGCCCCGCGAGCTCACCGTGGATGCGCCGGTACCCCCATGAGGTGTTCTCGCGTGCCGGGCGGAGCACCAGGCTGCGGATCGACCGGATGGTGGGCGGGCGCCCTCGACGCCTTGGAACGCACGTTGCGGCGTGGCGCCGTTTGAGCAGGTCGCGGTGCCGGCGCAAGATCGTGTCGGGGCGTACCGACAGCGGGAGTTGGCGCAGCTTGTCTATCGGGAAGTGGTGGAGCAGACCGGCGAGCAGCGCGCGGTCGGTGTCGGTGAACGCGGGCTTGCCGACCTGGCGCTGCAGGATCAGCAGCTGGTGCCGGAGCGCGAGGATCTCTGAAGGTGTCGGTCACGACGAGGTAGGCCAGGCGCAGCAGCACGACGGATCATGATGCCGCGGCGCCGTGCCCAAGGGAAGACAGCGGGGCGAGCAGCCGGTATGGCCGGAGATCAGTGATCAAGGCCACCACCTGTGCGGATGATCTATCGGCACCCGCAGAGCTACGGGACCGGCGACGACACCCCGTGGTTCGACGACGTGGCTGTCGCCTCCTCGCCGCTCGGCTGCTGCATCCCATCCTCCGGATAAGGAATTGCGGATGACGGATATGCACGTCCGGGTATGGACAACCCACGTAATTGCGGACACCGCGTCAACTCCTGAGCCGTGCACGGTAATTGGCATATACTCGTATGTGGTTGGGTGCTGCATCGAGCCGACGGATTCCCGTGGTCGACGCGGCCCGGCCCGGCCGTAAGCCAACAGTCCTCTTCTGGGGATGGGAGTGAGTGGGTTCGTGATCGAGCACGGCGTCAGCGGATTAACGGCCACCAGCGAGAAGTTCAGCACGCTGAGACCATCGGATCTGACCATGGTCTTCCTGGTCCGGGAGGACATTGAGGCCGGGACACTCCCGATGCCGACGCTGACCGTGCGCGATATCGGCTCAGCGGTGAAGGACCTGGCCGCAAACGGGGTCGGTGCCGTCAAGGTCTTCGCCACCGGCGATCGCCGCGACGCCCAGGGGTCGGTGGCCCGCACACGGAACAACGTCATGACGCGGGCGATTCAGGAGATCAAGGCGGCCGACGCGTCGATGACGGTGCTGACCGAGACGTGTCTGTGCTCGTACACCGACACCGGGGAGTGCCACGTCAGCGACCATGCGGGCGTCCCGGACACGGCCGCCACCACGGAGGCGATCGCCGAACAGGCGGTGCTGCAGGCCGAGGCGGGGGCGGACATCGTCGGACCGGCCGCCATGCTGCCCGGCAGTGTGCGAGGCGTACGGCAGGCGCTGGACCAAGCCGGGCGCTCGGACATCCGCGTCATGCCGCACCTCATCTTCGACTCGAGGCTCTACGACGGCTATCGCCGCACCATGGACGCCGTTCCCGCGTCGGGCGACCGTCGAGCCTTCCAGGTGGACCCGCAACGGCCGACGCGTGCGATCCAGGCTTCCCTGGACTTCATCGTCGAAGGCGCCGACATGCTGCTGCTGGAACCCGCGATGTTCTGCGTCGACGTCCTGGTGGAGCTGAAGCTGATGTGCGACGTGCCCCTGGCCCCGTTCTCGGTGTCGGGCGAGTACACCAGGCTCACGGACGCCAACGGCGACAAGGGCCTGCTGGTGGAGCTCTTCACCATGCTGAAGCGGGCCGGTTCCGACCAGATCATCACGTATGCGGCCGCGGAACTGGCGCGCACTTTGGCGTGACCCCCGCAAAGAGAACGGCCCCTGCGAGCGATCAAGGCTGTGGTCGCCTTCGATCACGCGCAGGGGCCGCCTGCTTGCCGGCTAGACCTCGGCGTGGGCCCGCGGGGAAAGGATCTCGCGCGCGCCCTGGCCGATGAGTTCTTCGGCCAGAGCCGTGCCCAGCTTCTCCGGTTCACTGGCGCGGCCCGTCATCACCCCGGACACCCGCTGCGTCCCGTCCGGGGACGTGACCTGCGCGTGAAGCGTGAGAGAGCCGTTCGGTCCGGTCTCGGCGTAGGCACCCACCGGCACGCTGCAACCCCCGTGCAGCTCCGCGAGAAGGGCCCGCTCCGCCCGCACCTGCGCATCGACCGCATGGTCGGCGGCGGTGGAGAGGATCTTCCGAACAGCCTCGTTGTCCTCGCGGACCTGGACGCCCAGGGCGCCCTGGCCGGGCGAGGGGGGAAACAGGTCCAGGGGCAGAAGTTCACCGATCGCGTGGTCGAGGCCGAGGCGGCGCAGGCCCGCAGCCGCCAGGACCACGGCATCGAGGCCCATGGTTTCGATCTTCTTCAGCCGGGGCGGGACGTTTCCCCGGATCGGGACGACCTCGAGATCGGGGCGGACCGCCAGGAGTTGAGCGATGCGCCGAGCGGCGCCCGTACCCACCCGCGCACCCTTGCGCAGCCCGGCCAGCGTGGATCCGCACAGGGCGTCCCGTACGTCCTCGCGGCCCGGCGGAGGCAGCAGGATCAGACCCGGAGGGTTCGCGGTGGGAAGATCCTTCAGGGAGTGGATCACCACGTCCACGTCACCCCTGGCAAGTGCCGCCTCTTGCTCGGTGCTGAACGCGCTTCCGCCACTGACGGCCGAGACCTCGGACGTCAGGGAGTTCCGATCCCGGTCTCCGCCCTCGAGAATTACCCGGTGCGTGAACGTCACGTGCGGAAAGCGCTCACGAATAGGGGCGAGATATTCGCGTACCTGCGTTCTGGCCAAGTTACTTGCCCGCGAGCCGACCAGATATGTTGGCATGGTGATCAACTCCCGATGGATGGTGGATCACCGCCTATCGTACTCCGGGCTTCCGAAAGGTTTTCCCGACCAATTGTCGGCATAGTGGCGCGTGTACGGCGGCGTGACCGGAAGCCGCCGGGTACGGCGGGCTCCGACCTCCTGGCGGCCTCCACGGCGGGGAGTGCCGCGATGGCCCGGTTGGACACTGTGCCACCCGGGTGGCGGTCACGCGCAAGGGAGTTGCTCTGCCGACGGCCTGACCGTATACCGGCGGCCCATGCGCGGTCTTCGGCCGGTGACCAGCGAATTCGTCTCCCCGTCAACGCCCGGAGCTGATCCAGCGCGCGCGGCCCGCCCATTCCTCGCGAAACTCGGAATCGGTTGACTCGGGGGTAACACGTACATACCGGCTATGTCCGACCGGCACGAGAAAGGCAGAATTCTGCTTCCCCGACTCCCCCCGCGCGCGAAAAGAGTGCGGTTACACTGTGATGCCACTGATAGGATCGTCAAGTCAGGGGGATCGTCATCAGTTTCTTAGTTTTAGGGTTAAGCTATCGGAGTGCCCCGCCCGACGTGTTCGAGCAGGCGGCCATCACCGGTGACACAGTCCATAAACTCTTGCGTGAGGTCCAGCGCGCCACGGGAATACGCGAGAGTGTGGTCCTGGCGACCTGCAACCGCGTAGAAGTGTACGCCGATGTCTATAACCGCGCGCAGAGCGTCAAGAACATTACCGATGCGCTCGTCCGCCATTGCGACATCGCGCCCCACCGACTCGTTCCGTATCTCTACGAATTCGCGGACGACACCGCACTTGAGCACTTGTTCAAAGTAGCGTCGGGGCTGGACTCGATGGTGGTCGGCGAGGACCAGATCGTGGGCCAGCTGCGCACCGCGTTTCAGCTCGCGCAGGAGCGTCGCACCGTCGGCAGAGTGCTCCACGGCATCATGCAGAGTGCGCTGAGGGTCGGCAAACGTGCCCGATCCGAGACGGACGTCAACCGCGTCGGCGCCTCGCTGGTGACCGTGGGCCTGGACATCGTCGGACCGCTCGCCGGAAAGCACGCACTGGTCCTCGGAGCGGGCTCCATGGGCACGCTGACCGCGAAAACCCTGGCCGCACGGGGGATCGCCGCCGTCACCGTGACGAACCGGACCCTGGAACGCGCCGAACGGCTGGCCGACGACCTGCCCGTGCGCGCCACGGCGATCCCCCTCGCCGCCGTACCGGAAGCGCTCCGCGACGCCGACCTGGTGGTGTCCTGCCTGGGTACCGGCGAGTACGTGATCACCGCGGACATGGTGCGCGGCCCGGTGACCCTCCTCGACCTCGCCGCTCCGCGCAGCATCGACCCGAAAGCCGCGCTGCACCAGGATGTCACCCTGGTGAGTCTGGACGACCTCGCCGACTGGAATAACGCCACCGAAGCCGATATCGAAGGCGTCATGCGCATTATCGCCGAGGAGGAGGCGGACTACCGGGCGAAACGCCGCGCCGAGGCGGTGGCGCCCGCTGTCGCGGCACTGCGGGACAAAGCGGCATCCGTCGTCGACAAAGAATTAGCCCGGTTAGCCACCCGGGTTCCCGGCCTCGATGAGCGCGAGAACGACGCGGTCGCGCAGACAGTCAAAAGAGTGGTCAACAAGATACTGCACGCGCCCACGGTGCGCGTCCAGGAAATGGTCGCCGCACCAGGTGGTGAGCGGTATGTGGACATGCTCGCCGATCTCTTCGACCTTGCGCCGGACGCCCCGGAACTGGCCGCGTACACAGGCGATGCCGACACCTCGCACTTCTCGCACGGGCCGGGACCGGGATCTCGCGAAGTGGCCGGGCCAACACACGAGGACCGCCCCACAACGGTCTGAAGGACCCGTAGCGGCCACCGTGTTTTCTGACCGTCCAACCTGCCGTGTACAACAGATGTGGATCTTCGCCTGTCGGTGGCGGAGTGCGACAACCGGAGGTGCCGAAATTGTCGGACCAATCTCAGCAAAAGCAAGGCCAACCAGTACTGTTGCTGCTCGTCATCGCCACCGGCAGGCGAATGTACCGTGAAGACCTCCTGCGGTCCGCCGGTCGCGCCTACCCGATTCACATGTTCACCACCGCGGAACCCACCTGGGAAAAGGAGCACATCACCGACTGGACGGTGGTGCCCAGCACCACGGATCCGACCGTGATGGTGGCAGCAGCCCGCAAGGTCGCCGAGTCCAAAACGGTCGGTGGCGTGGTGTGCTGGGGCGACGCCCCGGTCGGCGCCGCCGCGGAGATCGCGAGCGCCCTCGGTCTGCCCACGAGCGACCCCGCCGCCGTCCAGAACTGCCGGGACAAACACCGGACGCGGGTCCTGCTCGAAGCGGCCGACGTGCCGCAGCCGATCTCCCTGGCGGTGGACACCCTCGAAGAAGCCCGTCAGGTCGTCGGCAGGACCGGCTATCCGGCAGTCATCAAACCGCGCGGCTACGGCGGCAGCTTCGGCGTGGTCCGCGTGGACGGCCCGGAGGACCTGACCGAGCACTTCATGTCCACCCGGAGCACCACCGACCCGCACGGGCCGGCCTACGAAGCCCCGGTGCTGGTCGAGGAGTATCTCGACGGCCCCGAGATCAGCGTGGACTCCGTCATCCGCGACGGCAAGGTCACCCCGGTGTTCGTGGCCCGCAAGGTGATCGGGTATCCGCCCCATTTCGAGGAGATCGGGCACTACGTCGACGCCGGGGACGAACTGCTCACCTCCCCCGAACTGGCCGGTGTGCTCACCGAGATCCACAGCGCCCTCGGCTTCACCCACGGCGTGACCCACTCCGAGTTCAAGCTGACCCCCACCGGCATGAAGCTGATCGAGGTCAACGCGCGCGCCGGTGGCGACCTGATCCCGTACCTGGGAATGCTGGCCACCGGGATCGATCCCGGCGTGGTGACAGCCGCGGTGTCCATGGGAGAGGAAGCCGACCTGACGGCGAGTCGCAAACGCGTGGCCGGCATCCGCTTCTACTACGCGGACAAGGACGACACCACGATCGCCGACCTCCGCTTCGAGCCCTCCCTGCTTCCCCCGGCGATCGAGCGCACCTACCTCATCGCCGCCCCCGGAGACACCGTGTCCCCGCCACCCAAGGGCATGCGAGTCGGCCGCGTCGCCTACGCCACCGCGGTCGCCGAGACGATCGAGGAGTGCCGGACCGCATTGGACGCGGCAGGAGCGGCCCTGCGGATAGACGTGGCCTGAGATTGGATCAGCGAAGCGTGCTCACCCGTCTGGTGCCGCAGCAGCCCACCCTCCGCACATTCGTCTGGGCGACCCTTGTCAGCAGCTTCGGCAACGGGCTGTTCATCGCGGTCAGCGTGGTCTACTTCACGCTGTCCGCCGGACTCACCACCGGCCAGGTCGGGTTGGGTCTGACGATCGCGGGGGTCGGCGGCGTGCTCGCGGGCGTGCCCGCAGGACGGCTCGCGGACCGCTGGGGCGCCAGACGTACCCTGACCGTGCTGTTCTGTGTCGAGACGGCCGGTGTCCTCGGCTACACGATGGTTCGCTCGATGGTCGTCTTCGTGCCCCTGGCCTGTCTCGTCACCTTCGTCGACCAGGCGGCACTCACCGCACGCAGCGCGCTCATCGCCGTCGCGCTGCCGCCGGACACCCGCGTGTACGGGCGGTCGGTGCTACGGGTGGTCAGCAACATCGGCATCGGCGCCGGGTCGATGGTCGCCGCGATCGCCCTTCAGTACGACACCCTCGCCGTGTACCAGACGATGATCGTGCTGGATGCGGTGACCTTCCTCGGCGCGGCGCTCCTGCTTCTGCGACTGCCGGTCGCCGTACCCGCCGCGCCGGTACCGGCCGTCGTCGACCCCACGCCGGCATCGGGCGTCGCGACGCTGCCCGCACCGGCCGGGTCCACCACGGGGGCAGCGGCCGGGTCCGTCCCGCCCGCACCGGCCGGGCCTCGGCCGGCCTCAGGCGCCACCGGGACCCCACGCAGGCGGCTTCGGCTCCGGCTCCGGCTCCCCCAGGTCGACCGCGCCTACGTGCTGCTGACCGTGTTCAACGGCGTGCTCGCCGTACAGGTGGGAGTGCTGGAGGTGGGCGTACCGCTGTGGATCGTGCGGTCAGGGGACGTCCCGCGCTTCGTCATATCCGTGCTCATGGCAGTGAACACGCTGATGGTGATCTTCCTCCAGGTCAGAGTCGGGCGCGGTGTCGAGACACCGCGTCAGGGCGTTCGCGCCTGCCTGCGCTCGGGCGCTCTGCTGGCCGCGGCGTGCCTGCTGTTCGGGCTGGCGCACGGAGTCGCCCGGCCGCTGGCGACCACGATCCTCCTTGTGGGGATCGTGGCATTCACCTTCGGTGAAATCCTTTCCTCCGCCGGGGGTTGGGCGCTCAGCTTCGGACTGGCGAATCCGAAGAACACGGGAGAATATCTCGGCGTGTTCAACAGCGGCGTCGCGGCGGGCAGACTCCTGAGCCCGGTATTGATCACCTCGACCGCGATTCATTTCGGTATGACCGGCTGGCTGATACTGGGCGCGATGTTCCTTGTCGCCGGGGCGGGCACGGCCACGGTGCGACTGCGATGACCTGAGCTGATATGACGTGACGTCATGTATTGGGCGGCCCCGGAACCAGTGGCGGTTCCGGGGCCGCATGCCGTCGTGCTCGCCGTCTTCGGCCTTTCGGCCCACGGACGCCGGCCGATGGACGGCCGCTGCCCTCCCGATGGGTACACCGTGGAACGGCGTAATTATGGGCGGTCGGCAGGGAAGTTAGCGTTCCCAACAACCCAGTCATGAAGGACCGAAGGGTTGGTTCGTGAACTTGATGCAGGTCTTCGGCAGCACACCGCACCGGCTCGGTCAACTGCCGAGAGCGGCTGACAGACGGCACTTCTTCGCGTTGCCGGCTCGACTCTGTGCATGATCGCCGGCCCGCCGCGGGGCGCGTACGGGCGGCCGGCGGCAGAAACCGTCGTGGCGTGCCCGAAGGCCGGCACCCGGTGGCGCGGCACCGCTGTCAGCGCGCCCCGGCCCTGTACGTCCGCCACTTCTGTCGCCGCACCTTTACGTCCGGGGCGGGCACGCCATAGGTCGATGCCGTCGGCGGGGACCTGCTCTGACCTTCTGAGACGTGGACCTTCTTCTTCACATGGGGACGGACATGACAAGCGCTCAAGAACTGCCTCCGCAGGACGACCTGATCGCCATCGTCGGAATGTCATGCCGTTTGCCCAAGGCGCCGGACCTCGGTGCGTTCTGGCACCTTCTGCGCAGCGGCGGCGACGCCATCACGAAGGTCCCGGCGGACCGACAGGAGCTCGACCAGTCACGCGTGAGCGAATCCCTGTCGGGCACTGCATTCGGCGGATATCTGGAGAACGTCGACCGATTCGACGCCGAATTCTTCGGCATCTCCCCCCGTGAAGCCGTCGCCATCGACCCGCAGCAGCGATTGGCCCTCGAACTCGGCTGGGAAGCACTTGAAGACGCCGGGATCGTACCCGGCAGCGTCAGGGGCGACCGGGTCGGCGTGTACATCGGAGCGAACCGCGACGACTACGCCACCCTGCTGCGCCAAGGCGGCCCCGGCGCGACGACAGCCCACAGCAACGCGGGTCTGCAACGCGCGATGATCGCCAACCGTGTCTCGTACACGCTCGGGCTGGCCGGT
Source organism: Streptomyces sp. NPDC058307 (assembly GCF_042880295.1). Classification (NCBI taxonomy): domain Bacteria; kingdom Bacillati; phylum Actinomycetota; class Actinomycetes; order Kitasatosporales; family Streptomycetaceae; genus Streptomyces; species Streptomyces sp. NPDC058307. Next base: position 40,617 of record NZ_JBHVYZ010000072.1, read on the forward strand.
CCGAGCATGACCGTGGACACGGCGCAGTCGTCCTCGCTGGTCGCCGTCCACCTCGCCTGCGACAGCCTTCGCCGCGGAGAATGCACCATCGCCCTGGTCGGCGGGGTCAAACTCAGCATCAGCCCGGAGACGGCGGCCGAAGAAGCGAAATTCGGCGGCCTCTCGCCGGACGGGCACTCCTACACCTTCGATGCGCGCGCCAACGGATACGCACGCGGCGAGGGCGGGGCCGTCATGGTCCTCAAACCGCTGTCGAAAGCCCTGGCCGAGGGCGACCGCGTGTACTGCGTCATACGCGGCAGCGCCATCAACAACGACGGTGTCAGCGACGGCCTCACCACTCCCAACAGCGCGGCGCAGGAAGATGTCATCAGGCGCGCGCACCAGCTCGCGGACCTGCAGCCGGGAGACGTGCAGTACGTCGAGCTGCACGGCACGGGCACCCCGTTGGGCGATCCGATCGAGGCCGCAGCGCTCGGCGCGGCGCTGGGCAGGAACCGCCGCGAACACGGCCCGCTGCTCGTCGGCTCGGCGAAGACGAACATCGGCCACCTGGAATCCGCCGCAGGAATCGTCGGCGTCCTCAAAGTGGCGCTGGCCATTCGCCACCGCGAGATCCCGGTCAGCCTGAACTTCCGCACACCGAACCCGCAGATCCCGCTCGATGAGCTGAACCTGCGGGTGCAGACCAGCACCACGCCCTGGCCGCGCGCCGAGCAGCCGCTCATCGCCGGGATCAGCTCCTTCGGCATGGGCGGTACCAACTGCCACGTGGTGGTCGGGGAGGCTCCCGTGCCTCCCGTGCCTCCCGGCGTTCCCAGCGCAGTCGAATCATCTGCGGGTCCTGTGGCGTGGGTGCTGTCGGCGCGGTCCGAGGCGGCGTTGGCTGAGCAGGCGGGGCGGTTGCGGGAGTTCGCCGATGCGCGCCCTGAACTGCCTGTTGGTGATGTGGCGTTGTCGTTGGCGTCGTCGCGGTCGGTGGCTTTTGCGCATCGGTTGGTGGTGGTGGGTGACGAGCGTGGGCGGTTGGTAGAGGGTCTGGGGGCTGTGGCGCGGGGCACTGGTGGTGGGGCTTCGGGTGTGGTGGCGGGGTGTGTGGGTGGTGGTGGGTTGGGTGTGGTGTTTTCGGGTCAGGGGAGTCAGCGGGTGGGGA
>NZ_JBHVYZ010000073.1:0-41703 GCF_042880295.1 Streptomyces sp. NPDC058307
GGGTGTAGGCGACCACCGAGCCGTCCGGGGACAGGGCCATGTCGCCTGCGCCCGCGAGTCCTTGGCCGCCCGCGTCGATCGGCGGGGCATCGCCGCGAAGGACGAAGGTGTGCGGTTCGGCGGGGCCGAGGTCCACGCCGTCGGCGCGGGTGGGGGTCGCCTCGTACAGGACCGCGGTGACGTGGGCCCGATCACGCTCGTGCAGCAGGGCGGCGTGGGTCTCGGCGTCCGCGGCGCCCGGCAGGAGAGCGGCCGTACAGGCGAGCGTGCGCGAACGAGAGGCGGCGGTGAACGCGGTCAGCCCGCCCGGGTGGTGGGCGGTCCGCTCTGCCTCACCGTTCGCGGTCAGCGCCCACAGGGCCGCTCCCGGCGGCTCCCGCGGGTCACGCTCGTCGGAGAGGAACAGCAGCGTGCCGTCGGCGGCGAAGGCGGGGGCACGGTCGCCCTGAACAGACCCGGTCACGGGCCGGGGTTCGCGCTCGCCCGCCGGATCCACCTCCCACAGCTCCGACACGTACCGCGAGCCCGCCTCGTCGAAGCTCTGGACGGACGCCACCAGGCGAGTGCCGTCGGGAGCGAGGGTCAGGCCGGTCGGACGAGGCTGTTCGACGAGGCGCTGGTGGAAGGTGCTCGGAGCGTTGGCCATGGGGGGCATCCTGCCCGTCGCACGTCAGGCGGTGCATCCGAGTTCCGAGGAAGCTGTGTACGTACACAGTTGATCTTCCTCACAAAAACCCCTCTAACCTCGTAGAAATACTGCTGACACACGTATTTACAGTCCACATCACGGCTCGTACTGTGAGCGTTCCCAGAACTCATCCCCATGGTCATGTCAGACAAGGAGGTCGGGATGACCGTCAAAGGTCCACGCCGCCTCGTGAGAGCCGCCATGCTCCTCGCGGCTCTCGCACTGCCCGCATCCCTGCTCACCACGCCCAGCGCATCCGCCGCCGGGACGCTCACCATGCGCGGTGCCGATGTGTCGACCGCCCAGCGCGCCCTCGACCTCGGCGCCAAGTACTACGACGCGAGCGGCACCGCCAAGGACCCGCTGGACATCCTCAAGGGCCTCGGCGTCAACTACGTCCGCCTGCGGGTCTGGAACAACCCCGCCAGCGGCTACAACAACAAGGCCAGGGTGCTGTCGTACGCGAAGCAGGTGAAGGCCAAGGGGCTGAAGCTGCTGGTCGACTTCCACTACTCGGACACCTGGGCGGACCCGGGCAACCAGAACAAGCCGGCGGCGTGGGCCGGTCACACCATCGGCCAGCTGCAGACCGACGTCTACAACTACACGTACGACGTCTGCAACAGCCTCAAGTCGCAGGGCACCACCCCGGACAGCGTGCAGATCGGCAACGAGATCAACGTCGGCATGCTGTGGAACGAGGGCAAGGTCGTCAACAACGACTTCACCAACCTCAGCCTGCTGCTCAAGTCGGGCTACAACGCGACCAAGGCGTGCAACAGCGGCACCCAGGTGATCATCCACACCGCCGACGCCGACAGTGACGCCAACGCCCGCTGGTTCTACGACGGCATCAAGGCCAAGGGCGTCAACTGGGACATCACCGGGCTGTCCTACTACTGCCCGTGGCACGGCACGATCGCCAACATGGGCAGTGTCGTGGCCGACATGAAGTCCCGCTACGGCAAGGACGTCATCATCGCCGAGACGGCCTACCCGTTCACCTCGGCCAACGCGGACAGCACCGCCAACTCCATCACGACGGGCTGCTCGGGTTACCCGCTCAGCTGGCAGGGCCAGGCGGACAACTTCACCGCCGTGCAGAACGCGGCCCGCAGCAACGGCGCGATCGGGGTCTTCTACTGGGAGCCCACCTGGTACGCGGTGACCGGCAACGGGTGGGACCCGGCCGACATCAACAACAGCGGCAACGGCTGGGACAACATGGCCGTCTTCAACTGGACCGGCAATGTGAACCCGAACATCAAGTGGACCCCGTAGGAGACCACTTGGCACCGGAGCGGCACCGTCCTCGGGCGGTGCCGTTCGCCGTTCCCGGGGCTCCCTCGAGCGGCGGGGCGGTAATCACCCCCCGCCATGGAGGCAGTGCAGGGGGTCACATTACCCTGGCGTAGCGCCTGAGCGAGGGAAGGAAGCCATGGGGGTCCAACTGGACAGCGGATCGGCAGCCGGTCACGAGTCGCTGGAGTCGATGAGCCTCGAACCGCTCATGACCCGCGACTACGAACGGGACCCGGCGATCGTGTACGAGCGGCTGCGCCGGGCGCACGGTCCGGTCGCGCCGGTCGACCTGCTGGGGGTGCCCGTCTGGCTCGTGCTGGGCTACGAGGAGGCGTACGAGGTCCTGCGCGACGACCACGCCTGGCCGAAGGGGCTGGAGAACTGGCGGGCGCGCAGGGAAGGCCGGCTCCCCGAGGACTGGCCGCTCGCGCCGTCGCTGGACGTCAACCACGTGCTGATCCAGGGCGGTGAGGGCTACCGCGGACTGAAGGTGGCCTGGGACACCGCGCTACGGCCCTTCCAGGACCCCCGGCACCCGGTGGCCAAGCGGCTCAAGGCGAAGATCACCCGTGACGCCGACGAGCTGATCTCCCTGTTCACCCAGGGCGGCCGCACCGGCTGGGCGGACCTGTCCGCGCAGTTCTCGCGGCCGCTGCCGCTCATGGTCGCCAGTCACCTGCTGGGCTTTCCGGGCTCGCAGCACGACGACGCGCTGATGGACATGTGGCGGGTCCTGGACGCGGGGCCGGACGCGGGGCCCGCGCTGGAGCGGCTGCTGGCCACCCTGTCGGAGCTCGGCGCGTGGAAGATGAAGCAGCCCGGCGACGACTTCCCCTCCTATCTGCTCGCCTCCCATCCCGGCCTGAGCGTCGAGGAGTTGTCCCGTGAGCTGATGATGCTGCTCGGCATGACCTCGGACCATGTCGGCATCCTGATCTCCAACACGGTCGTCGAGGTCATCACCGGCAACCTCCCCGCGAGCGCCAGCCTGTCGGCGGGGCTCATCAGGGAGACCATGAACCGGGTGGTGATGCAGAAGCCGCCGCTGATCAATTTCGTGCCGCGGTTCCCGCTGACCGACATGAAGCTCGGCGAGTACACCATCGCGGCGGGCGATCCGGTGTGGGTGTCGGTCGGGGCCGCGCACGCGGATCCGGCCTTCGCGGGAAAGGTCTGCCCCGAGTCGACCATCAGCACGCGGGCCCATCTGTCCTGGGGTGCCGGCCCGCGCCAGTGCCCGGCCCGGGAACTGGCCGGGGGCGCGGCGGCGATCGGCGTGAGCAGGCTCTTCGAGCGGCTGTCGGGGCTCGAGTTGTCGCTGCCGGTCGACCAACTGCCGTGGCGTTCGTCGCCGTTCATGCGCGGTCTGCGGTCGCTCCCGGTGCGTTACACGGTCTCGGGCACACCGGCCCTGCCGGTGCCCCCTCTCCCGCCCCTGGCCGCCACGGCCGGTTCCGCTCCGGCCGACGAGTCCGCCGTACGACCGCGTTCGTCGCTGTGGCGGTACCTGGCCGGGCTCGTGCGCGGGCGCTGACGGCACCCGGAACACGGCAGCGGGCCACGGACTCGGAGGAGTTCGTGGCCCACGCTGTGCCGCGGGACCCGGTCAGCCGACCGGAGGGGTGCGGATCGCGGCGATGTCGAACTGCAGGCGCACCTTCTCGCTGACCATGGCGCCGCCCTCGGCGAGTCTGGTGCTGTAGGTGAGGCCCCACTCGGAGCGGTTGATGGTGGTGGTGCCGTCGAAGCCGGCCCGCTGGTAGCCGAACGGGTCGGTGACATGGCCTATGTAGGTGAGTTCCAGGACCACGGGGCGGGTGATCGCCTTGATGGTGAGGTCGCCGGTCATCCGGTACACATCAGGGCCGACGACTTCCACGGCGGTGCTGACGAACCGCATGCGCGGGTAGCTCTCGGCGTCCAGGAAGTCCCGTCCCACGAGGTGCCCGTCGCGCTGTTCGACGCCGGTGTCGACGCTGCCGGTGGAGATGATGATCTCCGCCATCGAACGGGACGGGTCACGGCCGTCGAAGTAGAGGCGGCTCTGGTACTCCAGGAACGCCCCGCGCACGGTGGTCACCATGGCGTGGCGCACGGAGAAGCCGATCCTGCTGTGTGCGGGGTCGATCGCCCATTCCCCGGTCAGGGCCGCCAGTCCGGGATCGGGGAGGACGGCTGTGGCAGTGGCCGACGACCCGGTGGGGGGCTGGGAGACGTCGGCGGGTTCCGTGCGGTCTGCGCGACGGAACGTGGTGCCACGGTTGAACAAGTTCATGCATCACCTAATTACTGCACGGAACTTGTTGCCGCAAGCCGTGCTCCACTGTCGACGAAATATCCACGTGTTCGCCACACGGTTCCCCGAAAAGCGAGAGGTAAACGGCTAGTCGACGCCTACAAGGGCGCGCACTTCGAAGTCCTCGTAGGTCTCCTTTGCTTCGGGACGGCTGAGTACCGAACCCAGCCAGCCGAGCAGGAAGCCGGCCGGGATGGAGACGATTCCGGGATTCTGCAAGGGAAACCAGGCGAAATCGGCGTGCGGGTAGAGCGAGGCGGGAGCGGAGGAGACGACCGGGGAGAAGACGACGAGGAGCACCGAGGTGAGCAGCCCCCCGCAGAGGCTGAGGAGCGCGCCCTGCGCGGTGAACCGCCGCCAGAAGAGGCTGTAGACGAGGGTCGGAAGGATGGCGGACGCGGCGATGGCGAAGGCGAGGAAGGCGAGGGTCGCGGAGTTGGCGCCCCAGGAGACCAGGGCGAGCAGCATGCCGAGAACCCCGATGACGGCCGCCGCGAGCCGGGCCACGGCCAGCTCCTCCGTCTCGGTCGCCCTGCCCTTGCGGATCACCTCGCCGTACAGGTCGTGGGCGAGCGAGGAGGCGGCGGCCAGGGTGAGGCCCGCGGCGACCGCGAGGAGGGTGACGAAGGCGAGGCAGGACAGCAGGGCGGTCAGGACGGCGCCGCCCAGTTCGTGCGCGAGCAGCAGGACCGCCGCGTTGCCGGTGCGGTCGTTCTCCGCGATGGTGTCGCTGCCCAGGACGGCGGCGGCGCCGAGACCGAGGATGCCGGCCACGAGGCAGACGAAGCTGACCAGGCCCATGGCCCACACCACCGAGGTGCGCAGGACGTCGACCGACTTCGGGGCGAGCAGACGCATCATCACGTGCGGAAGGGCGGCGAGGCCGAGCACGATGGCCAACTGGAGGCTGAAGAAGTCGAGTTTGCTGGTGGCGCTGCCCCCGTACCGCAGTCCGGGTTCCAGGAACCGCGTGCCCTGCCCGCTGTTGTCGGCGGCCGCGGCGAGCAGGTTCTCGAAGTTCCAGTCGAAGCGGTGCATCACCATCACGCCGGCCACGGTGACACCGCAGATGAGCATGACCGCCTTCACGACCTGGATGAAGGTGGCGCCGGGCATGCCTCCGATGGCGGCGTAGACGATGACGATGGTGCCGATGACGATGACGCACAGGGTGCGGGTGGCGGTGCTGGGTTGGCCGGTGAACTGCGTCAACAGGGCGACACTGCCGACGAGTTGGGCCACCAGGTAGAGGGTGGTGATGGCCAGCGTGCACAGCGACAGGGCGAGGCGGACCGGCCGCTGCATGCGCGACAGCCGTATCGCCAGGGTGTCGCCGAGGGTGAATTTGCCGGTGTTGCGCAGGGGTTCGGCGATCAGCAGCAGGACCATCATCCAGGCGACCGCGGTGCCGCACAGGTAGAGGAGTCCGTCGTAGCCGGTCAGGGCGACCAGGCCGGTGCTGCCCAGGAGGGTCGCGGCCGAGAGGTAGTCGCCGCACATCGCCAGTCCGTTGCGCAGCGGGGACATGGCGCGGTTGCCGAGGTAGAACTCGCCGATCTCGTCGCGTTGGGGTGCGGTCAGCAACGCGGTGAACAGGGTCACGACGACCACGGACAGGAAGAGTACGAGCGTCAGCTGGAGGCTGAGGCGGTCCACGACGGAGGCGCCGAGCGTCACCACGGGCGGTACTCCTCGTCACGTGGGGCGTCACGTGGGGCCTCACGTAGAGCCGTGCGCGTCTCGAAGGCCGCGCGCTCGCGTTCCGCGCTCGCGTGGTGGCGGACCAGGCCGCGCAGCCCGCGGACCACCGGGGTGACCTGGGTGCGCGTGTGCACGAGGTAGCGCCACACGATCACGCCCATCAGCACGAACTGGCCCAGCCCCAGCGCGAGCCCGATCGTGAGATGGCCGCTCACGGAGGTGTTCATCAGGCCGGGCACGAAGCTGGACAGCAGGACGTACAGCAGGAAGCCGCCGACGGCGACAGCCGTGGCCCGGACACCGAAGCGCCGGTGGCGGCGGCGCAGCGACTGGTACGCGGGCTGACGGGACACCGACGGGTCGTAGGGGGTCGGCGGCCCGCCGAGCCCCAGGGAGTGCCGTGACACATGCACCTTCTTTACTGCCGCTTCTTCACTGCCACGCCGGTCGTTGCATCAAAGGCACACCGGAGCCGTGCGCTGTGCGGACGTGTGGGGATTCGTGAATCCGGAATTCGCGTGGAGGGCTGGCGACGAGGCCAGGACGGGGATTGTCGCAGCGCCCCCGTTGAACTATCAACCGGCCGGTCGAAGCGAATCAAGGAACTGACTCATTCGCATGGTTCGATTCGTGTACTCGGAATCCCACAGCCTGCGAAAAGGCCGACCACCGCAACAGGTCTGCACCTTTCCTCCGGCCAGGTTGTCTCAAATGCGGTGCACAGGGGAGCCCCTGGCCCGCAGCGGCCCTTGTCACTCCCGGACTAAGGCCGGCCTCCCGGGACTCACCTCGCGCAAACAGAACGGCGTTGGGCTCGGCCCGCGCCGGAGGCGCTGCCATATTCGAAGGCCACTTCGGAGGTGGCTGTGACACTAGAGGTGACGACGACACGTCTGCCGGACCGCACCGCCGACCGCGTCCTCGCGCTCGAAGCCCGCCGAGCGCAGGCCGTGGCCGGAGACCGGCCGAGAAGACGCGGCAAGTTCGGCGCCCGGGAGCGGATCGACCTGCTGCTGGATTCCGGCTCGTTCACCGAGACCGGTCTGTTCGTACGGGCCCGGCCGGCCGGGGACGACGCCGACCGCCCATACGGGGACGGCGTGATCACCGGGTACGGCACGGTCGACGGGCGTCCCGTCTGTGTCTTCTCCCAGGACTCCACGGTCTTCGGCGGCAGCATGGGCGAGGCCTTCGGCCAGAAGACCGTGGCCCTCATGGACCTCGCCCTCAGAACCGGGTGCCCGGTCATCGGACTCAACGACGGCGGCGGCGCCCGCATCCAGGAGGGCGTCGTCTCGCTCGCCCTCTACGCCGAGCTGGTGCGCCGCAACGTCCAGGCGTCCGGGGTCATCCCGCAGATCTCCGTCGTCCTCGGCCCGTGTGCCGGAGGGGCCGCCTACTCCCCCGCCATCACCGACTTCACCGTCATGGTGGACGGGGCCTCGCACATGTTCGTCACCGGGCCCGATGTCATCGAGGCGGTCACCGGGGAGCGCACCAGCGCCGAGGAGCTGGGCGGCGCCCTCACCAGCAACTCCCGCAACGGCAACGCCCACTTCCTCGCCGCCGACGAGACGGAGGCCCTGGACACCGTACGGGAGCTGCTGTCGTACCTGCCCGTCAACAACCTGGAGCGGCCACCGCAGTACGCCCCGCTGCCGCCGCCCGCCGACATCCCGCTCGACGAGATCGTGCCGGACCGGCTCGGGCAGGCCTACGACATGCGGGACATCCTGCGGGCGGTCGTCGACGACGGTGAACTCCTGGAAGTGCAGGAGCTGTTCGCGCCGAACATCATCTGCGCGCTGGCCCTCGTCGAGGGCACGTCCGTCGGAGTCGTCGCCAACCAGCCGCTGCACGCGGCCGGGGTGCTGGACATCGACGCCTCCGAGAAGGCCGCGCGGTTCGTACGGTTCTGCGACGCGTTCGGGATTCCGCTGCTGACCTTCGCCGACGTACCAGGCTATCTCTCCGGGGTCCGCCAGGAGCAGGCCGGGATCATCCGGCGCGGCGCCAAGCTGCTGTACGCCTACGCCGAGGCGAGCGTGCCGAAGGTGACCGTGGTGGTGCGCAAGGCGTACGGCGGCGGGTACGCCGTGATGGGCTCCAAGCACCTGGGCGCCGACATCAACCTCGCCTGGCCCACCGCGCGGATCGCCGTGATGGGCGCCGAGGGCGCGGTGGGTGTCCTGCACCGGCGTGAACTCGCCGCCTCCGACGACCCCGAGACGTTGCGGGCCCGGCTCGTGGACGCCTACGAGACCACCCACGGCACGCCCTACCTCGCCGCCGAGCGCGGGTACGTCGACGCCGTCATCGCCCCGCGCGACACCCGTGACCACATCTGCCGTGCCCTGCGCGCGCTGCGCGGCAAGCGTGCCCCGATGCCGGAGCGCCGGCACGGCAACATCCCGCTCTGACCTGCCTCGCGAGGAGACCCGCCCGATGGACATCCGCCGTCCCCCGCTCGCCCCCGCGTTCCGGAGTCTGCCGGAGTACGTACGTCACTGGGCCCACACCACCCCGGACCGCCGGGCCTTCACCTTCGTCGACCATCCCGCCCCGCACTCGCGCGGTGTCCACCGCACCCTGACCTGGCGGCGGCTGGACGTGCGGGTGCGGGCGGTGGCCGCCCGGCTCGCCGAGGAGGCCGAGCCCGGGGCACGGGTCGCGGTGCTGTGCCCCCAGGGGCTGGAGTACGTCACCGGGTTCCTCGGAGCGCTCGCGGCGGGCATGGTCGCCGTACCGATGTATCCGCCGGGTCTGCCCGGGCACGGCGACCGGCTCGCGGCCGTCCTGGCGGATGCGCAGCCCGCGGTGGTCGTGACAATCAGTCAGGTCGCCGACCAAGTGCGGGAGTTGTGCGGGGACACCGCCGCGCGGGTCGTCGCCGTGGACCAGGTGCCCGATGCCACCGCGAGGGAACTGCCGCCGCCCGAGGGGGAGATCGCCTACCTCCAGTACACCTCCGGGTCGACGCGCACCCCCGCGGGTGTGGAGATCGGGCACGCCAACGTCGTCGCCAACGCCCGGCAGGCGCTGGGCGCCTACGGTGCCGACGTCCATCCCGTGACCTGTGTGGGCTGGCTGCCGCTCTACCACGACATGGGGCTCGTCCTCAGTGTCGCCGCCCCCGTCGTGCGCGGGGTGCTGTCGGTGCTCATGGACCCGGTCGCCTTCCTGCACGAACCCGCGCGCTGGCTGCGGCTGCTGTCCGCGCATCCGCGGGCGCTGAGCGCGGCGCCCAACTTCGCCTACGACTACTGCGCCTCGACGGTGACCGAAGCGCAGAAGGCGGACCTGCGGCTGGACGGGGTCGTCGCGCTGATCAACGGCAGCGAACCGGTCCGCCCCACCACGGCCGACCGATTCCAGGCCGCCTTCGCCGGTCAGGGACTCGTCGCGGAGACCCACTGCCCGTCGTACGGGCTCGCCGAGGCGACCGTCTTCGTCAGCGCCGCCCGGCCCGGGGAGCCGGTGCGCCGGTTCGCCCTCGACCGGGACGCCCTCGCCGAGGGGAAGGCGCTGCCCGCACGGCCCGACGATCCCCGGGCCGTGCTGCTGGCGGGCTGCGGAACTCCGGTGGGCCAGGAGGTCCGCATCGTCGACCCGGTCTCCGGCGCCCAGCTGTCCGAGGGCGAGGTCGGTGAGATCCAGGTGCGGGGTCCCAACGTGGGCCGCGGCTACTGGAACCGGGACGAGCAGACCCGGCGGGTCTTCGGCACGGACGGCCGGCTGCGCACCGGTGACCTGGGGACGGTCCTGGAGGGGCAGTTGATCGTCACCGGCCGGCTGAAGGACCTGATCGTCATCGACGGACGCAACCACTATCCGCAGGACCTGGAGGCCACCGTCCAGGACGCGCATCCGGCGGTGCGGCGCGACCGGCTCGCCGCGTTCGGGGTGGCGGGCGCCTCCGCTGAGCGGGTGGTCGTGGTGGCCGAGCACGCGCGGACCACGAGCCTCGCCGAGATCGACGTACCGGCTCTGGTGCGGGACGTGCGTGCGGCCGTGTCCGGGCGGCACGGGGTGCGGCTCGCCGATGTGCTCCTGGTCCCGCCGGGCACGGTGCCGCGGACGTCGAGCGGCAAGGTGTCGCGGGCGCTGACGCGTGAGCGGTATCTGGCGGGTGCCTACGGGACGGGCGGCGCCGCGTGAGGGGCATGGACGCGAGCGCGGTGCGCCGGCTGGTCGCGGAGCGCGTCGCCGGCTGGACCGGCACGGCCGTGGCGGACGTTCCGATGGACCGGCCCCTGGCGGACCTCGGCATGTCCTCGCGGGACGCGGTCGTGCTCGCCGGGGACCTCGCCCGGCTCACGGGCCGGGAGCTGCCGCCGACGCTGCTGTGGGAGGCGCCCACCGGGGAGGCCCTGGTGGCACACCTGTGTCGGATGCCCGCACAGAACGTGCAGACCGCGCCGCCGACGCCCGACCCGGTGGCTCCCCCTGCGGAACCCGTCGCCGTGATCGGCCTCGGCTGCCGTCTTCCGGGCGGGGTGCACGGCCCGGCGGACTACTGGCGGCTGCTGACCGACGGCGTCGACGCGATCGGACGGGTCCCCGAGGACCGTTGGCGCGACTTCACCCCCTTCCCGCCCGAGGACGCGCCCCGGTACGGCGGCTACCTCGACGACATCGCCGGGTTCGACGCGGACTTCTTCCGGATCACCCCGCGCGAGGCCGCCGTCATGGACCCGCAGCAGCGGATCCTCCTGGAGGTCGTCCACGAGGCCCTCGCCCACGCCGCCGTCCCGGCCGCCTCCCTCGCGGGCACCGCGACCGGTGTCTTCGTCGGGGTCTCCGCCCCGGAGTACGGCTCGCTCACCGGCTCCGACCCGGCGGCCGTGGACCCCTGGGCGCCAGCGGGCGGTGCGCTGAGCGTGACCGCGGGCCGGCTGGCGTACGTCCTGGACACCCGCGGACCGAGCATGGCCGTGGACACCGCCTGCTCCTCCTCGCTGGTCGCGGTGCACCACGCCTGCGTGAGCCTGCGCACCGGCGAGAGTGACACGGCGATCGCCGCGGGCGTCAACCTGCTGCTCTCCCCCACGGTCAGCATGGCTTTCCGGCGGGCGGGCGCCCTCGCGCCGGACGGGCGGTGCAAGCCCTTCTCGCCGGACGCCGACGGCATCGGACGCGGTGAGGGCTGTGCGGCCGTGCTCCTGAAGCGGCTGTCCGACGCCGAGCGGGACGGCGACCGCGTGCTCGCCGTCATCCGCGCCACGGCCGTCAACTCCGACGGCCGCTCCAACGGCCTCCTCGCCCCCAACCCGGCCGCCCAGCAGGCCCTGTTGACCACCGCGTACGCGCGGGCCGGACTCACTCCCGCCCACGTCGACTACGTCGAGGCGCACGGCACCGGCACCCCGCTCGGCGACCCGATCGAGGCGGGCGCGCTCGGCACGGTGCTCGGCGCGGGCCGCGACCCCGACCAGCCGCTGCTGCTGGGCTCCGTGAAGTCGAACCTGGGGCACCTGGAGTCCGCAGCGGGCATCGCCGGGCTGGTGAAGGCGGTGCTCGCCCTGCACCACGACGTCATCCCGCCGTCCCTGCACTGCACCGAGGGCAGCGCCCTGGACGACGTACGCCTGCGCGTGGTCACCGAGGGCGAGCCCTGGCCGCGCTACGGCGGTACGGCCGTCGCCGGGGTCTCCGGTTTCGGGTTCGGCGGCACCAACGCCCACGCCGTACTGGAGGAGTGGCGGCCCGGCGTCCTGCCCTCGCGCCCGGCCGAGGAACCCGGCGCCCGCCTCCACCTCCTGTCCGACGTGGACGAGGAGCGGCTGCGGGACACCGCGGCCCGGCTGGCCGACTGGCTGCCGACAGCGGCCGCGCACCCCGCCGACGTGGCCCGCACACTGGCCGGACGGACGGGCCGCGGAGGGGTGCGCGCCGCGGTGGTCGCGCGGGACCGTGCCGAACTCGCGGACGGACTGGACGCGTTGGCGCAGGGCCGCCCGCACGGGCAGGTCGTGACCGGTGAGGGTGATCGGGTGGGGCCCGGCCCGGTGTGGGTCTTCTCCGGGTACGGCAGCCAGTGGGCCGGGATGGGACGCCGGCTGCTGGCCGAGGAGCCCGCCTTCGCCGCCGCCGTGGAGAAGCTCGACGCGGAGTGCGGACTGTCACTCTACGACCGTCTCGCGTCCGGGAGCGGGCTCGACCGGCTGGAGGTGGCCCAGCCCGTCCTGTTCGGACTCCAGGTGGCGCTCGCCGAGCTGTGGCGTTCCTACGGCGTCGAACCCGCAGCCGTCATCGGCCACTCCCTGGGCGAGGTGGCCGCCGCGGTGTGCGCGGGCGCCCTGGACGTGGCGGAGGGCGCCCGGATCGTCGCCGTACGGGCCCGGCTGCTCAGCCGGCTGCGGGGCGGGGCCATGGCGGTCGTCGACCTCGACGACGGGGAACTCGGCGCCCTGGCCCGGGACTTCCCCGGTGTTCATGTCGCCGTCCACTCCTCGCCCGGGCAGAAGGTCGTCACCGGCGAGGAACCCGCGGTGGCGCGCCTCGTGCGGTGGCTGGAGGGACAGGGGCGGACCGCTCGGTCCATGCGGGTCGTCGGTGCCGGGCACTCGCCCCAGGTCGAGCCGCTGCTGGCCGAGTTGACCGAGTCCCTGGCCGACGTCGGAGGCAGAGCGCCTCGGGTGCCCGTGTACTCCACCGTCCTGGACGACCCGCGCGGTGACTGCGTCTTCGACGCCGCGCACTGGGCCGCGAACCTGCGGCGGCCCGTACGGCTGGACCGGGCCGTCGCCGCGGCCGCGGCCGACGGCCACACCGCCTTCGTCGAGATCTCCCCGCACCCGGTCCTGGGCCGGGCCGTCACCGACAACGTGCCCGGTGCCCTCGCGATCGGCACGCTGCGGCGGGACGCCGACGGATGCGCCGACTTCCTCGCCCAGGTGGGGACCCTGTACTGCGCGGGCGGGCGGCTGCCGCTGCCGCCGGGGCGGATCGTCGACCTGCCCGCGCCGCGCTGGAAGCATGTGCGGCACTGGTGGACGGACGGTCGGGCGGCGGCGCCCGCGGAGGTGCGGCCTCCAGAGGTTCACGCCGAGCAGGACACCTCGGTCGCCGGCCGCCTGTGCCATCACATTGCCACCGTCACCGGCCACCCCGCCGGCCGCATCACCCCTTCCACCGCGCTGGCCGACCTCGGGCTCGACTCGCTGATGGCGGTCCGGGTCCGCACCGCCCTGCGGCGCGAGTTCGCCGTCGAGCTGCCGCTGCGCGACCTGCTCGGCGCCACCACGGTCCAGGAGGTCGCCGACCGGGTCCTGACCACCGGCCCGGTACGCCCGCTGCGCGTCACCGGCAGCCGTCCCCCGCTCTTCCTCGTGCACGCCGCCGGCGGAACACCCGACGTCTACCGGGCACTTGCCGAACGCCTGGGTGACGAGCGGCCCGTGTACGGTCTCGACCGCCTCGAGGACGCCCCGACGGTGACCGAGAAGGCGCGCCGCTACGCGGAGGCCGTCACCGCCGTCCACCCCGACGGGCCCTGTCTGCTGGGCGGTTGGTCCTTCGGCGGCTTCGTCGCGCAGGAGACCGCGCGGCAACTGACCGCCGTGGGGCGGGTCGTGGAGCTGGTGGTCCTCATCGACTCCGTACGGCCGCTCCCCCAGCCGGAGCGCACCCCGGCCGACCGGCTCCGCGCCCACTTCGAGGGGTTCGCCCGCCACGTCCGCGACGCCTACGGGGTCCCGCTGGAGCTGCCGTACGACGAGCTCGTCGCGATGGACGACGACAGCGAACGCATCGACACCGTGCTGGAGATCCTGCGCGCCTCCGCCGAGGTGCCGCCCGCCGCCCTGCAACATCAGCGCTGCTCCTACCTGGACCTGAGGATCGGCGAGGCCCACCGGCCGGGCCGCTACGACGGGCGGGTGGTCCTGTTCCGGGCCACGGAGCCCGCTCCGCACACCGTGCGCGACCCCGCCTACGAGCGCGACGACCGGGCGCTGGGCTGGGACGAGGTGTGCCCGCGCCTGACCGTCGTACCGGTGGCGGGACATCACCTGTCGCTGCTCGACCCACCGCACGTCGACGAGATCGCCGCCCATCTGGGGCGCGAGCTCGCCCCAGGGACCCACTGAACGTGATCCGAGGAGAGCCGCCATGCACCGTCGCAGCACCGGAGTGTCCCGCCGTACCGTCACCAGAGCCGCGGCCGGTGCCGGTCTGGCCGTCCTGTTCGGCGCCCGGACCGCCTCCGCGCTCGGGTCCCGCACCGTCGACGTGTCCGTGTCCTCCGCCGCACTGGGCCGCAGCGCCCCGGTGCGGCTGATCCTGCCGACGGGGTTCGACCCGCGGGCCTCCCGCACCTACCCCGTGCTGTACCTGCTGCACGGCGCCCATGACGACTACACGTCCTGGACGCGGGAGACGGACATCGAGGCCTTCACCGCGGGGCGGGACCTGATCGTGGCGATGCCCGACGCGGGCCCCACGGGCATTCCCACCGCCTGGCGCGGCGGCCCCGACTACGAGACCTTCCAGCTGAAGGAGGTCCCGGCACTGCTCGCCCGCGACTACCGGGCCTCCGGTGTGCGGGTCGTCGCGGGGGTGTCCACGGGCGGCTACGGCGCCATGGCGCACGCGGCCCGGCATCCCGGCGTGTTCACCGCTGCGGCCTCCTACAGCGGGATCCTCGACACCAGGGCGCCCGGTGTGCCCACCCTCATGGACGCCATCGTGGCCCGCGAGAACCTGGTGCCCACCTCGCTGTGGGGCAACCCGTTCCTGAACCTGCTCACCTGGCTCGACTTCAACCCGCGCGACCGTGCGGCGGGACTGCGCGGCACCGCCCTGTACGTCTCCAGCGGCAGCGGGCTGGCCGGGGGCACGGGCGACTGGCTGCCCGAGGCGCTGGAGAGCGCGCTGTGGCCCTCCGCGCACAGCTTCACCGACACCCTCGCACTGCTGCGCATCCCGGTCACCACGCACTTCTACGCAGGAGGAGGGCACAGCTGGGCCTACTGGAAGCAGGAGTTCACCGCGTCGTGGCCGATGCTCGCGCGAGGGCTGGGGGTGCCGCAGTGAAGTCGGTACCGTCGGGACACGGAACGCAACGCAGGGGACGTCCGTCCAACACAGGACTTACCCCTCGTCCCACGGGCAACGGCCCGCGGGTGAGCCGCTTCCGGGTGAAAGGAGGGCCTCCTTTGGCCACCCCAGTCCCGCACGGTGCTCCGGAGAACCTAGGCACCGCCCCGGTACCCCCCGACCTCGCCGAACTGCTGCGTTCCCAGCTGGCGGAGGTCGCCGACGAGGTCGAGGAGGAGGTCCGCCGGCAGGTCCCCGAGTACGCGCGCCCGGCCGACGGGACCTACCGCGAACACCTCAGAGCCGGTGTGGTGCAGGCGCTGACCCTGTTCGTCGACCACATCGCCGATCCGCGCGGCCGCGGGGACGCGATCGCGGCGACGTACTACGAACTCGGGCGCGGCGAGGCCCTGGAGGGGCGCAGCCTGGACGCGCTGCAGTCCGCGCTGCGGGTCGGGGGGCTGCACGCCTGGCGGCTGATGGGCCGTACGGCGGAGGAGCTCGGCCTCGACTCCGCGGCGGTCACGGCGCTGGGCGAACTCGCCTTCCGCACCGTGCACGAGGTCGCGGAGGCGGCTGCGGCCGGGTTCTCCGAGGCCCGCTCGCACAACACGGACGAGCTGGAACGGCGGCGCAGACGCCTGCTGGACCTACTGCTCGGCGACGGGCCGGTCGCGCCGGCCGCGGTGCAGGATCTGGCCCACGGTGCCCGGTGGACGGTGCCCAGGCAGGTCGCGGTCGTAGCGCTCGCGGCCACCCCGGACCAACGGGAGGAGGACTGGCCGCTGGCCGCCGCGGGGGCGCTGGTGGACATGGAGTCGCGGCCGCCCCGGATGCTGATCCCCGACCCTGACGGCTCCGCGCGTTTCGGCGGGCGGGCGTTCAGCCTCGCGCTGCGCGGGCGGCCGGCCGCGATCGGGCCGACGGTGCCGCTCACGGACGCCGCCCAGTCGCTGCGCTGGGCCACCAGGGCACTGGGGTTGATGGGGCGCGGGATCCTTCCCCGGCAGGGGGTGGTGCGCTGCGCCGACCATCTGTCGACTCTGCTGCTGCACAGCGACGAGCCGATGCTCGACCAGCTGCGGGCGCGGGTTCTCGCACCGCTCGACACGGTGTCGGAGGGGCAGCGGGAGCGGCTCGCCGAGACCCTGCTGGCGTGGCTGCTCAGCGGCAGCAATGTGCCCGACGTCGCCGCCCGTCTCCATGTCCATCCGCAGACGGTGCGTTATCGGCTGCGTCAGCTGGAGAAAGTCTTCGGTGACGCCCTGCACGATCCCTGCTCCCGTCTGGATCTCATTCTGGCACTCACCACCGCACAAAAGAACGAGGAATTCTTGAATTCCCGTCCATAACACAGTGCTTGGTCAAGCGAATACCTTCGGGACATCCTTTCCACAGGCGTTTCACACGCCCCACCCGCAAAAGGATCCCCCCATGCGTATTCGCTTGTACCTCGCCGCGCTCTCGCTGGTCGGCGGGGCCGGAGTGGCCGCCGTCACGGCACCGCAGGCGTCCGCCGCCCCCTGCTCGGACATCGACGTCGTCTCCGCTCGCGGCACGTTCGAGCCGGGCAACCTGGGCCTGATCGTCGGCGACCCGGTGTACTCCGCCCTGCAGAAGAAGCTCACGGGCCGCAGTCTGACCAGCTACAAGGTGAACTACCCCGCGGACCTGTCCCTCACCTCGGCCGCACAGGGCAACGCGGATCTGGTGAACCACGTGAACAGCCAGGCGTCCTCGTGTCCGAACCAGCGGTTCATTCTGGTCGGCTATTCGCAGGGCGCGAACGTCGTCGACAACTCCATCGGCATCAGCAGCGCCGGTGCGGTGGTCGGCAGTCCCATCGTGGCCAGCATTCCCGCCGCACTGCAGTCGCGGGTGGCCGCGGTCCTGCTGTTCGGCAATCCGATCCGGGCGATCGGCAAGAGCGTCACCGGCACGTACCAGAGCCGCACCATCGACTTCTGTGCCAAGGGCGACCCCGTCTGTGAGGCGGGCGGCGGCGACACGCTGGCGCACCTCGGCTATACGGCGAACGCCGACGCGGCGGCGACCTTCGCCGCCGGCAAGGTCTGAGCCGGGCGACGGCATGAAGAAGGGCCCGGGAGGAACTCCTGCCGGGCCCTTCCCCCTTGTGGTGGTTATCGGGGTGTGCGGGCGAACGCGGTGAGGGCGGTGGACACCGGCTCGGGCCGGCCGTTGTTCTGTACCGGCGCCGCCGTCAGCACGTCGAGGTGCTGGTAGCCGTCCGCGATCACGGGGTGCAGGTCGGCGGGGGCCCGCCCGGCGAGCAGTCCGTCGCCCGCGAGGACGGTGAGCGTCGGGTTGGCGGTGAGCCCGTCCGGGTGCACGACGAGCCGCTTGACCTGGGGGGAGGTGGACAGTTCGAGGTCGGTGACGAGCTTGGTCGGGAAGTACTGCTCGGTGAAGTCCAGCGGCTGTGCGGCCATGCTGCGCGCCAGCTCCTGGATGTCGGTGACCTCCTTGCCCGCGGCAGTGAACGGCGTCCCGTCCGAGGACCGGTACCCGGGGTCGTCCGGATCGCCGACGCGGTCGTAGTTGCGCCAGGTGTACAGCGGACCGTGGGGCACGGCCGGGATGGCCTTGTACTCGGTGCCGAAGAGGCCCGGCTGCGACGAACTCCCGTTGGCCGCGGGGAAGTTCTTGTCGGTGATCGGTCCCCCGTCGAAGAAGCCGACACTGCTCTGCAGGAAGGCGAGCGGTACGGACTGGTCGTCCATCAGTGAGCCCAGCACCGCCTGGTTGGTGAGCCGGAAGTCCTTCACCGCGGGGGAGCCGGTGAGGAAGGTGGCGGTGTCCTTGGAGAACAGGAAGCGGTTGGTGGCCTCGATGTTGGTGCTGGCGGGCAGATAGCTCGGCAGGTCGGCCTCGCCGCCCGGATCCTGCAGGGCACCCACGCCCGCGATGGCGAGCAGGGTCATGGTCTCCGGGTTGAGCAGGACGGGCGCGGACAGTGAGCGCGGGAGCACTCCGCTGTCGAGTCCGGCCTGGACGACGCCGTACCCGAGGCCGATGTCGGGCAGGTTGGTGTCGTCCGGGATGCTGCCGCTCAGGTCGCCGAGCGAGGTGGAGACGGTGGTGTCGAGGGCGAAGTAGCCGGCGCACTGGTTGTGTCCGGCGTCGGCGGTGGTGGCGGGGTCGCCGTCGAAGTCGGCGGCGGCGAAGTAACCGGTGATGACACCGCCGAGCGAGTGGCCGCCGCACAGCACCTTGTCCTTGCGGACGCGCTGGTCGGGCAACTCGGCGGTGAGCAGGGTGTATTCGTCGCGGACGGTCTGCTCGATGCCGAGCTTCGCCATCCAGCCGAGCTTGTCGTTGCCGACGAACCCGGCGAAGGTGCGGCCCTGGACCTGCTTGCCGCGGTAGTAGTAGTCGACGGCGGTGTGCTGGTCCCCGGAGGCGATGCCGGTGCGGTCCTCCAGGCAGTTGGAGCGCCGGTCCAGGGCCCAGAACTCGATGTGCCGGCCCTGCTCGGCGGCTCGGGTCACGGTGTTGCGGGCGACGCTGTCGAAGGCTCCGGCGCCCTCCAGGATGCCTGGCTGGGCGACCAGGACCCGGTCGGCGTCCGCCGAGGCGGCGGGGCCGTCGGCGGACCGGTAGCGCAGGTACGACAGCCAGTCGCATGCCGCGGGCCGGGCGCCGAAGGACGCGGGCAGGGGGGCTTTCACCCGCACCACGGTCTCGGTGACGCCGGCGCTCGTGCCCACGGCGGTCTCGGTTCTCGCGCTGTCTCCCTGGGCGTCGGGGGACGACACGGTGAACGCCCCGGTGGTCAGCAGCACCGCCAGCGCTGCGGTGCGCCACCTGTTTCCTCTGCTGCGACTCGTGTTCATGCTGGGACCGTAGGGCGGCGCGGGCCACGCCCTCGGGAGTTGCTCACAAGAACGCAGGGCCCGGTGCACGCTTTGTCACCAGCCGCAAGCGACCTCAGCCGTCGCGCAGGGTACGGCGTGGTGAGCGGTCGTAGGTGTGCCGGTACAGGGTGGCGAAGCGGCCCGGGTGGGAGAAGCCCCAGCGGGCGGCGATGGCGGTGACCGTGGCACCCTCGTCGGGGTCGGCGGCCGCCAGCTCGGCGTGGGCGTGGGACAGGCGGACCCGGCGGAGGTACGCGAGCGGGGTGCAGTCCAGGTGACGGCGGAAGGCGTACTGGAGCGCGCGGACGCTGATGTGGGCCGCCTGTGCGATCTGGGCGACGGTCAGGGGCCGGTCGGCATGGTCGTCGATGTAGGAGATGGCGCGGCGCAGGGCGGCGGGGTGGGCGTCCTGGCGGTCGGGTCCTGTGGGGTCGGTGGACGCGGTGTTGGGGAAGGTCGCCAGGACGGTCGCGGCCAGGTGCTGGGCGGCGGTGGAGGCCACCAGCGGCTCGTCGGCGACGGTGGCGTCCGCCAGGACGTGGTCCTGCACATAGCGGATGGTCGCCCGCAGCCGGTCGCCCGCGGCGGGGCTGAGCGGCCGGTGCCCGGTGAGCCGGACCGGTTCCGGTCTGCGGGTGCCCGCGGTCGCCGCGACCTGCGTGAGCAGTTCCGGGTCCAGCATGGTGATGTTGTAGCGGGCCGCGTGGACACGGCCCGCGTAGGACAGCTCGGGCGGGACGAAGGACACCACGTCACCGGGGCCGAAGGAGTCCGAGACACCCTGGTAGACGTGGTCCTCGATGGTCCCCTCGTGGACCACGCACAGGCAGATCCGGCCCAGCGGGGTGACGGCGTAGCTCATGTCGAAGGCCAGGTCGAGCTCGTCGACGCTGACCGAGTCGATGGCGCTGCGCTGGATCCGCGCCCGGCTGCTGTCCGGGGTGCCGTTGCCGATGCGCATCCTGGCGTAGGCATGACTGAGGAACTCCTCGGTCCGGTCCAGATCCTCGCTGTCGAACGTCAGCGTCTCCATCGCGCCGGGCCTCCCACTCTCTGCTTTTCCTTCGCTCGTACCCACGAATGCCGCGATGCTGCCGGTCGCGTTTCGTTTTCTGTCCTGCCAGGTCACCGGATGTGCGTCCGTCGGCTCGTCATGCCCGGTCAGCGGCGTGCAGGCTGGAACGGGCGGCGACCGCCGGAGTCGCCGGGGTACCAGGCGAAGAGGGCGACAGGCTGTACATGACGCAACGCGAAGAGCTGGTCGAGAAGATCGAGCAACTTCAGGCGGAAGTCGGCCAGCTCCGGCAGGCCCTTGTCTCGCACGCCGTCGTCGACCAGGCGATCGGTATCGTCCTCGCCCTCAGTGGTCTCCGCCCCGAGCAGGGGTGGGAGGTCCTGAAGACCGTGTCCCAGCACACCAACATCAAACTGCGGGACGTCGCCCAGCACGTCGTGCGCTGGCCCGACGCCGGCAGCCTGCCCACGGAGATCAGCCGGGCACTGCGCAGGGCGCTGGTCGAGGCACAGGCGGCGCACGGGGGCCGGTCGCTCGTCCGCCGGACCAGCGGTGCCCGAGCCCTGGCGTCGCCCGCCCCGGGAAATTCGGGTGACGGGCAGGAGACCTGTGCGTACCGTTGATCACATGGAGATCATCAGCCGTACCCACACCGCAGCCGCGCGAGCGACCAGCTCGCCGGCTGCCGACGCCTGACCTCCCCCAATCCCCCCCCCGGCGGCCGGAAACGGACCGCCGGTGCAAGGCCTCTGGTCGCGCTGCCGCCGTGGTCGTTTCCGGTCCCACGAGACCGAAGGACCACCGCCATGGACACGGACCGGACCGTAGGCGTCTTCACCGACTTTTACCGCGAGCGCGGACACCACCTGATCACGGGCAGCACGCTGCTGCCACCGCCCGGGGACCCGGTGCTCTTCACCACCTCGGGCATGCATCCGCTCACCCCCTACCTGGAGGGCCGCCCGCATCCCCGGGGCCGCCGGCTCGTCAATGTGCAGCGCTGTCTGCGCACGACCGACCTCGACGAGGTCGGCGACTCCACCCACCTGACGGTGTTCGAGATGCTCGGCTCGTGGTCGCTCGGCGACTACGGCCACTCGCAGAGCCTTCGCTGGGGGTACGAGCTGCTCCGCGACGGTTTCGGCATCCCCCACGACAGACTCCACGTCACGGTCTTCGGCGGTGACCAGCAGGTGGGCCCCGACCTCGAATCCCTGCGCACCTGGGAGAAGTTGGAGGTCCCGGTGGAACTCACCGGGGAGGACAACTGGTGGTCCAACGGCCCGGTCGGCCCGTGCGGCCCCGACTCGGAGATCTTCGTGTGGACCGGCGGCACCCCGACCCGGGGCACACCCACCACCGACCCGCGCTGGGTGGAGATCTGGAACCACGTCGTCATGCGCTACCGGCGCCTGGAGGACGGCTCGCTCCGGCCCCTGGAGCGCCCCGGCATCGACACCGGCATGGGGCTGGAGCGCCTGGTCACCGTCCTGCAGGGCCGCGACTCGGTCTACGACACCGACCTGTTCGAACCATGGATGCGGCTGCTGCCTCCCCTGTGGCGACTCGAGGAGCCGTCACTGCGTCTGGTCTGCGACCATCTGCGCTCCGGTGTCGTCGTCATCGGCGACGGGGTACGGCCGTCCAACACCGGCCGCGGTTACGTCCTGCGCCGCGTCGTGCGCCGCCTGCTCACCACCCTGCGGCGCGACGACCCGTCCCGCACCCTCTCCGACCTGCCAGTGGAGCTCCTCCGGCACACGCTGGACCACTTCCGCACGGACTGCGGGACAGGGCTCGTCCGTGACGTGCTGCTGGAGGAGGAACGCCGGTTCGACCGGCTGCTGGAGCGCGGTCGGCGGCTGTTGTCCGGGCCGCGGTACCGGGGGCCGCTGAGCGAGGAGGACTACGAGTACCTCCACGACACCCACGGCCTGCCCCGCGACCTGGTGCTGAGCCTGCGCCGAGAGGGGTGACGCCGGGTGAGGGCTACTCCGTCTCACTGGGTGAGGGCTACTCCGTGCGCAGAGCCGTCGCCGTGCGGGCCTTCGCCGCCCAGCCCGCCGGGAGCAGCGCGCCCAGCAGGGCGATGACGAGCCCGGCCAGGCCCAGCAGGAGCAGCTGCGGGGTGTCGTAGACATCGACGACGGACCTGGGCAGGTCGGTCCCCGCCGCATGGCCCATCACGGGGAGCACGAAGCCGTGCAGGGCGTACCCGGCGGGGACGCCGACGAGACCACCGAGCACGCCGATGCCGGCCACCGAGGCGAGGACGAGACTCACGGTCTGCCGGGGCGACATGCCGAGCACCTTGCACACGCCGAGGTCGTGGACGCGCTCCCGGGTGTCCAGGACGACGGAGTTGAGGACGCCGAGGCCCGCGACGGAGACGAGCATCAGGGTGAGGAGCGTGGCCATCGCGTTCAGGATGAGCACCAAGCCGCCCTGCTGGGAAGGGGCGTTGGCCCGGGCCTCGGCGCCGAGGGACTCGATCCGGGCGCCGAGCTTCTCGGCGTACGAGGCCGCGGAAACGCCCGCCTTGATGTCGACCAGGTACTCCTGGGGCCTGGCTGCGGGGAAATCCGCCAGGTTCGCCTGTATCTCCAGTTCGCCACCCGAGCTCTCGAAAGCCACACCGACGATCCGCAGGGCGGCCGATTCCTTCCCGACGGTCACGCGCACGGTGTCGCCGATCTCGGTGCCGGTGGTCTCCAGGAATCGGCCGGGCACGACGACCTGGCCCGCGCCGGTGAGCCAGTGCCCGGAGATCATGGCATAACCGGCACGAGTGGAGTCGCCCTGGTAGAGGGTCGCCCGGACGGTTCCGGAGACCCCGGCGACCGTGGCGTTCTGTCCGCTGGCGCCGTAGTACGAGGCGGTGCCCGACTCGGCCTCGATGGCGGCGCTCACCTGCGCGGGGTCGGCCGGCTCGGACTGCGGGGTGCCCGGTGCGGGCACATGGTCGCCGCCCGCCAGACTCGGGCCGCCGGCGAGGACGGTGACCGCGGAACGGCTGGGATCCTGTATCTCCGTGACCGCGTTCAGTGAAGAGGTGAGCCCGACGGCGAAGGTCGCCGCGATCGTGCCGAAGGCCACCGCGAGCAGCATGGCGACAGTACGGACCGGATGCGCGAAGGGGCTGGCCAGGCCGTAGGCCACGGCCCGGGGCAGCGGCAGCCGCCCCGCCGCGCGGTGGGCCCACTGACCGCGTCCGGTGCGCGGGGCCCTGCCGACGGCGATGGCCTCGACCGTGCGCAGCCGCCCGGCCCGCAGTGCGGGGACGAAAGCCGCGAGCCCGACGACCAGCAGCGCTCCGGCGGGGGCGACGACGTCCACCCACCAGGCGACGGACAGGGTGGCGGTGCCGTACGCCTGCTCGGTGTCGTCGAGGAGGGGCAGGGCCAGCAGGTTGCCGAGGACGACTCCGAGTGCGATGCCCACGCTTGCCGGGATGAGCGCCTGGGCCACGTAGGCGCGGACCACTTCGCGCGGGGTGAAGCCGATGGCCTTGAGGATGCCGATCCTGCGCAGGCTGGTGCCGACCGCGCCGCTGATGACGCTGCCGACGATGATCACCGACATGACGATGCCGAGGACCCCGAAGGCGACCAGGAACGGGATGGTAGGTGCGGCGCCCGCGTCGGCTGCGCGCTTGGTGTCGAGGTAGGACCGGGTGCCGAGAAGCGCACCGGACGGGACGGCGGCGAGGAGCTTCTTGCGGTCGGCGGCGATGTCGCCGTTCGAGCCCGCCGACTCGAAGCGGTAGAGCATCTGGCTGGTGACGGGCTGTTCATTGGAGGCAAGGGCCCTGACCTGCGAGGGAGTTGCCCACATGTCGGCTGTCTCGCTGGCCGAGGTGGCGAAACCGACGATCGTGAGAGTCGTGTCGGAGGCCGTCAGGGTGTCGCCCACCTTGAAGCCGGGGCCTTGGTACGCGGAGCTCAGCACGATCTCGCCCGTCTCCCTCGCCCACCGGCCGGCCGTGAGGTCCAGGTCGTCCACGTCTGCGTGCGGGCCGGTGCGTCCGACCAGGGTCATGGCCGGGGGCTGGTGGCCGGACGAGTCGGTCGTCTGGAGGACCGTAGTGGGATATGGCCCCGCGCTCGCGGTGACCCCGTCCGACTTCCCGGTGGCCCCGAGTTGTTCGGCCGTCACCTTCGCCGGGTCGAACTCGGCGGTGACATGGGCGCCGTTCTGCTCGGCGAAGGCGTGGTCGAAGGGCGCGTTCGAGACGACCATGAGGGAACCGGCGACCACGGCCGCCGCCACGGCCATCATCGTGGCGATGGCGATGACGACGGTCTGTACCCGGCGCCGGCTCACCCCGGAGCGTACGACGCGGAGAAGCGGGCCGGTCATCGCACGGCTCCGGCGCGGGAGTCGAGGGCGACATGGCCGTCGACGAGGTGGACGGTGCGGCTCGCGCAGGCCTCGGCCAGGGCCGGGTCGTGGGTGACGAGCACGATGGTCTGGCCGCCGCGGTGCAGGTCGACGAGGAGTTCCCGGACGTCCTGGCCCGAGGCGCTGTCGAGGGCACCGGTCGGCTCGTCGGCGAGCAGCAGGGCGGGCCGGTTCACCAACGCCCGGGCCACGGCCACGCGTTGGCGCTCGCCGCCGGAGAGCCGGCCGGGGTAGGCCTGGGCGTGCTTCTCGATGCCCAGGACCGCCATGAGCTCGTGTGCCCGCGCCTCCGTCTTGCGCCGTGAGGTCCCGGTGAGCTGGGCCGGAAGCCGGATGTTGTCCACCACGGTGAGGTCGTCGAGGAGGTTGAAGAACTGGAAGACCATGCCGACGCTTTCACGGCGGAACCGGGCCAGGGCGTGCTCGCCGAGCCGGTCGATCCGCTGCCCGGCGACGGTCACGGTGCCCTCGGTCGGCTTGTCGAGGCCCGCGACGAGGTTCAGCAGCGTGGACTTGCCGCTGCCGGAAGGACCGGTGACGGCGAGGGCCTCGCCCTGGGCGACGGAGAGGTCGAGCGGTCCGAGCGCGGGTGCGCCGGCGGTGTCGTAGCGCTTGCCACGCCCTTCAGTTCGATCACTGCGGTCATGGGAGGTGCCCGTCCTGTCGGTCGTCGGGTCGTGTCCTTGTCGGCGTGGCGAAGGTATGGGCGGGCGGGTGGCGGGCGCGTCGGCCGGGGCACCGACATGCGGCCCTCCGTGCGGAGGACCCTGCCGGGGGTCATCCCTGCGAAGTACGCCCGTCGGAGGGGGCGTTGGTCGTGGAGACGGACGCGCGGCGGGACCGGGGCCGCGACAATGAGCGCATGGAGACGGAGTACCTGCGGGGATGGCGTCGGCAGGTGCGTGTCGCGCTGCGGCCGGAGGCGAAGGGCGCCGCGCTGTCGCGGCGGTCGGTGGGTTTCGACGTGCTGCTGGCCGTACTGCTGACGGTGGTCGCGCTGGTGGTGGCGTCGCGTTACCCCGGCGACGGACCGGTGCAGGTGTCGAAATTCGAGTACGGCGTGCCGGTGCCGCCCCGGCCTCCCGTGCTCCCGGGCGCGCGGATCGAGGAACCGGTCTCCTCGCCGCCCTGGGCCTTGGTCGTGCTGTCGGCACTGCCGCTGGCGGCACGGCGGCGGTTTCCGCTGACCGTGTTCGCCGTGGTGCTCGGCGCGGCGCTCCGCATCGGGGACGACGCCTCCTGGATCAATGTGCTGACCTGTGTCATCGGCACGTACAGCGCGGTCATGTACAGCCGTCACCGGGCGGGGGCGATGACCGGGCTGGCCGTCGCGGCCGTCCTCGCCGGGGTGGCCTTCCGGTCCACGGAGCCGGTACTGCCCGGCTGGTCGAGTCCCGGGGTGGTGCTGCTGGTGGCGGGGGTGCTGGCCAGCGTGGTCCGGTTCGGGCGGCGGCGCCTCGCGGCCAGCCGGGACCGGTTCACGGCGCTGGAACGGACGCACGAGGAGGCGACGCGCCGGGCCGTGGCGGAGGAAAGGGCCCGGATCGCCGCGGAGTTGCACGACGTCGTGACCCACAATGTGAGCGTGATGGTCATCCAGGCGGGCGCCGCGCGCAAGGTCATGGACGCGGCCCCGGAGCGGTCCAAGGAGGCGCTGCTCGCGGTCGAGGCCGGGGGCCGGGCCGCGATGGCCGAACTCCGGCACGTGATGGGCCTGTTGGCCGCGCCGGACACCGGCCGTCCGGACTCCCCCGCTAACGGCCTCGAACCGCAGCCGGGCCTCGGGCAGTTGGACGCCCTGATCGACCGGGTGCGGGCCGCCGGGACACCGGTCGGCGTCGCGGTCTCACTGCCTCCGGAACCGCTGCCGCCCGGCGTGGACCTCACGGCGTACCGGGTCGTCCAGGAGGCGCTGACCAACACCATCAAGCACGCGCCCGGCGCCGAGGCCGTCGTCACCGTCGGCTGGTCCGGCGACCGGCTGGAGATCGAGGTCATGGACAGCGGCGCGGTCCGCGACGGGGTGACCGCGGACGGGAACGGCCGCGGGCTGATCGGCCTGCGCGAGCGCCTCGCGGTCTACGGCGGCGAGCTGACGGCGGGCCCGACTCTCGCCGGCGGCTTCCGCATCAGGGCGGAGGTGCCGTGGCGGACGGCGTGAACGGCATGAACACCGACAACGGCGTCGACGGTGACAGGCTGCGGGCCGTCATCGCCGATGACCAGGCCCTCGTACGGACCGGGTTCGGGATGATCCTCACCGCGGACGGCATCGAGGTGACCGCGGAGGCGGCGGACGGGGCGGAGGCGGTCGCCGCGGTCCGGCGGACCCGCCCGGACGTCGTTCTCATGGACATCCGGATGCCGGGCATGGACGGCATCGAGGCCACCCGGCGGATCCTCGCCGAGGACACCGCCGGCGAGATCCGCGTGATCATCCTGACCACGTACGACCTCGACCACTACGTCTACGCCGCGCTCACCGCCGGGGCCAGCGGCTTCCTCCTCAAGGACGTCACGCCCGAGCACCTGGTGGCCGCCATACGGCTGGTGCGGTCCGGGGACGCCCTGCTGGCGCCCACGATCACCCGTCGCCTGATCGAGCGCTTCGCCCAGCGGGAGGAAGCAGTGCCCTCGGCCGACCTGCACCGGGACCTGTCCGGGCTGACCCCGCGTGAGCTGGAGGTTCTGCGGCTGCTGGCGACGGGGCTCAGCAACGCCGAGCTCGCGGACCGGCTCTTCCTCAGTCCGACCACGGTGAAGACGCACATCGGCCGGATCCTGTCGAAGCTGGAGCTGCGCGACCGCGTGCAGGCGGTCGTCCTCGCCTACGAGAGCGGGCTGGTCACGCCGGGCGGTACCGCGGAAGGCGCCTTCCGGGGTCCCTGGGACCGGAACCCCTAGGAGACCGGGACCCCTAGGACATCAGTCCGGCCGCGACCGTCGCCCCCAGCTCCCAGCACGCCTCGATGTCGGCCTTGGCCGGTTGGCCGGTGACAGTCACCGGTTCGGCCGCACTTCGCCAGCCGAGACCGGTCGTGATCGACTCGATGCCGCGCAGGGCACCGGTGACGTCGTTGCCGCCGTGCAGGTAGAAGCCGAAGGACCGGCCGCGCGTCTCGTCGAGGCACGGGTAGTAGACCTGGTCGAAGAAATGCTTGAGGGCGCCGGACATGTAGCCGAGGTTGGCCGGGGTGCCGAGCAGGTAGCCGTCCGCCTCCAGCACGTCCGAGGCGGTGGCGGACAGGGCCGCGCGCCGTACGACACGGACGCCCTCGATCTCCGGCGCCGTGGCCCCGGAGACGACGGCCTCGAACATCGCCTGGCAGTTGGGCGAGGGTGTGTGATGCACGATCAGCAAGGTGGCCACGGTCGAACCCTGCCCTGCCCCGGCTTTCGTCCGCAAGCCGGGCTGTGGCCGGGCGTTGCCGGGCTACGATGCCCGGACATCGCGAGGGGGGAGCAGGTCGTGGGTGACAAAGGACAGCGGGCGGCAGCGGTCTTCGACGCGCTGGGGCTGACGTACGAGAAGGCGTTCGCGCGTTCCGAGGCGCACCTGGCCTCGCTGGAGTGGCTGCTCGGGAGGCTCGCTCCCGGGAGCCGGGTCCTGGACGTCGGCAGCGGCACCGGCCGGCCCACCGCGTCGACGCTGGCCGCCGCCGGCCACGAGGTGCTGGGGGTGGACGTCTCCCCCGTCATGGTCGACCTCGCCACGCGGCAGGTGCCGCTGGCCACCTTCCGCCACGCCGACATACGCGAACTGCCCCTGGAGCAGGGCTCGTTCGACGCGGTCTGCGTGTACTTCTCGCTGCTCCAGATGACCCGCGCCGAGCAGTCCGAGGTGCTGGGGCGGCTGGCACAAGCCCTGCGCCCGGGCGGGCCTCTGGTGTTCGCCACCGTGCCGGCCGACGTGGAGGACCTGGCGGTCGAGTTCATGGGCCAGCCCGTCCGGGCGACCAGTTTCGCCGCCCAGGACGTGGCCGCCGTGGTGCGCGACGCGGGTCTGACGGTGGAGTCCGAGCATTTCACGGAGTTCACCCCGGACCACCCCGAGGGCGCCACCGAACCGCATCTGTTCCTGTACTGCTCTCTTGCGTAGGGGGAGCGGGTAAGCCCGTCTCCGGCCGGTCAGCGCACGGCCACCTGCACGTAAGGCACCAGTCGCACCGGCCCGACCAGGCCGTGGTCCTGGCGGGCGGCCCCGCCGAACACGGTGGGCTGCTCGGCCCTGAGCCGGTTGATGAGCGGGGTCGCCACCTCGATCTCGAGGGTGTTCGCACCGCGCCGCAGGAAGGGGCCGAGGTCGACGACGGGGTGGAGCCGGTCGGCCGCGGGCAGCCGCCGGCCGTTGACGCTCACCCGGAACGTGTCGCTGACCTGTCCCAGCTCCAGTTCGGCGCCGTGGGACGGCGTCCAGTCGGCCGGCAGGGTGACGGTGGTGCGGTAGCGGCCGACGCCCGCGGAGTCGGCCAGCTCGGGGATCTGCGACCAGGGCCTGAGCGTGTCGAGGGTGAGGCTGCGCCGGACGCGTTCCGTCCGGGCGGCGTCCGGGCCCGGGTACCAGTCCTCCACGTCCAGCTGCCAGCGGGTCGGGGTGATCGGTGCGGGCACGGCGGGGGTCCTCGTGGTGACGGTCCGGCCCTGGGACAGGCGTGTGGTCCAGGTACCGGCCGTGCGGGCGCGTACGGTCAGCCCGCGCTCGGTGAACAGCACCGCGTCGGCGTCGGTGGCCTCGGCGTGGGGGCTGCTGCCGTACCGGTCGCCGAACAGGCCCGGCCGTCCCAGGGCGACGATCATCGTCTGACCCGGCTGGAGCGCCACCCGCAGGGTGACGTCGTCCCCGTCCTCGGTGTAGCGCGCGAGCCGGGTCGCCTCGCCCGTCCAGGCGTCGAGCAGATACGGCACCGTCCGGCCGCCGTGCGTGCGGCGCAGCGTGACGTCGTGGTCGATCGCGGCCACGGGCGGTTTGACCGTCTCGGCGTGCTTGCCGTTGCACAGGTAGTAGAAGTCCGCTTCGGCGGTGACCCGGTGGGCGTTGAGGAGCGTGGACGCGCTCGCGTGCCGCACGTCGGCCCTCACGCCCAGTGCGGCGAGGACGTCACCGACCGCGGCCTTGTCGGTGATCCGTACGACATGGGGCAGGGCGAGCAGCCGTCCGAGAAGCCCGCGCAACCGGTCCGTCTCGCCCTGGTCCGGGACGCCGGGGGTCAGCGCCTGGTCGAAGGCGCCGAACAGGACCACCGGGAGCCCCGCCTCGGCCAGGGCGAGGATCCTGCGGGCGTCCTCGACTGCGAGCGTGGGCGTGGAGCCGTAGAAGAAGTCACCCTCGACGAACAGCGCCTTGTAGGCGGGTCCTTCGGGGGCGAGCCGGCCGCCGGAGACGGCGGCGGAGGGCAGGTCGAGCAGGGGGCCGCTGAGGAACTGGTGGGTCCAGCCGAGCGGGACACCGGTCGCCGTGAACCAGGAGGCGCCGATACCGGTGGCGGTGTAGCCGGTCTGCCGGAACACGGCGACGTCCGCTCGGGCGGTACCGCTCTGGAGCACCTGGTGGACGCGGCCCAGGTATCCGGAGATGTCCTCGGCATGCCGCCAGGTGGGCTGGCGCGGGCCCCACGACTCGCCGTAGCCCGCGGTGCCGCTGTACGGGCTGAAGGCCGCGAATCCCGGCCAGTTCGCCCCGGGGGCGGTGGCGTAGGAGAAGCCGTGCACGACGGTCTGGTTGACGCCGGCCGCGTAGGCGCCGCCCATGGTCCGCAGGAAGCGGTCCCAGGTCGTGCTGTACGCGGATCCGTTGTAGGCCCCCGCCTCGCAGGACAGGACGGTCCGTCCGGCCATGTCCCGGCCGCCGGCCAGGCAGCGGTAGTCGTCCAGGTTCTTGAAGCCGAGCGACTCGCCCTCGGGGACGTCGAGGATCGCGGCCGCAGCGATGGCGTCCGTCTGGAGGCCGTACGGCTGCGAGCGCAGGGTCATGCCGAGGGTGTGCGCCCAGTCCCGCAGGGCCGTGAGGTGGTTGCGGTTGAAGAGGCCGGAGACGGTCTCCCAGAAGTCGTGCCGGATCTGGCGGGTCAACTGGGCGTCGTAGGCGAAGACTTGGTTGCCCTTGTCCAGGACAAGTGCGGACAGGTACGGCAGCAGGGGCCGTCCGGTGTGCTTCTCGAAGGCCTCGGGCAGCAGGGGTGTCCAGGTCAGGCCGTCGGTCTCCAGCTCCACGGAGTCCTCGAACAAGGAGCCACCCGCCGCTCGCAACAGGCGCCGCACGGAGGGGGTCAGCAGGTGGTCCTGCCAGTAGGAGGTGACCGCGGTGGTGCCGGCCGGGCTGAAGTGGTCGACGGCGTAGGCGGCCGGGGCGGAGTGGGGGCCGGACTCGGGCTGCTGGCCCGAACCACGCACCCAGTAGGAGATGAGCACCCAGTCCCCGCCCTCGGGCGCGGTCCAGGTCAGGGTGGAGTCAGTGACGGTCGCGGTGAGGTCCTGGACGCTGTCCGGGTCGAGTCCGGTCTCCTTGCGGGTCGAGTTGGCGGGCTCGACCCGGGCGGCCTGGACGGCGAGGAGTTGTTGGCGGGTGACCCCTGCGGCCGGGGCGTGGACGGGCGGCGGGACGGGGCCCTGGTAGGTGCTTCCGCCGGTCAACGCGGCGCGGCCGTGGACCAGTTCCTTGGCGGCGGCCTCGTCGTCCGGCGTGAGACCGGGGACGGCGACGGGCCAGCTGGGACCGAGGGTGAGGTCGACGGTGAGCCCGCGTCTCGCCGCGCGGCGCAGCGCGGCCTCGACACCGTCCCGCCAGGGTCTGCTCCCCCAGCCGTGGTGCGCGGTGTCCAGGACCGACTTGTCCTTGATGCTGTGGTGGACGGCGGCGATCTCCACACCGCCGAAGCCCGCGTCCGCGATCTGGTCGATCTCGCGGGCGATCTCGTCCGGGTCCACCAGACCGTCCGGCCACCACCAGCGGAACCTGGGCCGCACGGACTTCACCGGGGCCGCGAACCAGTCGGCGGTCGCCCCCGAGGCCGCGGCCGGGACCGCCACCCCGAGCGCCGCGACGGCGCCCGCGGTCAGTCCTACGGCCAGGACCGCACGTCGGGACATCCCCCCGCGCTGCGAGACGGCTTCATGCATGTGGGCGCCCCCAAGCGACTTATGAATCGTTTCAGTCCCGCTGAACGCCCGAACGCTAAGCCTCCGTCTGGACCAAGGTCAAGATGCGTGCACCGCCAACGCCGGCGGCCAACGCGTCCAGATGGTCCGCCACGGGCCCGGCGGTCAGCAACCCGCTCGCGGCGCCCCCGAGTTCAAGGGCCTTCGCCACGTCCGCCGGCGCCTCCTCCGCCATGAAGTGGCCGGACGAGACGGTCGTATGCCGAAGGTCGTCGGCCCAGGCCGCCCACAGCGCGGTGGCGTCGTAGCCGAGCGCGGACCCGCGAACCCGCCCGCGGTGGGCGACCCGGACACCGTCGACAAGCGCACCGGCCTGTTCGTCCTGATGACCGCGCTCGGCGTGCTCCTCGGGATCGGCGCTGTCCCGCCGGACCTCGGACTCGCCCCGGCTGTGCGAGTTCCGCCTGGTCCCTCGGCGTCCAGACCGTCCTGAGGTCGGCGTCGGAGCCGCTGTTCGGCCGCCTGGCCGAGCGGGCCCTCGAACCGAGGGTCGACCCGGCGCAAGGTGTCCGCGCTCGTCGCCTGACGGTATGGGTTCCGCCGGGGGCGCGCCCGGCGGAACCTACGACGTGCCCCGCAACTGCCGTATCGTCCCGCCCAGCTTGTTCCTGGCCTGTTCCAGCTGTTCCGCCTTGGCGCTGACCACCCAGCGCGGGCCCACCAGGTACGTACCCCCGTAGACACTGGCCGCGTCGAGCCACGCCTCCTTGTACTTCTCCGCGGGGAAGGTGGTGATGCGGTAGTCGGCCTGCGGGGAGTGGCACAGGCCCTCGCGCAGTTCGTCCGCGTCGATACGGATCTCGGCCTCGCAGCCGGCCAGCCCGGCGATCACCTCGACCCTGGCCGGTGCCACGATGCCAGCGGCGGGCGGCGCGGAGCTCTTCGACGGCCGCGGGGTCCTGGCGGTGTCGTCCTCGCCTCCGCCACACGCCGTGACCAGCGCGAGGCTCCCGGCGAGGGTGCCCAGTCGCAGCACGGTGTTCCGATGATTGCGTCCTCGTCGCGGCACGAGCCTCTCCGTATCCAGTCGGCGTACGCCTACGCCCCGGGGTACGGAAGACCGGTTACGGCTGTTCAGTCGCTGTGGGCGACGCCCGGCTCAGGACGACCGCGTTCCCCTGCACGTCGGTCTCGGCCAGAGGCACGGCAACGCGTTCCCCGTGCACGACGGAAGGGCCGGACACCCGTCTGTCCGGCCCTTCCGCACCTACCGGGTCAGCCGCCGTTCAGGCGGGCGCGCAGGAGTTTCTTGCCGATCTCGGCACCCTTGCGGCTGTCCGCCTGGGCCTTGCGGAACAGGTCGGCGACCTCGGTGTCCTTGCCGCGTTCCGCGTCCTCGATGTAGCTCTCGAGTCGCAGCGCGTTGCTCAGGCACGCCTCCACATACCAGATCAGGTTGTAGTCCTTGTCCGGCGTGCCGGTCGCGCCGCCGGTCTCCGTGCTGCTCGTCATTCCGGCCTCCTCGAGCGGTAGTCGTTCCGGAGCCGGACGAGTACCCGTCGTGCGCAGGTCAGTCCACCCCGGGGCAGAAAATCCGCCACGGCATTCATGCCCGGGTCCGTCGGGGATTTCCGGCGTCGACCCAACGTGGCCGTCTCGCGGGCGTCGCCGCCACCCAGGCCTGCGTCGTCGCCGTGCGCCGACCGCATAAGCTCGACGGATGGCGAAGTACTTCGACGTGCACCCCGACAACCCGCAGCCCCGCACCATCTCCCAGATCGCCGAGAGCATCCGGTCGGACGCGCTGATCGCGTATCCGACGGACTCCTGCTACGCGCTCGGGTGCCGGCTGGGCAGCCGTGACGGCATCGACCGGATCCGGACCATCCGGCATCTGGACGACCGGCACCACTTCACCCTGGTCTGCCAGGACTTCGCGCAGCTCGGCCAGTTCGTACGGGTCGACAAGGACGTGTTCCGAGCGATCAAGGCGTCCACGCCCGGCAGTTACACCTTCATCCTCCCGGCGACGAAGGAGGTGCCACGGATGCTCCAGCACCCGAAGAAGAAGACTGTCGGCGTGCGCATCCCCGACCATGTCGTCACCCAGGCGCTGCTCGCCGAGCTCGGGGAGCCGCTGCTGTCGAGCACCCTGCTCCTGCCGGACGAGGAGGAACCGATGACCCAGGGCTGGGAGATCAAGGACCGTCTCGACCATGTGCTGGACGCGGTCGTCGACTCCGGGGACTGCGGCACCGAACCGACGACGGTGATCGACTTCTCGGGCGGCGAGGCCGAGATCGTACGGCACGGGGCGGGTGACACCAGCCGGTTCGAGTAAAGCGGCCCTCAAGTGGGAGGGGGTCGCCACGGCGAGTTGGATGGTGCGTGCAAACATGTGCCCCGGCCCGGTTCCGCCGGGTCGGCGACCTGCTCGCCGTGGCATGCGCAGAGAGGCACCCCCATGACCTCCGTACAGGGAACCCCCGTCGACATCCCCACCGAGGACGGCACCGCCGACGCCTATCTGGCCCACCCGGCCGACGGTGCGCCGCGGCCGGCCGTTCTGCTCTTCCAGGACGCCTTCGGGCTGCGCCCCCAGCTGAGGTCGATGGCCGACCGGCTCGCCGGGGCCGGCTACACGGTCCTCGTGCCCAACGTGTTCTACCGTCACGGGCGCGCGCCGGTCTTCGAGCTGCCCGAGTTCATCGACCCGGGCGCGCGGCCGGAGATCTTCAGGAAGATCATGCCGGTCATGCAGGCGCTGACGCCCGAACTGGCGATGCGGGACGCCGGGGCGTATCTGCGCTGGCTGGCCGACCGTCCCGAGGCCGCCGACGGTCCGGTCGCTGTCACCGGCTACTGCATGGGCGCACGGCTGTCCCTGCTGACCGCCGGCACCTATCCGGACCGGGTGGCCGCGGCGGCCGGTTTCCACGGGGGACGCCTGGCGACCGACGCTCCGGACAGCCCGCACCTGGTGGCCGGGAACATCACCGCCGAGCTGTACTTCGGTCACGCCGACAACGACCCGTCGCTGCCTGCGGAGCAGATCGAGCGCCTCGCCGCCGCCCTGACCGGGGCCGGGGTCCGCCACCGGTGCGAGGTCTACGACGGTGCCCCGCACGGCTTCACCCAGGCCGACACCGCCTCGTACCACCCCGAGGGCGACGAGCGGCACTGGACGGCACTGCTCGACCTGCTCAAGCGGACGTTCTAGACGTTCACGCACCCGACCCCACCATCACTTTGTGTTACCGTCTAACGTTTGCGCGCTCATGACTTCCTGCCGGGCCTTCCTCGGTACGTCCCCTCTGCGGAAGGCTCTTCATGAACCACCCCGACCACCCGGATCACCCGGATCACCCCGGCACAGTGTCCCCCGCCGCCTCCTTCGCCGACCTGGCCCTTCCGGCGCAGGTGCTGCGCGCCCTCACCGAGCACGGTGTGCGCGAGCCCTTTCCCATCCAGGCGGCCACGCTGCCCGACGCCCTCGCGGGACGTGACGTCCTCGGCCGCGGGCGCACCGGATCGGGCAAGACGCTCGCGTTCGGCCTCCCGCTGCTCGTCCGCACGGCCGGGCAGCGCGCGGAGGCGAAGCAGCCCCTCGCACTGATCCTGGTGCCCACCCGGGAGCTCGCCCAGCAGGTCACCGAGGCACTGGCACCGTATGCCGAGGCGCTCCGGCTGCGGATGGCCGCGGTCGTCGGCGGTATGTCGATCGGCCGGCAGATCGCCGCGCTGCGGGACGGGGCCGAGGTCGTCGTCGCCACCCCCGGCCGACTGCACGACCTGATCGAGCGCAAGGCCTGCCGTCTGGGACGGGTGCGGATCACCGTGCTCGACGAGGCCGACCAGATGTGCGATCTGGGCTTCCTGCCGCAGGTCACCGAGGTGCTCGACCAGGTGCGGCCCGAGGGGCAGCGGATGCTGTTCTCGGCCACCCTGGACCGCGATGTCGACCAGCTGGTCAGCACCTACCTCAGCGACCCCGTCGTCCATTCGGTCGACCCGTCCGCGGGCGCCGTCACGACCATGGATCACCACCTGCTGGTCGTCCACGGCCCCGACCGGTACGCCGTCACCACGGAGATCGCCGCCCGCGACGGCCGCGTGCTGCTGTTCCTGGACACCAAGCACGGCGTGGACCAGCTCACCCGGCATCTGCGGACCAGCGGCGTGCACGCCGCTGCCCTGCACAGCGGCAAGTCCCAACCGCAGCGCACCCGCACCCTCGCCCAGTTCAAGGGCGGGCAGGTCACCGTCCTGGTCGCCACCAACGTCGCGGCCCGCGGCCTGCACATCGACGACCTGGACCTCGTGGTCAACGTGGACCCGCCCACCGACGCCAAGGACTATCTGCACCGCGCGGGCCGCACCGCCCGGGCGGGTGAGTCCGGAAGGGTCGTCACCCTGGTGCTGTCGGGCCAGCGCCGCGAGACGAGCCGCGTGATGGCCGAGGCCGGCATCGAGCCGACCGTCACCAAGGTGCGCTCGGGCGAGGCGGAGCTGAGCCGGATCACCGGGGCCAGGGCTCCGTCCGGCACCCCGCTCGACGGCGGGCCCGCCGCGCCCCGGCCCAAGAACATCAACACTCCCTTCCGCGGGCTGGGCACCAGCAAGGACGCCTCGCGCGCCACCGGCGGCAAGTCCCGTAAGTCCGGCGAGGCCCGCAAGCTCGCCGAGGCCCGCAGGGCCGCCCAGGTGCGTCGCGGCGGCTGAGCGCGCCGCTGCCCGGCGTCGGCACGTCTCCGGTTCGACGGCGGTGCCCGACCGACTCGAAAAGCCGAACTGGCCAGCGAGCGGTGGGTGTTGGGACACAGGTTGCGGCCGCCCGATCACCTGCCTGGTCGCCGAGGCGGGCATCCGGCAGTTCCTCGACGTGCCCTCCCTCCGGGCAGCCACTCTGCGTCAACGACGGCTCGCTCGGCGTCGACCCGGTCTTCGAGCAGGCCCAGGAGGCCTACGACGACAGCGGCGCCGTGCCGTACGTCCTGCGTACCGTCGACCGGATCAGCCGGTTCTTCGACGGTCTGGAACTCGTCGAACCCGGCGTCGTCCCGGTCACGCGGTGGCGTCCGGAGCCCGGCTCCCCCACCCCCGAGGTCGTCGCCGAGCACGGTGGGCCGGCCCGGAAGCGATGCTTTACGTCAGTTGACGCGGACGATCTTCCACAGCTGGTATTCCACGCCGGCGTCGTTCCACTGGCCGACGGCGCCGTCGGCGGTGGAGGACTGGGCCACCCCGGCGAGCAGACCGCTGCCCACGTTGCCGAGCTTGTAGGAGCCGCCGCCCGCGCTGGTCAGGGTCCACTTCTGGGCGTTGCAGCCGCCGCTGAAGGTCTCCAGGCTGTGGCCGTCGGGCAGCGGGAGCATGCCGCGGCTGTACCCGGGGGCGACGGTGGACTCGGTGCCGAGGTTCCCGCCGACGGCGTCGACCTCCTCACCGGCAAGGAGGTCAGCGGGTCGGTCACCGTTCCCGCGGGGGGTGTCGCGGTCGTACGCGAGGCACGCTGACCGACGTCCGGCGCAAAGAGGTCTCGTCGTCCGCGGACATGTCCTGGGTGCCGATGACGGCCAGCAGTTCCAGCTGGGCGGCGGCCTCGGTGCCCGGTGGGGCGCTGAACCAGAGCAGCCGCTGGCGTGCGTCCTCGCTGAACAGGGTGTGGCAGTCGACTTCGACGACTCCGAGTGTGGAGTGGACGATCCGCTTGTGGTCGGTGCGTCGCAGGGCCACGTCGTGGGTGTCCCACAGGGTGGCGAACTCCTCGCTGCGGCCCCGCAGTTCGGCCACCATCCCGGTGACCTCCGTGTCGCGGCCGCGCCGGGCGGCGACGGCACGGAGGTCGGCGACGAAGGCCCTGGAGTGCTGCGGGTGGTCCTCGGTGGGATAGACGGCACGGGAGTCGGGATCGGTGAACCACCGGTGGACGAAGCTCCCGGCCGCGCCGCGGCGGGTGGGAGGGCGGCCGATCAGCGCGGCGGCCAGTTCGTTCTGGACGAGCGTCTCGTGCAGGTCGGTGATGATCTGCGCGGGTGTCGTGCCGAGCCGGTCGAGCAGGCCGAGCAGGGCCGGCTGGGCGTGAGCGTTCGAGCCCCGGGCCACCGTGGGGACGGGCCGGTCGGCGAGGTGGAACAGGTGGTCGCGCTCGTCGCCGCCGAGACGCAGGGCCCGGGCGAGCGCGGCCAGCACCTGCGCGGAGGGCTGGACGTCGCCTCCGCGTTCGAGCTCGGTGTAGTAGTCCGCCGACAGACCGGCCAGCTGGGCGACCTCCTCGCGTCGCAGGCCGGGGACCCGGCGCCGCGGCCCGGTGGGCAGGCCGACGTCGGAGGGCCGTACGCGGTCGCGCCGGGACCTCAGGAACGCGGCGAGCTCGGCAAGGTTCATCCCGCCATCATCACGCGGAACGCGGCGCCGGAACCAGGGGATGCCGACCCCAGGGTGGACGCAGCCCTGGCTGTGCGTCCCGCACCGGACGACTGTGGTGTGCGTACAGCGTTCCCCACCCCACAGATGGAGCAGCACACTCATGCCGTTCGCGAACTTCAAGGTCCCTGCCGGAACCCTCACCGAGGAGCAGAAGGAGCAGATCATCACCCGCACCACCGAGCTCTACGTCGACATCTACGGCGAACGCGCCCGCGCCGCCACCCTCGTCGTCGTCGAGGAGGTCACCGACGGCGGCTGGGGCTTCGGCGGCAACGTCCTGACCCTCGCCGAACTCGAACGCGCGGCGGGGAGTTGACCGCTCAGTCGTGAGCAGCGCAGTGGTCGGCGGCCACCGTGATATTCGTGACCGCACACGGCCGCGCCAGGGCAGTATGAGTCGATGCGCTCTCGTTTCCTTGGCATTCCGGAGTTGACGCGGACTCCCGCCGTCGCCGTCGTCGTCGATGTACTTCGCGCGTTCACAGTGGCCGCCTGTGCCTTCGACGGTGGTGCCGAGAAAATCGTCCTGGCCTCCTCGGAGGAGGAGGCACTGGAGCTGAAGGCCCGTCGTCCGGGCTGGCTGGCCCTCAAGGACGGTGCGCCCGCGTCCGGCTTCGACGCGTTCAACTCCCCGGCCATGCTGGCGACGCACGACCTCTCCGGCCGCACGATCGTGCAGAAGACGACCTCGGGGACGGTGGGCGCCCTGGCCGTGGCCGAGGCCCGGCTGCTGCTGTGCGCGAGCTTCGTCGTGGCCGGTGCGACCGCGCGGCTGTTGCGTGAGCGTGGCGCGCGGGAGGTGACGTTCGTCGTCACCGGCGAGGAGGGTCGGGCCGAGGAGGATCTCGCGTGTGCCGAGTACATCGGGCGACGCGTCGAGTCCGCCGAGGTGGACGCGGAACCGTATCTCCGTCGTGCACGGGACTCCCGTTGGGCGGCCGAGCTGGCGCAGGGGGCGCGGCGGGGACTGCCGGGGGTTCACCCGGACGACGTCGGCCTCTGCCTGGAGGCCGACCGGTTTCCGTTCGCCATGGCCGCGGGTCGCGAAGGCGGCCTGATGGTGCTGCGGCCGGTGCCCGCCCCGCCCAGGTGACACCACTCCGGCGCCGATCACTTCCGCGACCGCGCACGGTCCACCTCGCATACGACTTCCGCAGAACGGATGTGATGACCGTGTCGAGCAGTTCCGCGTACGCCAAGGTCAACGCCCTGGACACGTACTACGAGACCCACGGCGCCGCCCCCGAGGGCAGCCGCCCGCTGGTGCTGCTGCACGGGGGTGGCCTCACCGTCGGTCTGACCTTCTCCGCCGTACTGCCCGCTCTGGCCGCCGGCCGGCGGGTCCGGGCGCGCAGGCCGACTTCTTCGGGTTCAGCCTCGACGGGCTGACCGCGCTGGAGATCGCGGTGCGGCACCCGGAGCGCGTGGGACGGCTCGCGCTCGCCGCCACCGCATACAGCCAGGACGGGGTCCACGACGAGGTCCGCGTCCCCGACTACAACTCGCCCCGGCCGCCCAGCCCAGCCAGGACGACTTCCAGGAGATGGCCCGACACCTACGTGGCGATAGCGCCCCACCCGAGCACTTCCAGGACTTCCTCGCCAAGTTCTCGGCGGCCGCGCACGCCCCACTGCCCTGGACCGCCGACGACCTGCGCGGACTGCGGGCGCCCCCACTGCTGGAGCACGCGGCGGAGATGCAACAGCTCATCCCGGCGCCCAGTTGGCCGTCCTGCCCGCCACCACACACATGGACCCATGCAGCGGACGTCCCTGTTGCTGCCGCTTCTGGGAGAGTTCGTGGGGGACGGTGAGTGAGGCCCAACGGCCTTACGCGAAGCCCCCGTTGCTCTTCAGCAGCTGCCCGTTGACCCACTGCCCCTCCCGCGAGCACAGGAAGTCCACCAGGTGGGCGGTGTCCTGCGGGGTGCCGAGGCGGCCCAGTGGCGTGGCGGCGAGACAGTGCGCGCGGACCTCTTCGGTCATCCAACCGGTGTCCACGGGCCCTGGGTTGATGACGTTGGCGGTCACGCCGAGGTGGGCGAGTTCGTGGGCGGCGGCCAGGGTGATGCGGTCCATGGCCCCCTTGCTCGCCCCGTAGGGCAGGTTGCCGACGGTGTGATCGCTGGTGAGGCTGATGATCCGCCCGGTACCCCGTTCCGCGGTGAAGCGGCGGCCGAACTCACGGATGAGCAGCCAGGTCGCGCGGGTGTTGACGGCGAAGTGCCGGTCGAAGCTCTCGACGGTGGTGTCGAGCAGGCCGGAGTCGACCGACTCGCAGTGGCTCATCACCAGCGCGGTGACGGGGCCGAGGCGTCGCTCCGCCTCGTCGAAGACCCGGGCCGGTGTCCCGGGGTCGGCGAGGTCCGCTTCGATGGCGGCGGTCGCCGCGCCCCGCTCGGACAGGGTCCTGACGATCGCCTCGGTCGCGTCGGGCTCGGCGCCCCAGGCCATGCGTGCGTCGTACGGGTTCCAGTAGGTGAACGCGATGTCCCACCCCGAGGCCGCCAACCGCTGCGCGATACCGGCCCCGATGCCGACGGTGCGGCCCACGCCGGTGATCAGGGCGAGGGGGCGGGTGGCGGAGGAGGGCTGTTCGGTGCGCGTGGTCACGAGCGGGATCGTTCACGAACGGCGGCGAAGCGACAACCGTTTTTTCCTGATCGAACAGGTTCGCCGACACTGTGGGAATGCTGAAAATTGCTCAACTCTGGCACATCGGCGAGCCGCTGGAGTCCCCTTGGCTGAAACTCGTCCTCTTGTGACTAAAGTTCAACAGCGCTTCTGGAGAGTTAAGCGCTTACCCCCGGTAATGCCTTGCTTTACCGGATCC
The DNA here is from genome assembly GCF_042880295.1 of Streptomyces sp. NPDC058307. NCBI lineage: Bacteria > Bacillati > Actinomycetota > Actinomycetes > Kitasatosporales > Streptomycetaceae > Streptomyces > Streptomyces sp. NPDC058307. Next base: position 40,674 of record NZ_JBHVYZ010000073.1, read on the forward strand.
CCAGCCGTAACCCTTCCTCAACAACCAGCCAAGACTCTGGGGGGAGTTGGCATATGGAAGGCACGGTTGACGGGTTCCGCTATGGCGCGGTGACCCCGGTGGCCGCCTACTTGATGGCGTGCCTGGGAGGGGCCCTGGGGCTGCGCTGCATCGTGCGTACCCTGCTCAGTACGCAGTCGTGGAAGGCGGGCTGGCTGGCGCTGGGAGCCGCCTCGATCGGCTGCGGTATCTGGACGATGCATTTCATCGCCATGATCGGTTTCCAGGTGGTGGAGACCCGGATCCGCTACAACGCCGGGCTCACGGTCCTCAGTCTCGTCGTGGCCATAGTTGTCGTGGGCATCGGCGTGTTCATCGTCGGCTATCGGGGCGCCAGCGCCCGGAATCTGTCGTTCGCGGGCGTGGTCACCGGGGTGGGCGTGGCCGCGATGCACTACCTCGGTATGGCGGCGCTGCACATCAACGGGACGATCCGGTACGACGCGGCCGTCGTCACGCTCTCCGTGGTCATCGCGATCGTCGCCGCGACCGCTGCACTGTGGGCGGCCGTCACGATCCGGGGCTTCCTGACGAGCCTCGGCGCCAGCCTGATCATGGGCATCGCCGTGACGGGAATGCACTACACGGGCATGTCCGCGGTCAGCGTCCATGTCCACGACAGCACCGGGGGCTCGTGGGCGGGCGATTCGCCCACCTCGCTGCTCCTGCCCATGCTCCTCGGACCGGCGATCTTCCTGCTGCTGGCCGGGGTGGTGGTCATGTTCGACCCGCTCCTGGTGCTCGGCGACGGCGACTGGAACCGTCCGGCCGCCACGAGCGCGCGCACCGCACCGCCGTCCGAGCCGCTCGCCGAGGACCAGGAAGTCAGGGTGATCCACGCCCGCGCACCACAGGATCCGCAATGGGCCGCACAGCACACCCCGCACAGGTGAGAGCCACCCCCGCAGAGGTGAGCCACCCCCCTGGAGTCCCCACGCATCCGGTGAGGTCCGGTCAGGCCCGGAGGGGGGAGTGCCGTACGGCACGCCCC
>NZ_JBHVYZ010000074.1:0-41077 GCF_042880295.1 Streptomyces sp. NPDC058307
GGACCGTGGGACTCCCCCGCGGTCAGCCAGCGCAACCTGCTCAACGAAGCTCCTCTGCCAACCGGCCGGTGTACGAAGGGAGTTCATGGTTGGAAAACAAACGCCACATGACGGCGGCGACATGGTCGGACTCCTTCGGCCGCGCGTGTCCGATGCCCTCGATGCCGATGGACGCGTCAGCGAGGGGCGCGATTGCGGCGAGGGTCATGAACGTGTCCGAGATGTCACCCATGGCCACGGTGAAGCCCCCGCGTGCCCAGACCGGGAACAGTGACCGCGCGTCGGGTTCGACCCCGGTATCCGGGCGGTCAGGGTCGTCATCACCACTCCACCAGCGCGAACCCGGCCGCCATGCCGCCGCCGAAACCGGCGAGGAGGATCAGCTCCCCAGGGCGGAAGCTGCCCTCGCGGGCGGCCGCGTCCAGGGTGATCGGGATGGAGGCCGCGCCCGTGTTGCCGTAGTGCGTCAGCGTCCGGTGTGTGGTGGCGCGCGGCAGAGGCAGATCCGCGGCGACGGCGTCGAGCATGACGCCGTTGGCCTGGTGCGGGACGAAGTGGCTGATGTCGTCGGGCACGACACCGGCCTCGTGGAGGAACTGCTTGGTCAGTTGAGGCAGCTGCTCCATGACGAAGCGGCGCACCTCCCGCCCGTCCATCGCGAAGTACTGCAGACCCGCGGCGAGGGCGGGCTCGTCGCAGGGCAGTCGGCTGCCGCCGGCGGGCACCTCGATCAGCCCGGCCAGTGCGCCGAACGTGTGCAGTGCGACGTGCCGCACGCGTGGGCCCCGGGTGCTCGGGCCCAGAACCAGCCCGCCGGCACCGTCACCGAACAGGACGACCGTCTTGCGATCGGCCGGGTTCAGGATGCGCGAGTACAGGTCGGCGCCGATGACCAGCGCATGGCCGCCGCGTCTCGCGAGCACGCTCTCGGCCGCGCACAGCGCGAACACGCTGCCGGAACAGACGGCGTTGACGTCGAACGCCGCCGCACCGACCGCACCGAGTCGATGCTGTACATAAGCCGCCGTCGGCGGCTGGGGCCGGTCCGGCGTGGAGGTCGCCACCACGATCACGGACAGCTGAGCGGCGGTGATGCCGGCCGAACGCAGCGCCGCCCGTCCCGCGGCCGTGGCCAGATCGGAGGTGGCCTGCTCGGGCGCGGCCCAGCGTCGCTCCCGGATCGCGGTCTTTCGAGTGATCCAGGCGTCGTCGACCCCGGCCGGCGCACCGGCCTCGTCATTGGAGACGATCCGGTCCGGCACATAGGCACCCGTACCGAGGATCCCGATGTCGGTCATACGGCCGTCCGCCCCTGGAGGCGCCGCTCGTAGACGCGCTTGTGACCGCTGAGCCCGGCCATCCGGAAGGGACCGGTGGTCTGCGCAGGGGTGAGGTGGTCGCCACCGTCGGCCGGGAACGTCCGCCCGTGCAGCTCGCGGTAGCCGGCGTAGTCCACCGGCCGACGCCGGTCGATCGCCTCGCGGTGTTCCTCGGTCCGCAGGTGCTCTCGGTATCCGGGTACGACGGTCCCGGCGAAGAACTCGGCGACACTGCCGGATCCGTAGCTGAGGAAGCCGATGGACTGCCCGGTCAGGTCCTCCGCCTGGTCGAGCAACGCGGCCAGCGCGAGGTACACCGACGCGGTGTAGCTGTTGCCGACGACCCTGTTGTAGGCCGTGGTCTGCCCGATGGCCCGCGCGATCCGCGCCACATCGGTGACGTACCCGCAGAAGTTCAGCAGGTGGTGGTGCGCCTTGTAGGCCATCTTCGTGAACGGCTGGTGGTAGCAGAACGCGCTGAACTCCTCCAGCGAGCGGCCCCCCTGCCCCAGGTAGTCCTTCCAGGCACCCTCCACCGCCTGGAGGTAGGCGGTGATGGACTCCTGCCCGTCGACCAGCGCGGTGTCCCGGTAGTTCGGGCGCCAGAAGTCCATGACGTCGGCGGTGAACAGGCCGGAGGGCCCCTCGACGCGCACCAGCGCGGGGTCCGCGCCGACCAGCATGGCCACCGCCGCCGCACCCTGCGTCGCTTCGCCCGGGCTGTCCAGGTCGTATTTGGAGACGTCGCTCGCGATCACGAGGACCTGCTGGGCGGGGTCGCGGTGGACGAGCCCGATGGCGAACTGCAGGGCCGCCGTCGCCCCGTAGCAGGCTTGCTTGAGTTCGACGACCCGGGTGGCCGACGGCAGCCCGAGCAGCGAATGGACGTACACACCGGCCGACTTGGCCTGGTCGATCGAGGACTCCGTCGCGAACACGACCGTCCGGATGCGGTCCGTGCCGTGCCGGGCGACCAGTGGAGCGGCCGCGGTCGCGCCCATGGTCACGATGTCCTCGTCGGCGGCGGGCACACTCATCGACTGCTGGCCGATGCCCACGTGGTACTTGCCGATGTCGGTGCCGTTGTACTCGGCGAGCGCCGTGTGCGGCAGTACGAACTCGGTCGTCGCGAAGGACAGATCGTGAATTCCTATGGCCGTTTCGCCGGTCATGCCTGAGCACCCACCTTTTTCGTCGTGCTGCCGCGTTCCAGTTGGACATGGGCGCGCATGAGTTCGCCCGGGTTCGTCTGTGCCGCCAGCAGGGAGAGCTCGCCGCACAGCACGGTCGCCGCCGCGATGACGGCAAGCCTGCGCGCGTTCTCTCCCGGGGCGCGCTCGGCCGTGCAGTCGAGCAGGTCCAGGTTGGTCTCCACGAAGGGAAGCCCCTTGCCGTTGCCCACGGTGCCCACGATCAGGTTGGGCAGCGTGCAGGCGAAGTAGAGGTCGCCGTCGCGGTCCTCGGCCATGACGACGCCCTGCGATCCCTCGACGATGTTGGCCGCGTCCTGACCCGTCGCCAGGTAGAACCCGAGCAGCATGTTGGCGAAGTGGGCGTTGGCGGAGCGGATGCCACCGGCGAGCAGTGTGCCGAGCATGTTCTTGCGTACGTTGAGCTGGACGATCCGGGCGGCCGTCGTGTGCAGCACGCGCTCCACCACGTCGCGCGGCACGAGCAGCTCTGTGACCACGTTCTTGCCGCGGCCGAGGATGCCGTTGACCGCGGTCGCCTTCTTGTCGGTGCAGTAGTTTCCCGAGATCGATCCGTAGGAGATTCCCGGAACGGTCCGCAGCAGATGCTGAAGGAGCGCGTCGGACGCCAGTGTCGCCATGTTGTGCCCGGAGGCGTCTCCGGTGGTGAACTCGAACCGGATGAACAGAAGGTTGGCGTTGATCTCGTGCCGGATGCCGATGAGCTCGGCGAACCTGCTGCAACCGCGGACCACCTCCTTCAGCTCGCCCAGCCGTGCGTCGATGGTCCGTGCGGCCGTGTACGCGGTCTGCGCGTCCGTCGCCTCCACGAGCACCGAACGCGTCATCCGTTCGTCGACGAGGGTGGCGACGATGCCCCGCTCGGTCATCGTGGAGACCTTCGCCCCACGGCCCACCGAGGGCCACAGCGGCGTCTCGTAGGTGGCGAGCGGGACCTGGGTCTCGACGTCGGCGACGTTCCCCGAGATCCGCAGGGGGCCCACCCACTTCATCGGGACCCCGGCGATCGCGTGCGTCTCGGTCATCGTGTGATTCCCGTCATCTCGGTCAGGGCGTCGAGGCTGGCTGAACGCCGGGCGAACCGCCCCGTCTCGATGCCACGGTCGGTGCAGAAGTCCCGAAGGGAGCCGTGGAGCAGCACGTCGCAGCGCGTCAGCTCGGCCGGAGTACGCGCGCCGAGCATGGTCATCAGCGCGGTCAGCTGGTCGAGCCACGTCGAGATCTGCGCGATCAGCGCCGAGACACCGTCGTCCATCAGCGTGCGGAGGAATCCGCCGGACACTCCGACGCCGGACGCGCCGAGTGCCAGCGCGCGGGCCACGTCGAGCGGATTGCGGACACCCCCGGAGGCCAGCACGGGGATGCCGACGCCTTGGGTGTCCAGCAGACAGGCGGCAGTGGACTGGCCCCAGCCCTCGAGGTACGCGTAGTCGGCGAGTTCTCGCCTGCCGTTCTCGATGCGGGCGAAGTCCGTGCCGCCCCGTCCGCCGAGGTCCGCCACCCGCACGCCCAGCTCCCGCAGCAGCAGGACGGTCTCCCGGCTGAGCCCGAAACCGACCTCCTTGACGATCACGGGTACGTCGACCGCCGCCACGATCCGCTCGATCTGCGGGACCCAGGACGAGAAGGACCGGTCGCCCTCCGGCATCACCGTCTCCTGCGCCGTGTTGACGTGGATCTGCAGGGCGTTGGCCTGCAGCAGGTCGACGGCCCGCTGTGCCTTGTCGACCGAGGCCGTCGCGTTGACGTTCGCCAGGACGAACCCGTCCGGGTTCTTCTGGCGCAGCACGCGGAACGTGTCGGCGCACGACGGGTCCTTGAAGTACGCGCTCATGGATCCCGACGCGATGGGCACGCCGGTCTCGTGGGCGGCGATGGCCAGATCCCGGTTGATCTCACCCGTCTTGAGGCTGCCACCGGTCATCGCGTTGATGTACAGGGGCACCTGCCAGGTGATGCCGGCGAAGGTCGTGGCCGACGACACGTCCGGCCGGTCGATGCCGGCCAGGGCGTGGTGGACGAACGACACCTCGTCGAACTGGTTGCGTCCGAGGTGGCCGTGCTGCTGCTCGACGGCGAGCCGGACGTGGTCGTCCTTGCGTTGAGCGATCATTCCTCGTTCCCTTCCATGGCGGGACGGATCGGCAGGGGTCGCACCCCGGCCGTGGCCCACCGTTGCCGTAGCTGAGAGATCCGCGCCGCCGCCTGGGCGTCCAGCAGCGCGATACCGCAGTCGCCGCCCCCCGCACCGGAGGGTTTGGCCGCGCCGCCGACCGCTTCGGTGGCGTCGCACAGTGCTGTCAGACCGGGTGTGAAGATGCCCAGCCCGACCTCGTCGTCGAGCCGGGCCAACTCCCGCCGGGCGCGACGGATCTGGCGCAGCAGCTCCGCGCCGTCGCCTCGCTCGAGTGCGGAGACCGAGGCGCGCACACAGTCGGTGGTGGTCTCCGTGAAGCTCCGGTGCGACGCGGTGCCCCGCCAGGTCCGCCGGTTCAGGTCGGAGACGAGGGATGCGGTGGAGGCGGGTGTGCCGGTCCAGCCGACCTCCAGGGAGAGGCCGTGCGGGGCAGGCAGCCGGCGTACTCCGAAACCGGGCCAGGGGGCGCGCAGCGTCTCCTCGACGCCCCGGCGCCGGGCCAGGTCGAGCACGGCGGCCCTGTCGGGTGCCTGATAGGCGATCCAGCCGCCCCATGTGCTGGCGGCGAGATCACCGCCGGAGGCCTTGGCATCGATGCCGGCCGTCGCGAGCATCGCCAGACGGAACCGGTCGTCGCGCGACAGCCGCAGCCCGCAGAAGGACGCAACGGCCGCGACGGTCGCCACGGTGACCGCACCACTGGATCCCAGGCCGAACTTGGTGCCGTTGTCGTGCAGTCGGCTGCTGATCGAAACCTCGCAGGCCGGCGCGGGCATGCCGCGTTCGCCCAGCAGTCGGCCCACCACCTCGACGGCCGCCACCACATGTGCCAGCCCGTCGCGGGCGCGCTGCGCGTCGGCTGCGCCGAGCCTGCCGTCCCGCCAGCGCATGGGCACCGGCCGCGCGGCGAGGTCGGAGGAGATCACGACGCCGGTTTCGACGGGGGACACGGTGACGGTGACATGCCGGTCGACCGCCATCAGGATCGCCGGGTTGCCGGGCTCCACCACCGCGTACTCGCCCGCGACGAACAACTTGCCCGGCGCACGCCGGACGACGGTTCCCGGGCGGGACGTCACAGCGCCTCGTCCAGCAGGTGGGCGCCCTGGCCCGGTCCGGCGATGTGCACCGTGCCCGCCGGGACGGCGGCGCGCACGGCCCCGGCCACCCGGTGCGCGTCCGTACGGCGGCAGAGCAGCTTGACGTTCGGACCGGCGTCCATGGTCGCGTACGCCGGTACGCCGTCACGTCTGAGCTGCAGCACGCTGTCGAGCACGGTGAGCGTGGCCGGCGACAGATACCGCACCGCCGGGCGCGCCGCCAGCATCGTCGCGTGCATGCCGAGCGCGTTGCGTTCCGCGATCTCCCCGACCGCGTCGAGGTCGGCCCTCAGTAGCGCCCGTCGCATCTCGGCGAGGTCGTCCTCGCTGGAGGCGGCCCACGACGGGTACAGCGGCGAGGTGTCCACGGTCCGCCGCATGGCCTCACGGCTGGAGACGGTCTTGGGCCCCGCGTCGACCACCGCGACGACCAGCGCCGGGTCGAGGTCTCCCGCCGGCACCGGCCTGGCGTAGGAGCCGAGGTCCGGGTCGGGATCCGTGTCCCGGCCGGCGTGCCAGATCGCGAAGCCGCCGAAGATCGACCGCGAAGCGGACCCGGAGCCTCGCCGGGCCAGGCGGGACAGCGCGGTGGGGTCGAGATCGAGCCCGTACGCGGTGGACGCGGCGAGGGCGAGCGCGGCGAACCCGCTGGCCGAGGATGCCAGGCCCGCCCCGGTGGGAACGGTGTTCTCGGTGTCCACGACGGCCCGTTGGGGGAGCCGGGCCCGCTCCCGCACCAGTTCGAGGAAGGCGATGATCCGGCGCCGGGCCTCGCCCTGCGCGGGCACACCGCCGAACGTCACTTCGTCGTGCAGTGCCTCGGGAGCGAGCCGGACGCGGGTGGTCGTGGGGAAGACGTCCAGGGTCAGTGACAGGCTGTCGGTCCGCGGCAGCACGAGCCGCTCGTCGCGCTTGCCCCAGTATTTGATCAGCGCGATGTTCGGGTGCGCCACGGCGGTGGCGCAGCCCTCGGTGTGCGGTTCCCGGATTTGGACGGTAGTGGTCCGGTGTTCAGAGCGCATGGTCGGCGTGCCCTTTCAGCGGTACGTCCCAGGTCTGGACGGCGCCGGCCTGCCGCAGGCGCCGGGTGACCTCCCTTGCGTGCTCCGGCCGGGTCAGCGCGATCACGCAGCCGCCCATGCCCCCGCCGGTGATCTTGGCTCCGAGGCTGCCTGCCGTGAGCGCGGCTTCGACCAGTGCGTCGATCCGGTCGGTACTGAGGCCGACCGCGCGGAGCAGTTCGTGGTACGCCGTGAGGCGCGCGCCGAGCTGTGCCGGCTTGCCGTCGGTGAGGGCCTGGCGGGCCTCCTCGGTCAGCCGCGACGCCCGGCGCACGAATGCCTCCTGCGCCCCGGAATGCCGCTGGAACTCGGTACGCAACAGCTCGACCGCGTCCTTCGTCCTGCCCATCTCGCCGCTGTCCGCGACGATGAACAAGCCGTCGCAGCCGATGGACAGTTCCTGGGCCTCGCCTGCCTGGAACAGCATCGGGGCACGGGCACCGACGGCCAGGGCATCGACGCCGCTGGCCCGGCCGTGAGCCACGTTCTCGGCTGTCTGCACCAGGTCGAACGCCGTGCTCGGCGATACGTCGCGACCGAAGAGATCGGCCAGCGCGAGGACGACCGCGCGGGCACACGCAGCGCTGGAACCGAGCCCTCGGCCGGCCGGGATCGCACAGTCGATGATCAGATCGAGGTGCAGCGGTTCGGTCAGACCCATGGTTGCCCGGAACTCGGCGGTCAACCGGCGCAGACCGTCGGAGGCCTGCGTTTCCCTCGGCCGGGCCGCGGAACCGGTCGTCGTCAGGGACACATCGCCCGTGTCGTCAGGGGAGCGAGCAGACCACCCGGCACTTGCCGTGACGGTCAGTTGCCGGACCGGAAGAGCGAGCGCCGGGGCACCGTACACGACCGCGTGCTCACCCAGCACGATGGCCTTCGCGTGGGCGCGGCCGATTCCGACCGAGCGAGCCAGGCGACTTTCCGATATCCCCTGCGCTGAGGTCGGTAGAGTCAACGCACTCAGCCCCCTTTGTCGTTTCTGCGAACGAAAGAAGGTGTGCAGGGGCCCACGTTCCGTGTCCCTGCAAACCCTTGTGTGCAGATTGCTCCGTCTGCGGATTCCTCCCACTGGAGGCCTGTCAGGCGTCGACCGGCTCCAGCATCGACACCACCCGGTCGTGCCACTGGTAGTACGACTGGATCTTGTGGAACTCGCCCTTGGGAGTTGCCGAGATGCCGTAGACGAACTGCCGGCCGACGGTGTCGTAGGGAGCCTCTTTCACGAGCCGCTCGAGACTCGGGTCCATGTCCACGGGGAGCTCCAGGGGGGCCGTGGTCCTGGCGGCGAAGGTGACCCGCTCGACCTTCGAGGTGTCCCAGCTCATGGTGGTGTAGACGCCGAACGCCTGCTCGGAGAAGTGCAGCAGCTGCTCGCTGGCCTCGGGCATGCCGGCGTCACGGAGGATCGACCGGACGCCGTCCGGCGCGAAGGCTTCCGCCGACGGCCGGGCGAAGTACAGGTTCACCGTCCGCTTCACGTAGTCGATTCCCACCGTGTTCACCAGGTCGGCCAGACCGTGTTTCGTGAAGAAACCGAGGTTCTCGGACACGCTGGGCGGCATGGACGGAAGGTCGCCGAGCGCCGCCACCGAGTGCGGGGCTGCCGCGTCGAAGAAGGACCAGGTCTTCTTGAAGCCGCCGGCGACGCCGAAGTCGAAGCCGTAGCCGTTGACGGGGAACTGCCGGTGGATCTCCCCCGGCAGGATGCCCACGGGGTGGTCCGTCTCCGCGATGAGGTCGCTGGACAGGGCGACGCGGTACGGATCGAGGTCCTTGGGGAGCATCGTCCAGCGGCAGTCGAGATCTCCGATGCCGCGCGGGCCGGTCTGTGCCCGGAAAGAGATCACGGCCTGGGCCATCACATGCTGGTACGCGGTCAGGACAGGCGAGACCTTGGTACGTGAACTCGCCACACCCATCACCCGAGCCGTTTCCTCAATGGCCGAGTACAGGTCCGTCAATTCAGCGGAGTCTGACATTCTTCCTCCATTTGTAGATCTTGGCGTGCGGGCGCGGGTGCGAAGTGGAAGCGCAACGCGGCGTCGTGGGCGGCGACGGATGCCGGTGCTCGTGACGCGCATGTCATCGGCACCACGGGAGAAATGAGTCGGCCGTGCCTTGAGCTGCCGAAGAGTTGGCCCGCGCACGCGTTGGTGGGGGCCCGGCGGGTTCGGATCCGAAGCCGCCGACCGACGCCGCTCCAGCCTCCGGCAGCCGTGAGGGCGCGTGCGGAGGGGGATGCTCAATCTGCAGCGTCAGCAGTTTTTGGGCAGGGTTGGCGTGCAGGAATAGTGACACGCGGGGCGCACCTTCACCAAGAGCCCTCAATAGTGACGTGCGTCACCTGGAGGCGGGTTGCGGGGGAAGCGGTCGCGAACTGACAGGCCTGGTCAAGGACTTCAGGCGTCGGGCGCCTTCTCCCACCCGTGATCAAGTCTCTTCCCATGCTCTGTCGATGCCCCTTGGGAGGACCGACCCCGTCGAACTCACTCATTGCCACGATGGCTCTCTTGAGAGAGTCGGCCAGTACATCCGGGGAGTTCCCCGCCTTCGCCAGGTATTTGTTCACACCGCTCTCTGTGAGGGTGACACCCGGCCAACTTGCGTAGTGATCCGTAACGACCGCGCTCCGGGTGCAAGGATGAAGCCAGTCATGGATGCCGGATCGGGTGCGCGTACGGTACGGGCCGCAGTGTTCGCGGCCGTGTGCGTGCTGCTCGCTGCACTGGGGCACATCATGATGTCCGGCTGTTCGGTGCCCTGGTGGGCACTGCTCGCCGGGGTGGTCGGAACAGGTGCCGCGGGCTGGGCGTTCGCCGGCCGGGAACGCGGGTTGGCACTGATCGTGTCGCTTGTGGTGGGAGCCCAGACAGTCCTCCACCGGGGGTTCTCGCTCGCCCAGTCGGCCGTGGGGTTGACCCACTCGGACGCGTCCCGCGATGGCATGGGCGCCATGCCGATGGGCTCCATGCGGCATGACATGAACTCCATGGGTATGCCTGGCATGGACGTCCATTCCATGCACATGAACATGCGCTCCACAGGCATGAGCCACTCGGCCCACATGGCGGCGGGCCCTCGCGCCGTTCTGGGGCATTGGCTGGTGAACGGTATGCCGTCGCTCGGCATGTCCGGGGCCCACCTGGTGGCCGCCGTATTGTGCGGCCTGTGGCTGGGGTGCGGCGAACGGGGTGCGTACCGTGTGCTGCGCGCCGTGGCCGGGTGGCTGGCGGCGCCGCTGCGACTGGTGCTCGCCCTGCCCGCGCTGCCGCGGCGTCCTCGCCGTCTCGTGAGGCGGAGGCGTTCGCGCTGGGCGCCGTACCGTCTGCACCTCGTTCGCGCGGTCACGATTCGGGGACCGCCTTCAAGGGCCGCTGTCGTCTAGAACAGCAGCTGCCCCGAGGCCGCTTTCCGGTGTAGTCGACACCGTGCCTCGGTTTGCGGTCGTGCCCGCGCGCGGCCACAGTCCCCCTGTTGCTGGACCGGCGTGTCTGCGCGCCGGTCCATGCGTGATTCGCAAAGGACCCCAGGTGCTTGCTCCTGCCCTGCCCGCATTACGCGGGCGACGCAAGAAACGTAAGAAGCACGACAAGACCGAAGAGGTCGACGAACTGATCACTGGATGGGCGTTGGCCGCCCGAGGCGGCGATGCGGATGCCGTCGAGCGTTTCATCCGTGCCCTGCACAGCGACGTGTTGCGCTACGTCGCCCACCTGAGTGCGGACCCGCAGGCGGCGGACGATCTGACCCAGGAGACGTTCTTACGGGCGCTGGGCAGCCTGCACCGGTTCGAGGGGCGTTCCTCGGCGCGTTCCTGGCTGCTGTCGATCGCGCGTCGGGCCGTGATCGACGACTTCCGGCGTGCCGCCGCACGGCCCCGCCTGGCCGATCGCCATGACTGGCGGCAGGCTGCCGAACAGGTGCAACCGGTCGACGTGCCGGGGTTCGAGGAGGGCATTGCGCTCCTCGATCTGCTGGCTGCGCTGCCCGACGAGCGCCGCGAGGCGTTCATCCTCACCCAGTTGCTCGGGCTCTCGTATGCGGAAGCGGCCGAGGTCACCGACTGCCCTGTCGGCACGATCCGTTCGCGGGTGGCTCGAGCCCGCGCAATGCTTCTGGATCTGCTCGCCGAGCCGGAGAAGCCCTGCGCGGGCAGCAGCGATCAGCCGGCGTCCATCCGGCCGCCCCGCTCGGTGGCAACGGTCCTGGCTGCCGCGGCGGCCTGACCGGAAGGCTCGGTGCCCGTCCTGGCGGGTGGGCACCGAGCCTCGCGGAAGTCCCCACTTCACCTGAGCGGACAACTCGGCGGTCCAGGTGCCTTCCTGATTGCCTGGGCGGGCGTCCTCAACGGCCGCAGGACCACCACGGACCGGGGCGTATCCGACGAACCCGCCCGCCCGTTCTCGGACATCAACCTGCACTCCAGCGAAACCCTGGTGAAGGACGGTCATGTCATCACCGCGGGAGGCGGTACGTCCGCCATCGAGGTGGCGCTGTCCTCGGTGGCGGAAGATCACGGGCGTGGTGTCGCGCAGCAGACGGCCCGGTTCGCCGAGTTGCAGACCCGCGAGGCGCGCGGTCTTGCCCTACGCAGGCTGCAGCAGCAGGCGGGAGTACGTGGAGCGCGTCCGGGTGGCCGTATCCTCCCGCAGCGGATTCGGCACCGACGCCACAATGCGCACGTCATTCCTTCGGTCCGCCAGGGGACGCAGTACGACCGGCCCGTCAGCTGACTTTGGCCTCCGACAGCCGCTCCAGGGCGAGGGGCTGGGCTCCGTAGGTGATGCGTACGACGCCGTCGGCATGGCGGTCGGCGGTCGCGGCGACGCCGAACACGTCGCGCAGCAGATCGGGCGTCAACACGTCCAGGACCTGGCCCGCGGCCACCACCTGTCCCGCGTGGAGTGCCACGAGGTGATCGCACAGACGGGCGGCCAGGTCGAGGTCGTGCAGGACGGCGAGCGTCGTGATGCCGGTCGCCCGGATGAGGTCGAGGACCTCGAAGCGGGCGCGGATGTCGAGGTGGTTGGTGAGTTCGTCGAGGACGAGGAGCCGGGGTCGCTGAGCGAGTGCGCGGGCCAGCAGCACGCGCTGGCGTTCGCCTCCGGACAGGCAGGTGACGTCGCGTTCGGCCATGTGCCGGATCCCGCACAGATCGAGAGCCTCGTCCACGGCCTCGTGGTCCTCGGCGCTGTCGCGGCCGATGAGCCCGTGGTGCGGGGTGCGGCCGAGGGCGACGATCTCGGTGACGCACATGCCCGTCGGGGTGCCGCCGGCGTCCTGGAGGACGGCGGCGGTGCGGCGGGCGGCGCTGCGTGCGGTCAGTCCCCATACGTCGTCGCCGTCCACGCGCACCACGCCTCGGTGGGGGCGTAGAGAGCGGTAGACGGTGCGCAGCAGCGTGGACTTGCCGCTGCCGTTGGGGCCCACGAGGCCGACGATCTCGCCGGGCCGGGCCTCCAGATGCACGTCGTGGAGGATCGGGCGGTGGCCGAGTTCCACGTGAATCTGTTCGACGGTGAGCTTCATACGGTGTCCAGGCTCTTGTTGCGGCGCAGCAGCCACAGGAAGAAAGGTGCCCCGAACAGGGCGGTGAGGATGCCGAGGGGGAGTTCGTTGGGGCGGTTGACCGTGCGGGAGAGCAGGTCGACGACGACCAGGTAGATGGCGCCGACCAGGGCGGCCTGGGGGAGCAGTCTGCGGTGGTCGGCGCCGGTCGTGAGACGCACCAGGTGGGGGATCATCAGGCCGACGAAGCCGATCCCGCCGGCGACGGCGATGACCGTGCCGGTCACCAGGGAGGACAGCGCCAGCAGGACGGCGCGCAGCCGGTGTACGTCGACGCCGAGGGCGGTGGCGGACTCGTCGCCGACGAGCAGCGCGTTGAGCCGGCGGCCGAAAAGGGTCAGGACCACGGTGGTGGTGAGGACGACGGTGGTGACCACGGGCAGCTGCCCCCACTGGGCACCGGCGACGCTGCCCAGCATCCAGAACATCACCGTGCGCAGTTCGGTCGGGGTCGCCCGCAGTTGCAGGTAGCTGGTGGCGGCCAGGAACAGGTAGCCCACCGCGACACCGGACAGAACCAGGCGGGTGGGTGCGAGACGTCCTTGCTTCTGGCCGAGGAGGAAGACCAGGGCCGCCGCCGCGGCGGCGCCGAGGAAGGCTGCCGAGGACACGCCGAGTCCGCCGAGCGCGCCGCTGGTGAGCGTGATGACGAGCACGGCCCCGAGCGACGCACCGGACGAGACGCCCAGGACGTACGGGTCGGCGAGCGGGTTGGCGACGACGGCCTGGAGGACCACACCGGCAACGGCCAGTCCCGCGCCGACCAGCGCCGCCAGCACGACGCGCGGAGTGCGGAAGTTCCAGACGATCTGGTCCATGGCGGGGTCCGTGACCGTCCCGCCGCCGGTCAGATGGCGCCAGATGATCCGCCACACCTCACCCACCGGCACCGTCACCGCACCGATGCTGATCGCGACGATCATGGCGCCCACGAGCACGGCCAGCAGCACCACCAGGGCCAGGACGGGGTTGAGCCGCTTCCGCCGGCCCGGTCCGGTCAGAAGGCGCCCGGGTGCAGCATCTTGGCGATCTTCTCCACGGCCAGGTCGTTGCTGGGGCCGAGGTAGACCGAGTCGGACAGCACGAGGGAGCGCTTGTTCTTCGCGGCCGGCCACTGGGGGAACTCCTTGAGCAGTTTGCGGGCGTACGCCTCGGGGTTCGGGTCGTTGTAGCTGATCACCACGAGGGCATCCACCTGCTCGGCGGCGACCTTCTCCTTGCTCAGGTCGGCGAAGGCGGTCTCGGAAGCGGAGGAGAAGGCGTTGCCGGCGCCCGCCTTGGCGAGGATGTCGTTCCAGATGCCGTGGGCCGCGATGGAGCTGAAGTCGTTGCCGCCCATGCTCATGTTGGAGAACACCACCATGACCTTGGGCTTCTTCGCGCCTTTCACCTTGGCCGACACGTCGCTGATCCGCTTGCGCGACTCGGTGACGAGTTCGTCGGCGCGGTCGCTGACGTTGAAGATCTTCCCCAGATCACGCAGCAGTTGATAGCTGTCGTCGATGGTCATGCGGGAGGTGTCCTGGTCACAACCCTGCGGGGAGACGTAGGTGTGGGCGCCGACCGCCTTGAGGTCGTCACGGGTCGCGAAGCCGTTCTTGGCGTCGAAGCCGTACGAGGTGGTGGACAGCACGAGGTCCGGGCCCAGGCCCAGCATGGCCTCGCGGGGGATGTCGTAGGCGTCGTTGAGCTTGATGTCGCCGGTGGGCAGCTTCTTGATGGCCGCGGCCCGGCCCGGGACCTCGGAGCGGCCGTAGGACTGCTCGTTCGCCACGATGCGGTCACCGAGCCCCAACTCCAGTAACGAGGAGACCTCGGCGACGGAGGCACCGTTCATGGTGACCACCCGGCGGGGCGCCTTGGTGTACGTGGTGGTCTGTCCGCAGTTCTCGAGGGTGACCGGATAACCGGGGGCGCTCGCGTCCGCGGCGGCCTCGGCCGTCGGGGACGACGAGGCCCCGCATGCCGTGGCGGCCAGGCACAGAGCCCCGGCCAGGACCACAGCAGCGGGCCGTTTCGTCTGCACACGATCTCCTTGGGACGGGAAGGACTCCGTTCAAGTAGTCGGTGCGGGGTGGGGCTTAGTTCCCGGGAGGCCAGGCGTTTCGCCCTCCCGGGGGTGGCACGATTCCGTTTTTCACACAGTGGTCCAGATATCGGAACACCAGTGCCCGGTCGGCCTCCGGGCAGGTGATGCCGGTGCCTTCGAGTCCGCTCAGTACGTTGTCCGCTCGCACGCGGCCCAGCGCGAGCTCCGGCTCGCCCTCTTCGCCGCCGGTGAGGGAATCGAAGAACGCCCCGGTTGTCGCCGCCACGTCGGCGGAGCGGGGGAGGTCCCTGCGCCACTGCGTCAGCGGTATCTGTTCGACGTCGTATCCGTACTCCCGCACCCAGTCGTACACGTCGGCCAGTCGCACGGGGGCGGCGGGGGCGTGGTTGAAGACGGTGCCGGGTGCGGCGGTCAGGGACAGCTGTACGACGGCACGGGCGACGTAGTCCGCCGGGGTCCACACCTCGGCCTCGAACAGGTCGGGCACGATGCCGGCAGGGATGCCGGAGGCCAGGACGCTCCACAGGAAGTCCCGCCGGTTCACCTGGCCGGTGTCCGGTGCTCCCGTCACGCGGCCCAAGCGGTGCAGGGTGACGGGGAGACCGCGCTCGGCCGCCTGTTCCAGGAGGCGTTCGGACGCCCACTTTGACTGCTGGTAGCCGCTGACCAGCCCCGGATGCGGTGGGAAGAACGCCTCGGGCACCTCCGGACTCCGGCTGCGGGGCGGGGCGACGGACAGTGTCGACACCAGGTGCACAGGGATCGAGCGTGCGGAGGCCATCCGCAGCAGCTGACGGGTCGATTCGGTGTTGGCGGCGCGCAGGCTGCCGTACTCACGCATGATGCTGACCGTCGCCGCGTTGTGGACGATGGCGTCGCAGGTCCCGGCCAGTTCCGCGAACCGGCCGGAGCCCAGCCCCAGGTCCGGCCGGGCGAGGTCGGCGGGGACAGCGGTGATCCGCTCGCCGTCCGCCGGAAGCGGGATCTCCTGAGCGGCCATGGCCTGACGGATGCGGTCGGCGGCCTCGGCGGGGGTCGCGGCCCGGACCGGACAGACGATTTCGGCGTCGGTGGCCCTGAGCAGTTCGGCCAGCAGATGGGGGCCGACGAAGCCCGTCGCGCCGGTGAGCAGAACGGTGCGTGGTGGTCCGGTCCTACGGGGCGCGGCGCCGGGCCGGATGTCGTCGTCCAGAACGGCGTCGGCCACAACGGTCTCGGGCAGGACGGCCTCGGGCAGCGCGGGCGTGGACACCGGGGCGTCATCGCGGTGCTCCAGGCGGTGTGCGAGGTCGGCGGCCGTCGGGTGCTCGAAGAGCCAGGCGACGCGGACCTCCCGCTCCAGCTCGACGCCGAGCCGGTTGGCGACCTGAATCGCCTGGAGCGACTGGGCGCCCAGATCGAAGAAGTCGTCCTCGGGCGTCATGCGCTCAACGCCCAGGATCTGGCACCAGATCCGGATGATGGTTGCCTCGATGCCACCCACTTCCTCGGCCGGGCCAGCCTGATCCGCCACGACCGTGCTCAGAGAGTTCCTGTCGATCTTCCCCGTGCTGGTACGGGGCAGCCGGTCGGTGAACTCCACGGCCGACGGGACCATCGCCGCCGGCAGGACGGCCCGTAGCCGCTCTCGTACGTCCGCGGCGGTGGGCCGCGGATCCTGCGCGACCACGTAGGCGGCCAACCGCCGTGTTCCATCCGGCAGCACCTGCCCGACGACGGTGGCCTCGCGGACGCTCGGCTGGGCGAGCAGGGCGGCCTCGACCTCGGAGGGATGGACGCGGTGCCCACTGATCTTGAACTCGTCGTCCGCCCGTCCGAGGAACCGCAGTTGTCCGTCGTCGCCGAGGCGTACCAGGTCGCCGGTGCGGAACGCCCTTGGGGCGCCGGGTAGTTGGGAGAGCGGCGCGAACCGGGCGTCGTCCGGCGCGTCCGCGCCGCGATAGCCCGCAGCCAGTGCGTCGCCGAGGAGGTAGAGCTCGCCACCGACGATCGCCGTACGCATTCCGGGCAGCGGGGTTCCGATCGGTACCTCGCCGGGGTCCGCAGGGGTTTCGTGGAGCGCGGCGACGGTGGCCACGACCGTCGCCTCGGTCGGGCCGTAGGTGTTGAACAGCCGTACCGACGTGCCGACCGCGTTCCTCCAGCGGTCGACGCGTTCGGGAAGGGCGGCCTCTCCGCCGATGATGACGGTCCGCACCCCGTCGGGCAGGGGAGGGGCGCCGGTGGAGAGGGAGTAGGCCAGTTCGTGCCAGTAGGCCGTGGGAAGGTCCAGCACACTGATGCGCAGCCGGTCGACCGCGCGCAGGAACTGGGGCACCGACTCGGTCATGTCGTGGGTGCGTATGACGAGGGTGGCGCCGGTGCACAGGGTGAGGAAGACCTCCTCGACGCTGGCGTCGAAGTGCAGGGGCGCGAACTGCAGGACGCGGTCCTCGCGGCGCAGGCCGTAGCGGTGTGCGGCACCGGCGACGAAAGTGGCCAGGGCGCCGTGGCTGATCTCCACGCCTTTGGGCCGGCCGGTGGAGCCCGAGGTGTAGATGAGATAGGCCGGATCGTCCGCCGTTCCGGCCGGGGCGAGCGGTGCCTCGGCTTCGTCGCCGGGGATGTCCAGCAGGAGGGCGGGCCGATCCGCGAAGCGAGCGGCGTCCGAGCCGCGGGTGAGGACGAGCGAGGGCCGGGCGCTGTCCAGGAGCGCTCGCGTCCTCGTTTCCGGGGCGTCGGGGTCGAGCGGGCAGTACGCGGCGCCCGAGAGCAGCACGGCGAGGATGGCGGTGACGGCGTCGATGCCGCGCGGCAAGGCGACGGCCACCACCGCACCGGGGCCGACGCCCTGGGCGGCGAGTCGTCGCGCGAGCTGTCGTGCGGAGCCGAACAGCTCCGCGAAGGTGATGCTCCGTCCGTCGTGCTCGACGGCTGTGGCACCACCGCGCCGGGCGGCATGGTCGGCGATGAGGCTCAGCACCGGCCGGGCCGGGCCGGGCAGCGGTCCGCCGTCCAGGACGGTGAACGGGCGCCGGCCGATCGCACGGTCCGGTGCGGCGAGGGCCTCGCGCAGCAGTGCCAGCAGTCCCTGCTGATGCGCGGCCAGGTCCGCCTCGTCGTAGAGATCCGGGTTGGCGTCGACCGCGATGCGCAGGCCCGCGCCCTCGGCGCGGTCGTACACGTTGACCGCGAGGTCGTCGACGGGCCCCGCGGAGACGTTGTGGACCGTGCTGCGGTGGCCTGCGAACCGGAGGTCGTACTCGAAGGGCATGATGTTCACGCCCGGCCCGGACAGCCGTCGCCTGCCGCCGACCAACCTCAGGTCCCGCCGTAGCTGTTCGTAGCGATACCTCTGGTGCGGCCGGCCGGCCCGCAGCTCCTCGGCCACCCTGACGGCCAGGTCCCGCAGACCGTCCTGCTCGTCCACGGCGACGCGCAGGGGCAGGATGTTGCGCACCATGCAGGGCACACGCAGGGAGACCGATCCGAGGCGGCCCATGGCCGGAAGGCTCAGCACGACCTCGGGGGCGCCGCTGACCCGGTGGATGTAGGCGGCGGTGACGGCGAGCAGGAGATCGGACCAGGTCACCGACAAGTCGTCGGCGACAGCGCGCAGCCGTTCCGTCTCGTCGGGACCCAGGTCAACGACGCGGCGCAGGAAGGTGCGGGCGGGAAGAGCCTGTCCGGCGACGAGGCTGGGGACCGCCGGGCGGTCCGCGAAACGCTGCGTCCAGTAGGCGCGGTTCTTGGTGAAACGCTCCGAGGCACGGTAGGCGGCCTCCTCCTGCCGTACCGACTCCAGGGTGCCGAAGCCGCTCTCGCCGGGCGGGGCGTCCTGTACGAGGGCCGTGTACACCTGCGCCACGCGGCGCGCGACCAGGGACAGGCCGAATCCGTCGAGTGCGATGTGGTGGACGCGGTGGTACCAGAGGAACTCGTCGGGAGCCGTACGCAGCAGGGCATGGCCGAAGACCGGGTCCCGTTCCAGGTCGAGGGGGCGGGCGATGTCGTGGGCCATCCACGCGAGGGCCGCCTGACGCGGGTCGGCGGCAGTGCTCAGGTCGGCGATGTGCGGTTCCCACTCGATGCCGGGGACGCTCACCTGCCAGGGCCGGCCCGTCTCGTCGGTGACGAAGCGGACGTTGAGGGCCTCGGTCTCGGCCACGGTGTGCCGGAGGGCCTTCTCGAACGCCGCCGTGTCCACCGGGCCATGGATGTGCACGTACTCGGCCGTGTTGTAGGCGGGGCTGTCCGGATCGAGGTGGTGGCCGGTCCAAATGCCTTCCTGGGCGGCGAGGAGGGGCTGGTGCTCGGTGTGCGGATCAGGCGTCGGCATGGGCTGCTCCTGCCTGGCGTTCGGACAGCAACTGCCACCACGCGCCGAAGGAGGTGCGCTCGGCGAGCTCGACGAAGCTCACCTGCGCACCGGCGCTCCGCCACCGCTCGGCGAGGGTGGTGATGCGCAGCGAGTCCAGGCCCGCGTCCAGGGGGTTTTCGTCCAGGTCGACTTCGTCCGGTTGCTGGTGCAGGAACTCCGCCAGATCCGTGCGGAAGGCGTCCAGCGTCAGGGGCTCAGGCATGGTGTTCTCTCTTGATAGCTGCACGGGGGCGCGGGCCGGTCAGTTGACCTTGCGGTCGGAGTCGCTCCAGAAGCGGTCGCGCAGTTCACGGCGGAGGATCTTGCCGCTCGGATTGCGCGGGACGTGCTCGATGAACTCGTAGGCCGCGGGCAGCTTGAAGGCGGCCAGGCGGTCGACGAGGAACCGGTGCAGGTCCCGTGGGGAGGGCTCTTGCCCGGCCACGGGTACGACGAAGGCGTGGACGCTCTCGCCCCACCGCTCGTCGGGGGCGCCCACGATCACCGCCTCGGCGACCCCGGGGTGCCGCTCCAGCACGTTCTCGATCTCCGCCGGGTAGACGTTCTCGCCCGCGACGAGGATCGCGTCCTTGATGCGGTCCTGGATGAAGATGTAGCCGTCCTCGTCGACGTATCCGGCGTCACCGGTGTGGATCCAGCCGTCGACGAGGGTTTCGGCGGTCTTGTCGGGCAGACCCCAGTACTCGACCATGTGGGCCGGCGTGGCCAGGCAGATCTCGCCGACGGCACCCGTCGGCAGTTCCTTGCCGTCTCCGTCGATGACCTTGCTGTCGACGCCCGGGTACGGGTGTCCCGCGGCCTTCATCCGCGGGCCGCCGGGGACGTGGTCGGCGGGCGGCAGGCACACAGCTGTGTTGCCGGTCTCGGTCAGGCCGTAGATCTGGGCGAACTCGCTGCCCAACATGGCCAGGCTCTCTTCGAGGAGGGCCTCGGAGATCGGCGAGCCGCCATAGACGATCTTGCGCAGGGTGGTGAAGTCGTCCGGTTTCACGCCGGGCTCGGCCAGCATCATGCGCAGCATGGCGGGGACCACGCACGCGGTGGTGATGCCCCTGTCGCGGATGAGGTCGATCGCCTCCCGGGGGGCGAAGGCACGCATCGCGACCACGGTCACGCCGGCGTTGAAGTTCTGCGTCGCCCACCACAGGCCGCCGACATGGAAGCCGGGAATGCCGACCAGGGCGACGTCGCCGACTCGCCAGTCGATCCAGTCGAGTTGCTCGCTCGCCAGTGCGTCACGGATGGCGAAGAAGCTCCGGTGGGCCAGGACGACGCCCTTGGGCAGGCCGGTTGTGCCGCTGGTGTACAGCTGGGCGACCGGTGTGTCGGGGGTGGCGGCATTGGCGGGTTCGGTGACCGGGTGGTCCGCCTTCCAGGCGTCGAAGCCGTCTCCGGTTCCCAGCCGGACGACCGTCTTCGGCGAGGCGGTCGGCAGCCGGTCGAGGGTGGGGGCGAACTCGTCCTCCAGGAAGAGCAGTTCACTGCCCGAGTCCTGGAGGATGTGGCTGATCTCGGGGGCGGTCAGCCGCCAGTTGATGGGCACCAGAACCGTCTCGCTCTTGGCGCAGCCGAACAGGATCTCGTAGTAATGCTCGGATTCCTTGCCCAGGTAGGCGACGCGGGCGCCGGGACCGGCCCCGGCGGCGCGGATCGCGTGGGCGACGCGGTTGCTCTCGCCATGCAGTTGGGCGTAATCGAGGTCGCGGTCCTCGCAGCTGACCGCGGTGACCTGCGGGCTCTGCGCGGCGTGGAAACGTGCCGTGTCGACGAGTGTCCTGAGCTGTGGGTGGTGCAGCCTTTCGCCGGGTGTCCCGGGCGCGGACGGTTCGGCCATGGGCGGGCCTGCCTCTCGTTCTGCTCTCGGTCTGCCGGAGGGTGTGCCGCCGCCACCGGATGGGGCGGCGGCACACCGTGGTGCGGTTGCCGCGCGTCTACGGGGCGTTGACGAAGGCGAGCTTCACGGTGCCGTCGCACCGGCCGCCGGCGTCGTCCCAGTACCGGTACGCGGTGTCGGCGACGAGCAGCGGTTCTCCGCCCGGCGAGCGCCGCTCCACAGACAGGAACTCGATCTCTCCGGAGAAGGAACGCGCGTTGATGGGGCGCCGGAAACTGCCGCTGAAGCGGGCGATCAGGATGTCCGGCAGCTGATGGCGCCAGTAGTCCTCCAGCGTCCAGCCGGCGAACTCCTCCAGCAGCCCCTCCTTCACCGCCTTGGCGACGGTGTAATACATCATCTGGTTGTAGCTGATGTTGACTTCGACGGCGTTGAGATGGCCGGTGTCGTCGATGTAGCAGGACTGCGGGATGGCCAGTTCGCAGCGCGCGGACACGAGGCTGGACCGGGTGCTCACCGCCGCCGACTTCAGGTACTTGCAGTGCGCCTTGTACGGCCGCAGAACCTGGGGCAGCAGTTCGTCGTCGTTGTCGTACTCCCGCGCCAACGACTTGTGCTGGAGGTGCGTCCCCATCTCAGGCGGCCTCGTCGTAGAGCTTGCGCGCGTCGTGCACGGTCACCCGGAAGGAGACGGTCGGCTCCGGGGTGGTCGTGTGCCGGGCGCGGTGGATCAGGCTGCGGTTGTCCCAGACCAGGAGGTCGCCCTTCTCGAAGGTCTGCAGGTGGATGTTGGGGTGGTCGAAGGTGTCGTCGAGCTGGCCGGTCGCCTCGAAGAGGCGCTGGAGCAAGTCGGTCTCCAGCGGCTTGCCGTCCTCGTCCTCCATGCCGATGGTGAAGCCCTCACTGATGTAGAGGATCGTTTCTCCAGTCATGGGGTGGATGAAGGTGCTGGGCTTGACCACCGGCGGGGTCTTGGTGTCGACCTCCTCGATGATCTCCGAGATCGGCCGGTAGACGTCCGAGGGCCGGATCTTGAAGTACTTGCGCACCGAGTGCCGGGAGAAGGTGCCTGCCACTTCCTTCTTGAGATCCTCCGGAAGCTGCTCGTACGCCTTGCCCATGTCGATGAAGTAGGTCCCCCGGTTCTTCTCGGGGACGACCTGCGGGTAGATGAACGTCAGGCCGAAGGGGTCCGGCATGAACTGGTAGTCGGCGTGCCAGAACTTCCCGGTCTTCGGCACGCCTATCTGCTTGCCGTCCTCGGGCACGTTGGAGGAGACGAATATCTCCTCTACCTCGGGGTGCTTGTACATCGGCTCGTAGTACGTCTCCGGACGGCCGAAAAGCCGGCCGAGCGCGAGGAACTGACGGGGCGCCAGGTCCTGGTTCTTCAGGACGACGATCTTCTTCGTGTAGACGGCATCCTTGATGGCGTCGATGTCCTCCGCGGAAGCAGCGGCGTAGTCGAAGCCTTCGACCGTGGCGCCGATTTCCTTGCCCGTGACTTCCTTGATCTGCATGATCCCTGCTCTCTTGACGGAAACCTCGGTAGAGGTCGTGGTAGCGGTGGGGACAGCGGCTACTGGGCGAGCTTCGAGTCGATGAGCTTGGTGGTCGCGCCGAGGGAGAGGTCCTCCTCGAGCTCGTTGTCGTCGATGGGGACGCCGAATTCGCGCTCTATGCCCATGCTGATCTCGACCATCGTCAGAGAGTCGACGTCCAGCTGGGCGAAGGTGACGTCCGGGCTGATCCGGTCGCTCGGGGCGTCGTGGAGCTTCTTTACGATCTCGACCAGTTGGTCGTAGGTGTTGCTCATGGCTCCTGCGTTCCTCCTGTGTGGTGCGGGTGATCGGTCCGGGCGAGAGCGGGCCACGTCAGGAGGCAGGACCCCCAGGTGAGCCCGCCACCGAACGCAGTGAGCAGCACGCGTTCGCCCGCGTGGATGGTGCGCCGGGCGGCCGCATCGGCCAGGGCCAGCGGGATCGATGCGGCGCCTGTGTTGCCCACGGACCCGACATTGCTCACCAGTCGTTCCGTGGGCAGTCCGAGGTCGTCCGCCACCGAGTGCAGGATGCGCAGGTTTGCCTGGTGGGGGACTATGCGGTCGATGTCGTCGACCTTGTGGTCGGCCAGCGTGAGCGTGGCCCGGGCCGAGGCCGTCATGCGGGTGACCGCGTGGCGGTAGACCTCCTTGCCGCGCATGGCGAAGTGGTGGTCCCGCAGGGCGACCGGACCGGTGCCCGAGCGCTGCCGTGAGCCACCGGCCGCCACCATGATCAGTTCCTCGCCGGCCCCGTCGCTGCCGAGGTCGAAGTGGCCGACGGCGCCGGGTTCGTCGGCGTGGCCGGCGCGCAGGACGACGGCTCCGGCGCCGTCGCCGAAGATGATCGCGTTGGACCGGTCGTCCGGGTCGACGATCGTCGAGTAGGTATCAGCGCCGATCAGCAGTACGCGTTCGGCCACTCCGGCCGCGATGAGCCCGGCGGCCGATGCCAGCCCGTAGACGAACCCGGTGCACACGGCGCCGACGTCGAAGGCCGCCACCCCCGTCAGACCGAGACGGTCGGCCACGAGAGGGGCGGTTGCCGGGCAGGACCGGTCGGGAGTGGTCGTGGCGACGACGACCGCGTCCACGTCGTCCACACCTGCGGACCCCAGGGCTCGCCGACCTGCCTCCACCGCCAGGTCGGAGGTGGCCTGGCCGGGTTCGGCCAAGTGGCGTCGGCCGATTCCGGTACGAGACCGGATCCAGGCGTCGCTGGTGTCGAGCCGTCGGGAGAGCTCCTCGTTGGTCACGACACGCGGCGGGAGCCAGCCCGCGAGCCCGCACAGGACGGCAGCACGATCATGCGGCGGGGTGGGAGGTACGGACATGCTGAGCGGTTGGTCATCGGTGCTGGACACAAGGGCTCCTAAGTTTCCCGGTGGCCTGGGGCGAGATCTCTGGGGTGACAGGGGGGAGCGGTCGTAAGGAGAGGGGGAACGGTCGTAAGGAGATGGGGGAGCGGGCGCGCTCAGACGTCCGCCCGCCTCCGAAAGGGCAGCAGGGCCACTGCGCCGAGACAGATTCCGGCGGTGACGACGTAAACGGCGGCTCGGATTCCGTCCAGCAGACCGGCGGCCGTCAGTTCGTGGCCGCCGGTGCCGGCGACAGCCACGAGGGCGGCCAGGCCCACGGCGCTGCCCACTTGCAGCGTGGTGGAGGCCAGGCCTGACGCGATGCCCTGGTCCTGGGCAGGGATGCCGGTCGCGGCCGCGATCCACATGCCGGTCCAGGTGGCGCCCTGACCCAGGCTGAGCAGGACGATCCCGGGCAGCAGGCGCGCGTAGGAGCCGTCGGCACTGAAGGCGAGGGCGAGAAGCAGGGCACCGACGGCTCCCGTCGCCATGCCGCCCAGCAGCATGGTGCGCACGCCCAGCGCGGCAACGGCCCTCTCGCCGACCTTCGTCCCGGCGGCCACGACGACGGCCGGTATGAGAAAGGCGGCCCCCGTGGCCATGGCGCTGTAGCCATGCACGGTCTGGAAGTAGAGGGTCAGAAAGTACGGCAGCGAACTGAACGTGGCGCTGAACAGGGCGGTCAGCACCATGGCACCCAGCAGGCTCCGGTGGCGGAACAGGTGTCCCGGCGTCAGCGGGGCGTGCGTTCGGGTCTCGACGAGGACGAACACGGACAGCGAGGCCACCGAGAGGGCCGCGCATATCAGGACGCTGCGGCTGGTCCAGCCGGCCTCCGGGGCATGGATGAGGACGAAGACGAGGAGTGTGATGCCCGCGGTGGCCGTCAGGGCGCCGGGGAGGTCGAAGTCCCGCTGTCGGGGCAGTGGGCCGTCCGGGGGGAAGAGGAACGTTCCAGCCAGGGCGATGGCCCCGGCCAGCGGGACGTTGACCAGGAACACCGCCGACCAGCCGAAGGCGTCGACGAGGACCCCGCCCAGCAGCGAACCGAAGCACAGTCCGCCGGCACCGGCGGCGCCCCACGCGGCCAGTGCCCGGTTACGGCTGGGACCCTCCTCGTAGAGCGTGTTGATGAGGGAGAGCGCGGCGGGGAACAGCAGCGAACCGCCGATGCCCTGCACCGCACGCACTGCGACCAGCACGCCCGCCGACTCCGACAATCCGCCCACCAGTGAGGAGACCGCGTACAGCAGGGCGGCGACGACGAAAACCCGGCGGCGTCCCAGTAGGTCCGTGGTTCGACCGCCGAGGAGCAGGAAGCCGCCGGTTGTCACGACGTAGGCGCTGACCACCCACTGCAGGTCCTGTCCGGAGAAGCCGAGGGCGCTGCCGATGCTGGGGAGGGCGACGTACACGATGTTGTAGTCGAGGGAGATGACCAGTTGCGCGGCGGCCAGGATCAGTAGCGGCAACCCCAGGCGCTGGTGCGACGGAGCAGATGGCGAATTCACTGCAGGCATTGCGGAACGATTCCCCCTAAGGATCCGTCCCGTGGAACAGGACGGCGGCTCACCCCGGGAGCTTGGCTCACTTCCTGTGCTCGCCACAAGCACTCTCCTCTCACTTTCGGACTGGCTTGCGAGCCGGTTGTGAGAATCGTTCGCTACGTCATTGAAGGTCGAACATTCGGGGCGGTCGCTCCTGGGGCCGGCGATGGAACATGCCAGGTGGGCTTGCAAAAATGGGGAACGGGAGTGGTGTCGGCCTGCGCGCGGATCGCGGAGGCGTGAGTTCCCTATTCGACAGGTCGGGTGACGGCGTCTGCTGGTTCCAGCCTTATCGGTCGAATCTCGGCGCGGCAGGGATGGCTGATTTCAGCACCTTCATAATCCCGGAGTGCGATATTTCGAAAGGATGGAGAAACTCCCAGTAATAGAGAGTCGCAGGGCGAAGGAGTCTGGTTCCCGGCGACAGTGAAGTTTTTTGTCACACGCCCGATCCGGGCCATTGGCCGGGTACCCCCCTACCGTATGTACGCATGGAGAAGTCGAAGCGTGTCCTTTTCTTCCCGCCGGCCCTACTGGGCTTCGTCGTCCTGCTCGTGTCGTTGACGGCGGTGTCGTACGCCGTGGGACGCATGGCAGGTCCGGTGGCTCCGGGCATGCACCGCACTGTGCCCGCCTCCGAGGAGTCGAAGGAGCCGGGGATGCCGGGCATGCATGGCCTGGCTCCGGTCGACGGTGAAGTACGGGTGAGCCGATGACCACCGCCGATCACCGTGAGCGGGCCAACGAGCCCGGGGCGACCACCGATCTGCTGGTCGGCGGCATGACGTGCGCCGCGTGCGTGGGCCGGGTCGAGAAGAAACTGGGCCGCGTCGAGGGCGTGACGGCCACCGTCAACCTGGCCACCGGGCGGGCCCGTGTCTCCCATCCCGCGTCGGTGACCGCTCAGCAGCTGATCTCAGTGGTGGAGAGCGCCGGTTACACGGCCGAAGTCCCGCCGCCGCCCGCCGAGGAGCAGCACGCGGACGCGGCACGCGAGCAGCGGACGGCCGGCGCGGGCGTCGGTGACAGGGGCCGGCTGCTGATCACGGCGATGCTGTCGCTGCCCGTGCTCCTGCTCTCCATGGTGCCCTCCCTGCAGTTCACCTACTGGCAGTGGCTGTGCTTCAACCTGACCGTCGCCGTGGTGGGCTGGAGCGCGTGGCCCTTCCACGAACGGGCCCTCAAGGGGCTACGGCATGCCACGGCGACCATGGACACCCTGGTATCCCTCGGCGTGCTCGCATCCTTTGCCTGGTCCACGTACGCCCTGTACTTCGCAGGCGCGGGCCGGCCGGGCATGCGCATGGCGTTCAGCCTGGTGCCCGAGGCCGGCAGCGCGAGCGCGCATCTGTACCTGGAAGCGGCCGTGAGCGTGCCGCTGTTCGTGCTGGCCGGTCGCTATCTGGAGGAACGGGCCAAGCAGGGCACGGGATCAGCGCTGCGGGCACTCGCCCAACTCGGCGCGAAAGACGTCGAGTTGCACGAGGGTGAGCCGGGCCGACGGGTCCCGGTCTCCGAACTCGGGGTCGGCCAGGAATTCCTGGTACGACCGGGTGAGAAGGTCGCCACGGACGGTGCGGTCACTGACGGCAGTTCAGCCCTGGACCTGTCACTGGTGACGGGCGAGAGCGTGCCGGTGGAGGTCGGGCCGGGCTCGTTCGTGGTGGGCGGTGCGGTCAACGCCGGCGGCCTGCTGGTGATTCGAGCCACGGCGGTCGGCGCCGACACCCAACTCGCGCGGATCACCAAGCTGGTGAGCGACGCACAGGCGGGCAAGGCCCGCATCCAGCGGCTGGCCGACGCCGTCGCGGGGGTATTCGTCCCCGCGATCGTGACCGTGGCCTGCACTGTGCTGGGGTTCTGGCTCGGCGCCGGGGCGAACGCCTCGGCAGCCGTGACCGCGGCGGTCGCCGTCCTCGTCGTCGCGTGTCCTTGCGCCCTCGGTCTGGCCACTCCGACGGCCTTCATGGCCGCCACGGGCCGTGGCGCGCAACTCGGCGTACTGCTCCGAGGACCGGAGGCGCTGGAGCGGCTGCGGCAGATCGACACCGTGGTCTTCGACAAGACCGGCACTCTCACCACCGGACGCATGACCCTCGCCGACACGACGGTGGTGGCCGGGGAAGACGCGAGCGCGATCCTGCGACTGGCCGGGGCGGTCGAGTACGGCTCCGAGCACCCCATCGGCCGAGCCATCGCCGCTGCCGCCCGCCAGGCCGCGGACGGCGGACGGCTGCCATCGGTGGCCGGCTTCCGCGCCGTTCCGGGAGCCGGCGTCAGCGGCCAGGTCGACGGCGTCGAGGTCGTCGTAGGCCGCCCGCGACCTGACACCCCGCTCCCGGGTGCGCTTCAGCAGGCTCTGGATGACGCCCACGCCTCCGCTCGCACAGCGGTGGTCGTCGAGAAGGACGGCCGCCCGGTCGGCGTCCTGGCGGTCGGCGACACACTGCGGCCCTCCAGCTACTCCGCCGTACGACGCCTGCGCAAGCTGGGCATCGAGCCCATTCTGGTGACCGGAGACGGTCCGGCCGCCGCGCATGCCGTGGCCGAGCAGGTCGGCATCGACGAGGTGCACGCGGAGGTGACCCCGGAAGGGAAGACCGGCATCGTCGCGAAGCTGCGGGACGAGGGACGCCGGGTGGCGGTCATCGGCGACGGAGTCAACGACGCCGCAGCTCTGGCCTCCGCCGACCTGGGTATCGCCATGGGCGGCGGCACCGACGCGGCGATCGGCGCCGCCGACATCACCCTCGTACGCGAGGACATGCAGGCGGTGGTCGCGGCCGTACAGCTCACCCGCCGGACCTTGAGAACCATCCGTGCCAACCTCGCCTGGGCCTTCGGCTACAACGTCGTCACCGTTCCCCTGGCCGCCACCGGCTGGCTCAACCCGATGTTCGCCGCTGTGGCGATGTCCGCCAGTTCCGTTCTCGTGGTCGCCAACAGCCTGCGACTGCGGGCCTATTCGCCCGCCGGGCACGACTACCGCTCCGCTTCTGCGTCCGCCTCCGCTGACGAGGGCAGTCGGACACGACTGTCCGCCGCGGACAACAACACCGCCTCGTCTCTGGAGGAGATCCGATGAACTCCGTTTCGTCCACCGATCCGGCCGAACGCTCCTCGCCGCCCTGGCGCCGGGTGACCGCCGGTGTGCTCAGCGCCGCTCTCGTACCCGTGGTCACCTGCGTGACGGCCTTGATGCTCCTGACGGCCTACACGACAACGGGTGCGGCCGGTGCACCGCCGGCAAGGATCGGTGTCAGCAACGCTCGCATCTTCGTACCTCCCAACTCCGAGAACACGGCCGCCTTCTTCGACATCGGCAACACCGGAGCCGCTGACGACGTGCTGACGTCCGTCTCCTCCACGGAGCTCGGGGTGACGATGCTGGGTCGGCGGGTCACGAGGGACGGGGCAGGACACATGGAGCCGCTCGACTCCCTCACGATCCCGGCCCGAAGCCGCGTGAACATGACCCCGTACGGCGTCGACGTGATGGTCCTGGATCCACCGAGGCTGAAGGTCGGGGACAGGGTCCGCTTCGACCTGTGGTTCCGCGACTCGGGCCAGGTGACCGTGGACGCGGTGACCGTTCCTGCGCGCGCATGACGAGGAAGAGCAGCCACCAGGCGTTCCTCGTCGTCACCCTTCGCCCATCAGCTTCCGGATCTCGGTGACGGCCGCGACGAGCGCCTTCCGCTCGGGGACCGTGGTCTCCGGGTGCCACAGGTCGACGAGCAGGCAGGTGCGCGGACGCGGCCCGCCGTTCCACGCCTCATGCTCGAAGGAGTAGTCGAAGAGGAGGCACGTGCCCTCCACCCAGGAGCGCGTCTCGCCGGCGACCGTGATGCCGCACTCCTCGGGGATGTCGACCGCCAGGTGCAGGTTGATGCTGAAGTTCCACAGGTCGCAGTGGGGCGCGATCGCAGCGCCGGGGAGCAGGGTCGAGAAGTGGCACTCCAGCAGGGGGCAGAGCTTCCCGGTGTCGACCGCCTCCTCCTTCAGCACCTGGAAGGCGGTCGGCACCGTGTCGGCCGACTCGTTCACCAGGCCGCCCTTGCGGAAGAGATAAAGGGCCTGCCAGTCCGACTGGCGGGTGAGGTAGTGCTCGTAATCGGAGAAGGCTTTCCGCCGGGCGGCCCAGGCGGTCTCCAACTCCTTCTTGATAGCGGCGTGGTTCGCTTCGAAGGCGTGCACCACCGGTGCCAACTCGGGGTGGCCGTACGGATCGTGCCAGGGCTGCTGTGAAATTCCCGGCAAGATCCACTTGGCCCCCTTCTGCAACGGATGGCGATCGCCCCTTCCCGCCGCAAGCATCTGCTCGACCCGGGCGATCGAATCCGGTCCGTGCTCGCTCCTGATGGCGGCGAAGGCGTTCTCTATCTCCGGGGTCATGGAATCTCCAGGATTTCGAGCGTGATGGTCCCTGCATCCGTGTGGAGGGTACCCAGGAGGTACCCGTCACGTCCCCGGGAAAGGGTGCGGCGTGGCCGGTATGGGGGCACACCGGATGGCGTGAGTGGTGCAGTGCGCCGGTAGTGCTTCCCATGCTTCTGAATTCCGGCCGCTGCCGGGAACCAGGGCGCGCCGTGAGCCGACTCTCTTTGGGAAAGAACAAGTCAGTGACGGAGTCGGGTCTCGATGCGAGAGCGCCGGGGGCTTCCTTCCCCGGCGCTGATATCGAGGTTGTCGACGAGTTGCACGCCGGCAGAACGATCGGATGGAAGAGGGCCGGTCCCACGCTTGTCGGGCATCGCCTCGATCCCGGGCGTTTCACTCCGGGCCATCGGCGCGGTCATGGGCCGGCTTCGCACCACCGGCCCTGACGCTCGTTCGACGCTCCGGGTGCCCCGCTCCGGGTGCCCCGCTCCGGGCGAGGAGCCGGGAAACCGGTCCTGAGCGGCGTCAGATGTCCCGGAAGATCTCGATCTGCGCCCCCACCGAGTTGAGCCGCTCGGCCAGGTCCTCGTAACCGCGGTTGATGACATAGACGTTGCGCAGCACGGACGTGCCGTCGGCCGCCATCATCGCCAGCAGGACGACCACGGCGGGGCGCAGGGCCGGCGGGCACATCATCTCGGCGGCCCGCCAGCGGGTCGGGCCCTCCACCAACACCCGGTGCGGGTCGAGGAGTTGGAGGCGTCCGCCGAGCCGGTTCAGATCCGTCAGGTAGATCGCCCGGTTGTCGTAGACCCAATCGTGGATGAGGGTCTGGCCCTGTGCGACCGCGGCGATGGCGGCGAAGAACGGGACGTTGTCGATGTTCAGGCCGGGGAACGGCATCGGGTGGATCTTGTCGATCGGCGCCTCCAGCTTGGAGGGCCGGACCGTGAGGTCGACCAGCCGGGTGCGGCCGTTGTCGGCGACGTACTCCGGCGTACGGTCGTGGTCGAGCCCCATCTCCTCCAGCACCGCGAGCTCGATCTCCAGGAACTCGATCGGCACCCGGCGCACCGTCAGCTCCGACTCCGTCACCACGGCCGCGGCCAGCAGGCTCATCGCCTCGACCGGGTCCTCGGAGGGGGAGTAGTCGACGTCCACGTCGATGTGCGGCACGCCGTGCACGGTCAGGGTGGTGGTGCCGACGCCCTCGACCTCGACCCCCAGGGTCTCCAGGAAGAAGCAGAGGTCCTGGACCATGTAGTTGGAGGAGGCGTTGCGGATGACGGTGACGCCGTCATGTCGGGCGGCCGCGAGCAACGCGTTCTCCGTCACGGTGTCGCCGCGTTCGGTCAGCACGATCGGACGGTCGGGGCGGACCTCCCGGTCGACCCGGGCGTGGTACTGGCCCTCGGTCGCCGCGACGTCCAGACCGAACCGGCGCAGCGCGATCATGTGCGGCTCGATGGTCCGGGTGCCGAGGTCGCAGCCGCCGGCGTACGGCAGCCTGAAGCTGTCCATGCGGTGCAGCAGCGGGCCCAGGAACATGATGATCGAGCGCGTGCGGACGGCGGCCTCGGCGTCGATGGCGTTCATGTCCAGCTCGGCCGGCGGCACGAGTTCGAGGTCGACGCCGTCGTTGATCCACCGGGTGCGGACCCCGATGGAGCTCAGCACCTCCAGAAGGCGGTAGACCTCCTCGATGCGGGCGACCCTGCGCAGCACCGTGCGCCCCTTGTTGAGGAGCGAGGCGCACAGCAGGGCCACGCACGCGTTCTTGCTCGTCTTGACGTCGATCGCGCCGGACAGCCGACGGCCGCCGACCACCCGCAGATGCATCGGGCCGGCGTAGCCCAGAGAGACGATTTCGCTGTCGAGTGCTTCACCGATACGGGCGATCATCTCAAGGCTGATGTTTTGATTGCCGCGCTCGATGCGATTGACGGCACTCTGACTGGTGCCGAGCGCCTCGGCAAGTTGCGACTGTGTCCAGCCCCGGTGCTGACGGGCGTCACGGATGAGCTTGCCGATACGTACGAGGTAGTCGTCTGCCATGGGGTTGAGGCTATCTCAGATATGAGATGGCGCATTCCGGACGGGTCTGTTCGGGTGAGGAGCCCGGGTGGACCTGAGCGACCGTCAGTGACGCTTGGCGGTGCGGGTTCGACGCCATCCGAAAGGTCCGGGCAAATCCACCGATGTCGTACGACGTCCCGTGCTGCTGTGCGTGTGCTTCGGTCCGTGGCTTCCGCCACCGGTCGTGATGGACCAGGAGCGCCGGTTGATGTTCAGCCGCACCCCGGGAAGAATCCGGAAACTCTTGCGGAACGTGAGCGGCATGGGGGCCTCCCCTTGAAGGTCGGTCGCGTGCTTTCGATGGCGTTCGAATACCCCGGCTCGGCGAAGTGATGGGTGCCGGGTGCGCATCGGCGCGCCGCCATGGGGGAGTTGGGGCGGGCGACCGCGTGGGCGAAGTCCGACGCGGCCGAGTGAGGCGCCCGAGAGGCCGAGGCCGCCCCGGTGCCGCCGAGGCATCATCGCGAGGCCGGGCATGACCATTCCGGCCTCATGTACTAGAGTTATCTCGACATCGAGATATCTGCCGAGGCGTACCGCAGTCGCACGTTCGCCGGGTCTGGCAGTAAGGCGTACCTAACTTAGCCTTACCTTAGCGGATCGGCCAGGAGGGCGTGGCGGCAGGATGCGGTGGTAAGCGCACAAAAATGAAGGAGACTGTCGTGTCGGCGAACAGCTTCGACGCCCGCAGCACGCTGCAGGTGGGCGACGAGTCGTACGAGATCTTCCGGCTGGACAAGGTCGAGGGCTCCGCGCGCCTTCCCTACAGCCTGAAGGTGCTGCTGGAGAACCTCCTCCGCACCGAGGACGGCGCGAACATCACCGCCGACCACATCCGCGCCCTGGGCGGCTGGGACTCCCAGGCCCAGCCGTCGCAGGAGATCCAGTTCACGCCCGCCCGCGTGATCATGCAGGACTTCACCGGCGTGCCCTGTGTCGTCGACCTCGCCACCATGCGTGAGGCCGTCAAGGAGCTCGGCGGCGACCCCGCGAAGGTCAACCCGCTCTCCCCGGCCGAGCTGGTCATCGACCACTCCGTCATCGCGGACAAGTTCGGCACCCACGAGGCGTTCGCGCAGAACGTCGAGCTGGAGTACGGCCGCAACCGCGAGCGCTACCAGTTCCTGCGCTGGGGCCAGACCGCCTTCGACGACTTCAAGGTCGTACCGCCGGGCACCGGCATCGTCCACCAGGTGAACATCGAGCACCTGGCCCGCACGGTCATGGTCCGCAACGGCCAGGCCTACCCCGACACCCTGGTCGGCACCGACTCGCATACCACCATGGTCAACGGCCTCGGTGTGCTGGGCTGGGGCGTCGGCGGCATCGAGGCCGAGGCCGCGATGCTCGGCCAGCCGGTCTCCATGCTCATCCCGCGCGTCGTCGGCTTCAAGCTCACCGGTGAGCTCAAGCCCGGCACCACCGCCACCGACCTCGTGCTCACGATCACCGAGATGCTCCGCAAGCACGGCGTCGTCGGCAAGTTCGTCGAGTTCTACGGCGAGGGCGTGGCCGCCACCTCCCTCGCCAACCGCGCCACCATCGGCAACATGTCGCCGGAGTTCGGCTCGACCGCCGCGATCTTCCCGATCGACGACGAGACCATCAAGTACCTCAAGCTCACCGGCCGCTCCGAGCAGCAGCTCGCGCTCGTCGAGGCGTACGCCAAGGAGCAGGGCCTCTGGCTGGACCCGAAGGCCGAGCCGGACTTCTCCGAGAAGCTCGAGCTGGACCTGTCGACGGTCGTCCCGTCCATCGCCGGCCCGAAGCGCCCGCAGGACCGCATCGTCCTCGCGAACGCGGCCGAGCAGTTCGCGAAGGACGTCCTCAACTACGTCGACGCCCCCGTCGCGCAGACCGCCGCCGCATCCGCCTCCCCGGTCGACGAGGCGAGCGCCGAGTCCTTCCCGGCCTCCGACGCCCCCGCCTACGGCAGCCAGGAGAACGGCGCCGGCGCGCCGCAGCACGGTGAGGGCACCGGCGCGGCTGTCCCGTCCCAGCCGGTCACCGTGACCGCCCCCGACGGCTCGACGTACGAGATCGACCACGGCGCGGTGACGGTCGCGGCCATCACCTCCTGCACCAACACCTCGAACCCGTACGTCATGGTCGCCGCCGCGCTCGTCGCGAAGAAGGCCGTGGAGAAGGGCCTGACCCGCAAGCCGTGGGTCAAGACCACCCTCGCCCCGGGTTCCAAGGTCGTCACCGACTACTTCGACAAGGCGGGGCTCACCCCCTACCTCGACAAGGTCGGCTTCAACCTCGTCGGCTACGGCTGCACCACCTGCATCGGCAACTCCGGCCCGCTGCCGGAGGAGGTCTCCCAGGCCGTCAACGAGCACGACCTCGCGGTCACCTCGGTCCTCTCCGGCAACCGGAACTTCGAGGGCCGTATCAACCCCGACGTCAAGATGAACTACCTGGCCTCCCCGCCGCTGGTCGTCGCGTACGCCCTCGCCGGCTCCATGAAGGTGGACATCACGCGCGATGCCCTCGGCACGGACCAGGACGGCAACCCGGTCTTCCTGAAGGACATCTGGCCCTCCGAGGCCGAGGTCAACGACGTCGTGGCGAACGCCATCGGCGAGGACATGTTCAACAAGTCCTACGCCGACGTCTTCGCGGGCGACGCCCAGTGGCAGGCGCTGCCGATCCCGACCGGCAACACCTTCGAGTGGGACGCCGAGTCGACGTACGTCCGCAAGCCCCCTTACTTCGAGGGCATGACGATGGAGACCACCCCGGTCTCCGACATCACGGGCGCCCGGGTCCTGGCCAAGCTGGGCGACTCGGTGACGACCGACCACATCTCGCCCGCCGGCGCCATCAAGGCCGACACCCCGGCCGGCAAGTACCTCACCGAGCACGGTGTGGAGCGTCGTGACTTCAACTCCTACGGCTCGCGCCGAGGCAACCACGAGGTCATGATCCGCGGCACGTTCGCCAACATCCGCCTGCGCAACCAGATCGCGCCGGGCACGGAAGGCGGCTACACCCGCGACTTCACCGTCGAGGGCGCCCCGGTGTCGTTCATCTACGACGCCTCCCGCAACTACATCGAGCAGGGCATCCCGCTGGTCGTCCTGGCCGGCAAGGAGTACGGCTCCGGCTCGTCCCGCGACTGGGCCGCCAAGGGCACCGCGCTCCTCGGCGTCAAGGCCGTCATCGCCGAGTCGTACGAGCGCATCCACCGCTCGAACCTCATCGGCATGGGCGTCCTCCCGCTCCAGTACCCCGAGGGCCAGACCGCCGAGACCCTCGGTCTGACCGGCGAGGAGACCTTCTCCTTCACCGGTGTCGAGGAGCTCAACAACGGCACCACGCCGCGCACGGTCAAGGTCACCACCGACACGGGCGTCGAGTTCGACGCGGTCGTCCGCATCGACACCCCCGGTGAGGCCGACTACTACCGCAACGGCGGCATCATGCACTATGTACTGCGCCAACTTGCCGGTTCTTGACCTGAAGTGAACGAGCGCCCCTCCCCCTGCATCTCGCGCGCGGGGGACGGGGCGCTCGCGCTCGACGGGGCGGAAGACGCGCCTGCGAGCAGGATCGCACGCGAACTGTTCCCGGAGCGGAGCTGCGCATCCTACGACGACGAAGAACCCCGCACCTGGTACCAGGTGCGGGGCTCTTCTGTCCTTGCGAGCGTGTGGTGAACGGGCGCCGCTAGTACCGCAACGGTGCTTGCCGTGACTGCTGGCCGGCTCGTTCGAGGTGTGGTCATGGGTGGGGACCTTGCAGAAGCCAGGTTGTGGGCCGGAGAGCTGGGCGTACTGCATGAGCGGTCCGTGCACCGGTTCAACCGGGGCGGAGGAGGTCGGCCATGCCGGGCCGGACCGCATCCACCGGTTGCTGAACCGGATCGAGTGGAACACCTCGGAGACCGGGAGGCCGTCCTGATCGTCGATGACACCGGGTTTCTGAAGAAGGGCATCCGTTCGGCCGACGTGCAACGGCAGCACTTCGGCCTTCCGCACCGCCCGCACTGACACCACGGACCCCGACCGCCACAGCAGATGGGCGATGTTCAGCGCGCGATCCCGCACGGCCTCACCACCCGGCGGACACGCTCTGCACCAGCCACCCACGAGCCTGGGGTGCCTCGAGATGGGGCGTGATGCGGGTCCGGTGCGCGGCGAAGGCCAGCAGAGGGAAGTTGACCGTCTACGGACCGACGACCGCACCAAGGTTCTGACCGAGGTCGGCATGTTCCTCACCGGCCTTGCGGCCGAGCAACCCTCTGGCCTGGCGACGGACCCATGCCGCCGCTGCGCCGGAGCGACTGACAGCAACGCGGAGCAGAATACTGATCAAGGGGGCACGACGGCCCAGACAAACGCCCGCTGCCCCAGGACTGGTGTCCTGGGGCACCAGGCAGACCAACACCACCTTTGGCTCGGTCAGCCGATGGCAATCCGTTTCTGCCAGTAGTCGTTGGTGGCGACTGCTTCGCTGCCGGTGTCGGTGACTGAGGTCTTGCCGCCTGCGTGGAAGCGGACGGAGCCGTCCGCGCGTACGGACCAGATGTCGGGGATGCCGTCCTTGTTGACGTCGGGCGTGCCGTACAGGAACGGCTTGTCGCTGCGGTACCAGCCCGAGGCGCCGTACGTAAGGTCCACCCCGCCGCCGACCCTGCACCGCCTCGGCAGGTTGCCGCTGGTTTGCGGGCGGCGCCGTGGCATCAGGACGAAGGGGGAGTGCGGGGTGTGCGACGCTGGAGTGGCTGCGGTCGCGGCGACGACACACGACCTGAACTACGTATTCGCGCTCTCGCACCCCGTGCCATATATCATCGGCGATATGGACAGCGGGCGGTACTCGATCGAGATCGAGCCGGAGGTGCGGCTGTGGCTGGAGAACATTCCCGCCCATCACTACAAGCAGGCCGAACGCGTCGCCGACCTGCTCGCCGAGCAGCCCACCACCCTCGACGAACCACACTCCCGCCACCTGGGCGGCGAACTCCGCGAGCTGTGCTTCCGCCTGGGCGATGCCCATCAGCGGATCACCTACTGGCTGGCGCCCGGCCAACGTGTCGTGCTGCTCACCGTGTTCCGCAAGACCAGGATGCGCGAGCAGGCCGAAGTGGACCGCGCCCACGCCGCACAGCGATTGTGCGAGGCAGAACATGAAGCCGCCGCTGAGCACGACCTCTACAGCCGCAACCTCAAGGAGAACCGATGAACCACAGCGAATGGAGGACCCGTCGCCACCGCCAGCTGCTGGGCGAGCACCTGGACGCTGACTCCGAGTACGACCGGGTCTACGAAGAGGCCGGCCTCGCCATGACGTTGGGCAAGGCCGTCTACGACCGGCGTAAGCAGCTGGGTCTGAGCGAGGCCGATCTCGCCGAGCGTATGCACGTCGACGTCGATGACATCGAAGGCATCGAGACGGCCACCGAGCTGCCGCCCATCGCGGTCATCATGCGCCTGGCCCGCGCGCTGGACCTCACGGTGGACGTGCACCTCGCCGGCGGAGACGAGCCCACCGTCACCATCGTCGCCCCAGCGGCCTGAGGCGGGGAGGAACCATGCAGGACCCGCCTTCCGCGCTCGCCCGTGAGCTCGGGCAACTCATCCACGACCGGCGCATCGAGCTCGGTCTGTCCCAGGCCGAGCTGGCCGAGCGGTGTGGGATGAAGCAGCCGCAGATCTCCCGCTTCGAAGGCGGCGGGACCGTGCCCACACTTTCCCTCCTGCGCCGCCTGGCTCAGGCTCTCGGCGCCGACCTGACCATCAGCCTCACCCCGCACGACAAAGCCGCTTGACACGTATTCGGAATTCCTGGAATTCCCCAGGCGGTGTAGACCACTGACGGCAGTAGTGACGGCAACACCAGCACACTCCAGCGCACGAGCATGAACATCCGGCGACTGTAAAATCGCCCGCTGACCAGCAAACTTGCAGGTAGGAGCGGCCTGGCCTGCACACGTACTATGTACTCGCTGGTCAGACGCCGGTCCTCGTTCACAAAAGCGGAGCGGGCCCTGACCCAACCTCTTTCTCGAACCTGATACCGGCAGACACGCCGGAATGGTTCAAGCCGATCGCTCAAAGTCCCCGTAGTGCCTACTTGATCCCTCGGCACGCCTCTGGCCAGGTGTTTTGTGTGGTTGGTCGAGAGTGAGATCAAACGGCGGCGGTGAATAGGGTTAAGAACGGCAATCGAAGCATGTCTCAGTACGTGCTGCGCAGCCTGATCCGCAAGTAAGCGCTCCGGGCGCGCAAGGGCCTGGGCCGCACTCCCGGTGATGGGGGCGCGGCCCTTCGCCGTACCCCCGTCGCCGCAGGTCATCACCCGCCCTCAGGTGGAACACAGGATTCCCTCAGCGGGCCGGGACACGATCGGTACATGACCGGCACCTCCGGGCCCCGAACGGGCCGTGTACGCGTGCTCATCGTCGGCGACGAGCGAGCACTCAACGACGTGCTGTCCGTCGCCGTCACCGAGGCGGGCTGGTGCCCCTGCCCGGCCCTGGACGGGCGCAGTGCGCTTCGCGTGGCCCGCGGTTGCGCACCCCACGCCGTCGTGCTCGACGGAATGCTGCCCGACCTGGACGGCCTCCACGTGCTGCGCCGGCTGCGCTTCGAGAACCCGAAGCTGCCCGTGCTCATGCTCACCGCCCGCGATGCCCTGGAACACCGGCTCGACGGGCTGGACGCCGGCGCCGACGACTACGTCATCAAGCCCTTCTCCCTGGAGGAGGTCGTACTGCGACTGCGCGCACTGCTGCGCCGGGCCGGGTCCGGGGCCGGGGGCGGGCGCGGACACACCGACGACCGTGTCCATGTGCTCGGCGACCTGGTCATGACCGAGGACACCCGCGAGGTGCGCCGCGCGGGCGAGCCCGTCCGGCTCACCGCGAAGGAGTTCGACCTGCTCGGTCTCCTGCTCGGCCACCCGCGCCAGGTCATCGGCAAGGCGCAGATCCTCGACCACGTCTGGAGCAGCTCCTTCGGCGGCGGCAATCTCGTCGAGGTCTACATCTCCAACCTGCGCCGGAAGATCGACAGGGGACGGCCACCGATGATCCACACCGCACGCGGTCTCGGGTACGCGATCAGGGCAGCGGAGGACGGGAGATGAGCCGGCGGCGGAGCGCGAGGACGCGCACCCGGTCCATCCGTACCCGGTCCACCCACACCCGGTCCACCCACACCCGGTCCATCCGTACCCGCCTGCTCGTCTTCGTCAGCGCCACGCTGGTCGTCGTATGTGTCGCGATGGGCCTGATCACCACGCTCTTCCAGCACGCCTATCTGATGGGCAACCTGGACGACCGGGTCCGCGACACCGCCGAACGGGCCCTGGGGGGAGCCTCGTTGCACCCGGGCAGCGAGGACGACCTGACCTTCCTGGAGGAGACCGGGCAGCCCGTCGGGATGCTCTCCGCCCGCCTGGACCAGGACGGTGCCGTCGTCTCGGCGGCCGTCGTCGTCCAGGACGCCCCCACCCGCGAGCTCGGCACCGGCCAGCGCACCGCCCTGGCCGGGATCCCGGCGGACGGGACGATGCACACCCGGACCGTGCCCGGCCTCGGCACCTACCGGGTCACCGTCCTGACGAACGGAGGCGTCCGGGTCCTCGCCGGACTGCCCTTGGACGACGTCCAGGACATGATCAGCGGACTCGTGATGATCGAGACAGGCGTCGCCGTGGCCGGGCTCGCCGTCGCCGGCTGCGTCTGCGCGGTGGTCATACGACGGCAACTGCGCCCCCTCGGCCGGGTCGCCGCCACCGCCGCCGAGGTCTCCCGCGCCCCGCTCGGACACGGCGAGGTCACCGGCCTGCCCCGGGTACCAGAGCGCGACACCGACCCCGGCAGCGAGGCCGGCCAGGTCGGCGCCGCGCTCAACCATCTCCTCGACCACGTGGAGTCCTCCCTCGCCGAGCGGCAGCGCGGCGAGGAGCGGATGCGGCGCAGCCAGGAACACATGCGGCGCTTCCTGGCCGACGCCAGCCATGAACTGCGT
Organism: Streptomyces sp. NPDC058307; assembly: GCF_042880295.1. Taxonomy (NCBI): domain Bacteria; kingdom Bacillati; phylum Actinomycetota; class Actinomycetes; order Kitasatosporales; family Streptomycetaceae; genus Streptomyces; species Streptomyces sp. NPDC058307. Next base: position 39,527 of record NZ_JBHVYZ010000074.1, read on the forward strand.
ACCCCGCTCGCCTCGATCGCCGGATACGCCGAGCTGATGAACCGCGGCACCGACCGCATCGAACCGGTGCTGGCCTGGCGCCGGGTCTCGGCGGAGTCGGCGCGGATGACGGGCCTGGTGGAGGACCTGCTCCTGCTGGCCCGCCTCGACGAGGGCCGTCCCCTCCAGTCCGGTGAGGTGGACCTGGCGGCACTGGTCGCGGAGGCGGTGTGGGACGCGCGAGCGGCGGGGAGCGGCCACGACTGGCACCTCCGACTGAGCGCCGACACCCCGGCGTTGGTGACCGGCGACGCGGCCCGTCTGCACCAGGTGGTGGCCAACCTCCTGGCCAACGCGAGGATGCACACACCGGCCGGCACGAGGGTGACGGCATCGGTGGAGTCCGCGGACGACCGCTGCGTGATCCGCGTCCGCGACAACGGCCCCGGCATCCCCCCGACCCTCCTGCCCACGGTCTTCGAACGCTTCACCCGAGCCGATGCCTCCCGCTCCCGCGAAGACGCCAACTCCGGTGGCTCGGGCCTCGGTCTGGCCATCGTGGCGGCGATCTCGGCAGCCCACGGAGGCCACCTCCAGGTGACCAGCGTCCCAGGACGCACCGAGTTCACGATCGAGCTTCCGGCGGCCATGGAGACGGTGGTGGAGGAGGAGCGGGCGGTCTCGGGCAACGGGGCGTCGGTGTAACTCCCTTACGGGGACGTCAGGCACCCAGTCCCGTTCAGTTCCGTCGCAGGGTCGAAAACCAGTGGATCCGCGCCGCTGCCCGCCATTACCGTGCTGCCGAACCGAGTCTCCGAGGCAAGGACGTGCCGTTGTACACCGTGTGAGACCCCCCGAGCGCTGATCGGTCGCGCGTCGCACCTGTGCGTCGCGCTGCTTTTTGCTGCGGACTTCTCACTGAAACCGGTGTACTCCTGTGCTCACCGACTGGGTGGTCATGCCCACCTGTCTCCCGCTCGTCCTCCGCCGTTGCCACTCGTGCGCGTCGGAACGCTTCCGGGCGAACGGCAAGTTTCGCGTCAACGCGAACCACAAGCTCATCGACGTCTGGCTCCTCGTGCTCTGCACCGCCTGCGGTGACACAGCGAAGCTCACGGTGCTGGAGCGGACGCAGGTGCGTTCCGTACGACCTGAACTGCTGGACCGGCTGCACGACAACGACCCCGCCCTCGCAGCCGAGTTGCTGCAGGACCCGGCCCTGCGACGCCGTAACCGCATCGCCCTGGACTGGGACGACGCCTGGCGTCTCGACACCGGCGGATCGGATCATCTGGACCGCGAGGTGATCGATGTATCGGTCCGTTTCGCGGCGCGGATCCCCATCCGTCCGGTGCGGCTGATCGCCGAGGGCTGCGGCCTTTCCCGGGCCGAGGCCGAGAGACTCATCATGGAGGGCAAGCTGGTCTCCGCGGTCCGGCTGAACGCCAGACTTTCCAGCGCCTTCACTTTCACGCTCAAACGCTGAGTCCGCCGGGGCAGCTGGGGGCGGCCCGGCCCCCGAAGCCCCGCCCGGGTCGTATTAAAAAAAACCAGCCCACCCCACACAAACAA
>NZ_JBHVYZ010000075.1:0-3732 GCF_042880295.1 Streptomyces sp. NPDC058307
AACCGCATACGGGGCAGTCTTCGCCGTCGACGAGCCGGCCGGCGAGCTCGGCGACGATGCCGTCCGTGCGGCGGCGCCGGATGTCGATGTACGTTTTCGCGGCTTGTTCGGAGTCCTTCTCGGCCTGGCTGAGGACTTTGTGGGCGGCGCTGATCTGCTGATCGAGGGCGTCACGGCGCCTGGCGGCTTCGAGCTGCTTTTCGACGAGGTTGAGGGTGGGGGTGAGTTCGCGGCTGGTTTCCTGCGCGCTGCGGGCGGTTTCCAGGCGTGCGGCAAGGTCCGCGCGGCGTTGCGGAAGGGCGTTGAGCCATTGCTGGGCGTCGGTGAGGGTTTCGGCGAGTTGCTGGCGCTCGCGGTCGAGTGCGGCCAGCTCTGTCGTGTGGCGCTGGAGGGTGGCCTCGTCGGGCAGCAGAGCCTGGACAGCGCCGGTTTCGGCGTGCAGTTGCTGGGCGGCGTGAGTGAGGCCGGCGGTGTCGAGGGATGCGTGTTCGGGTGGCAGCAGGGCGCGGGCGCGGCTGTCGTCGTCCAGGGCACGGGTGTGCTCGAGGTCGGCGGTGTGTGCGGTCTCCAGGACGGATTGCAGTTGTTGGGCTTTGACGGCTCGGTCGCGGCGGTCGGCGAGGTGGCCGTGGTGGGTGGCCTGCTCGTGAAGCAGGTCGAGGTCGTATGCGGTGGTGCGGTGGGCCTGCTGGAGACGGTGGAGGTCGCGGACGGCCTGTTCTGCCAGGCGGGCTTCGGTCAGCTGCTGCTCGGCGGTCTCGGTGGCGGCGCCGGCGGCGTGCTGGCGGGTGAGGGCCTGGTGGTGCAGGGCGGTGGCCCAGGCGCGGGCGGGTGCGGTGAGGGTGGCGGGGTCGTCGGCCCGGGGGGCGTCCTGGGCTGGTTCGAGGTCGTCGCCGGCTGCCTGCTGGATGCGTTCGGCCAGGCGCAGGACGTCGGCGCGGGCCTCGTCGCGCGTCTTGGCGGTGAGGGTTTTGCGGTGGGCGAGGAATTCTTCGATGAGGCCGAAGCGGCGGGTGCCGAAGAGGGTGCCGAGCAGGACCCGGCGTTCGGATGCGTCGGCGCGCAGGAACTTGGTGAACTCGTTCTGCGGGAGCAGGACGACCTGGCAGAACTGCTGGCGGGTCAGGCGCAGGAGGGACTTGATCTCTTCTCCGGCTTCCTTGTGGGACTTGATGATGCCTTCCCACCGGCCGTGTCCGTGTTCGTCGAGGACCCACTGGTGCAGGAAGGTTTCGGGCTTCTGGTCGACGAGTTCTGCGCTGTTGCGCAGGTGGGGTCGCTTCTGGGCGGGGATCCTGCGGATCTGCAGGCGCTTGCCGGCCAGGGTTAATTCCAGGGTCACTTCGGTCAGCAGATTCGCGGGAGCGTGATCGCTGCGCAGCCGCATGTTGCGTTCGTGAGGCGGCAGGCCGTAGAGGGCGAAGCAGATGGCGGCGAACAGGGTGCTCTTGCCGGCGCCGGTGTCGCCGTGCAGGAGGAACAGGCCGTCTGCGGACAGGGCGTCGAAGTCGACGGTGTGGCGGCGGGCGAAGGGGCCGAAGGCCTGCAGGTGCAGGGAGTGCAGACGCATGTCAGACGGTTTCCTTCTCCTGGGCGCGCACGCGCATGTCGTCGACGGCTTCTTGGAGGAGGCCTGCCTCTGCGGTGGTGGGTGGGGTGCCGCGCACGGCGGTGATGAAGTCGTGGGCGATGTCGAGGTCGCCGCGGCCGCGTACCCGTTCGCGGTAGGTGGGGCTGTCGGTGGCCTGTGCCGGGATACCGGCGGGCACGTGCCGCATGTCCAGCGTGTGGCGGAAGCGCTGTTTGAGGCGTGCCATCGCCTCGTACGGCAGGGCGGTGTCGGTGAGGGTGGCCTGCAGCCAGGCTTCGCTGAGCGGTTCGTGTTCGGGGTCGGTCAGCAGGTCTTCGATGCGGCCGGTCAGCCGGGCCAGCGGCAGGTGGAGTTCGGCCGGGATGTCGTGGCGCGTGATCGTGGGGGCGCCGTCGGCCGGCAGGTCGGCCAGGGTGAGGGATTTGGTGTGGTTGGTCTCGGAGAAGGAGTAGGCCAGCGGGGAGCCGCTGTAGTGGATGCGGTCGTTGACGCGCTGCGGGCGGTGAAGATGGCCCAGGGCGGTGTAGTCGATGCCGGCGAAGAGGTCGGCGCCGGCGTGGGCGACGCCGCCGACGCTGATGTCGCGTTCGCTGCTGCTGCTGGTGGCGCCGGTGATGAAGGCGTGGGCGAGGACGACGGAGCGGGTGCCCGGGCGGGTGGCGAGGTCGGCGCGGATGCGGTCCAGTGCCGAGGTGAGAACGGCCTGGTGGGAGGCTGTCTCGGCGTCCAGCTGGGTGCGTACCAGGGCGGGCTCGAGGTAGGGCACTCCGTAGACGGCGACGGGGCCGTGCTCGTCGTCGAGAAGGACGGGGCGGGCGGCGTCGGCGGGGTCGGTGCGCAGGTGGACGCCGGCTTTGGCGTACAGGCCGGAGCCGGTGCCGAGGCGGTGGGCCGAGTCGTGGTTCCCGCTGATCATGACGGTGGGGATGCCGAGGTCGGCGAGCTGGTGCAGAGCCCGGTCGAACAGGCGTACCGCGTCCAGGCTTGGGATGGCACGGTCGTAGATGTCGCCCGCGATCAGCAGGGCGTCCACCTTCTGAGTGCGGGCGGTGGCGCAGATGTGGTCCAGGACCGTGCGCTGATGGTCGATCAGATCTTCCCCGTGGAACCGGCGGCCGAGATGCCAGTCCGAGGTGTGCAGGAACCTCATGAGCACAGACCGTAACCAGTGTGGTGGGAGCTAGGGGCGGTTTTCCCGATAAACGGTCTTGTTTCAGAGGCTTGGGGACACGTGAGGGAAAGGTTTCTTCGTCTGCGCTGCCGGGTGGCGGAGCCGGACGCGGCTCGCGGGGTGATTGTCAGTGGCAGGAGGCAAGATAAGCAGTGGGGGAAGGAGGATGTGATGTCGTTATCGCGTTCTGCCAGGACCGAGCACACTGTGGCGCCCGAGGGCTGCCGGTGGTGCGGAATCGAAGCCCGCGCTCACGCGCGGCAATGGACCGCAGAGGCCGGATGGCACGCCTGGGCGGCGCCGACCAATGAGCAGCGCAAGGAGCGCATGCTGCAGCGGCGGGCGCAGCAGCAGGTCAGCAGGCGAGGGCCTGCACCTCGGTGAAGATGTCCCGTAGCTGCTGGGGGACCTCTTCGGGGGTGGTGAGCATGGACACCAGTGCATAGAGCATGTCGGCCTTGCCGTTGGGGCTGCTCTCCTCGGCCTGCTGTTTGATCATGTAGAGGATGCGGTCGCTGAACTTGCCGCCCCGGTGCTCGGTGAAGTCGTCGGCGCTCCAGGGCCGGCCCTCGGGGCGGGGCCAGTGGTCGTTGGCGGCGGCCGCCCACTGAGTGTCGCTGAAGAGCTCCTCCAGCTCGTTGTAGCCCTCTCCCTCACCGACGTAGGAGACCTGCTTGGTGAGGTCGAGGCCGGCCCTGATGAGTTTCTCGGTCTTGAAGTGCTTGTTGGTGCGGCTGTCGGCGTCGACCATCAGCTTGACGGTGCGGTGGTGCTTGACGAGGTAGCCGGCCAAGTGCAGGGCTCCTTCGTTGTTGTCGCAGGCCCACAGGGCGATACCGGCCGCCTGCAGGGGCAGACCCTGCGAGAGGCGGAAGAGCAGGGGCACGCACTGCTGCTCGGTGGGGCCCTCGACTGCCAGGAAGCAGCGTTCGTGCAGCAGGACAGAGTTGCGCAGTCCCACCGCGGCGGC
>NZ_JBHVYZ010000075.1:3828-11166 GCF_042880295.1 Streptomyces sp. NPDC058307
CCCCCACCGCGGCGAGTTCACTGCTTTCGAGGAGGCTGCTGGTCCACTCCCACACGGCGAGGGCGATGCGCCGGGTGCTGCCCTGGCCCGAGCGGGTCAGGTCCACGGGCTCGCCGTCGGCCTTGGAGACCTCCAGCGGCGCCCTTTTGAAGCCGCCCTTGAAGGAGACCTCGGGCTTGACCTCCACGCCGACGAACTCCCGGCAGTGCTGGCGGATGTGCCGGCACAGGGAGTCCGCTTCCTTCTCCAGCCGCTGCGTGATCTCCTTCTCGATCTCGCGGACCTGCCCCTGGAGGGTCTCGTCCTCCAGATGGGTCTCGTAGCAGCTGCTCAAAGCGGTGCGCACCGCGTCGTCCGGGCTCTCGTCCTTGCCGCCGAACGACAGCAGCCGCGGCAGACGTGCCTCGAGGTCTTTGGGCAGCGGCTGCCACTGGTCGGTCTGGGGGACGGTCGTGGCGTGTGCGGTGAGCGCAGCCAGCAGGTCGTCCTTCAGCGTGCCCGACGGGACGAGCCCGAACTCGGCGACCAGCTCGGTCAGGTCCTTCTTCATCAGCCGGCCCAGGCCCTGCAGGCGACTGTCGGCGGGCTGTGATCCGAAGAACTCCCAGCACGCCGCCTCACCGGCCCGTGAGCGGCGCCGGATACGAAGCTCGGCCGGTAAGGGGGCCGCTGCGGCCTGCTCGGCAGCGTCCAGGCGGAAGACGCCCTCCACCCATGTCTCCGCGCAGCGCTGTCCCTTGACACCCTCGTCCTGCTGGTAGGTGCGGTCCTCGTCCGTCAGACGGTGTTCGCCCAGCAGGAAGGCCAGCGCGGCCAGGACGGCGCTCTTGCCGCCGTCGTTGCGGCCGGCCAGGATCGTCGGGCTGCTGACCGGGATGTCCTGTACATAGGTCAGCGAGCGGAACCCGCACGCGGCGAAGCGGATGAGGTGCACGGTCGAGCTGCTCCGTATCTCCCCGCTCCGCCGGACGACGGACAGGGGTGTGGCGTGCGGGCGTTACGCGTGCAGATGAGGCACCTGAGCACTCATCGCAGGCAGTCATCCTAGAGGGACACAAAGCAACGGCTCCCCCTTTTGCGCTAGTTAGCGTCTCCCGAAGAGAGGCTTACGCGGTCGGACGATCACTGTGCGCACAGGCCGGGCGCCTGCCACACGGTGGCCTCACGGGTAGGCCAGCAGGACTACGCCGTACGGCTGGACGGGTGTGACCTATGGTGGCCAAGGGAGAGGGGGCCGGGTGGGGAATGACAACGCCTACTGGGACTGGCGCGATGAGCAGCTGAAGGCCAGTGAGCGCGCCAAGGGCGGAGAACCGTGTCAGGTCTGCGGGGAGCCGGTCCCGACCAGGGCGCACTGGAAGCACCGCGACCGGCACGTGTGCTCGCCCCGCTGCAATCTGACACTCAATCGGCGCTTCAACCGCCGCATCGAGCGCGGGGAGATCACCCGGCCGCCCGTGTTCTCGCCCGATCCTCAAGGCGCCCGGCCTGCGCGGGCGTTTCGCACACTGCCCGTCGGCTCGCTCTTTCCGTATGAGATTCAGGGCTACTCGCCCAAGCCGGGCGACATGGTGGAACGGCACGGTTCCGTCATCGCCGTCCACCGGGCCGTCGATCTGCCGGACTACGCCGTCCCCTGGCAGGTGAAGCCGCACAGCGGCAACAGCTGGGAGCTGGAGCAGGTGGCACTGTCCGTCCACGTGCAGACCGGCGCGGCGTTCTACTACGTCACCGACCATACGTGGACCCCGACGTCATTGGTCCTGGGAGCTTTCCTGGGCCTCAAGCAACTGGACGACACCTTCGAAGCGGAAGGTGAGACGTGGCGCTGGTACAAGGAGATCATCCGTGATGTGGACGAGGCGGACCAGGAGTACACCTGGACGGCCTTCGTGTGCGGGAAGCAGTCCGTGCCTCGGTTGTGGACACCCGCCTACGCAGCCCGGTCCGAACGCCTGCAGCGCGTGTCGCGTGCGGCCGGCAGCTATGCCGCCCGGATGCGCGAAATCGGTCTGGAGGCCACGGTTGAACGTCTGGATCCCCTTGCGGTGTACGAACGCGACGGCTGGATCTGCCAGATATGCAAGACGGCCGTCGAGCGCGAGCGGGTCTGGCCCGACATGTGGTGCGCGACCCTTGATCACCGCATTCCCCTCACCGCAGGCGGCGAGCACACGCTGCTCAACGTCCAGCTCGCCCACTGGCTCTGCAATCTCCATAAAGGCGACTACTTTCCGGTCGACTTGTAGGTCCGCCGCCGGGCGGCACCCGTACGACGGGCCGGTCAGCCGCAACGGCGAACACCACGGATCAACGGAGGCCGCGCAGCGATGACGGGAGACCGTATCTGGCTGGATGTGCCGTTCAGGGACAAAGACGAGGCGAAAGCGCTCGGCGCGCTGTGGGATCCAGTTGCCAGACGCTGGTACGCACCTCGGGCCGGGCTGGCAGCACTGCGGCGCTGGGCTCCGCCGTCGTCCGCCAAGGAGCTGGAACCCGTCTCCGAGGCCGAGCGGACGCTGCGTCGTCAGCGTCTCAACGTCCTGCGCAATGAGGTGAGTCGCGCGTCGCGCTCGCGCCACCGTGTGGTGCGAGCCAAGAAGCCTCCGGCCGAGGAGCAGGTCACTCCTGAACAGCTGCACGCCGTACTCGACGCAGTGTTCCCATCGCAGCCGCCAGAGCGTGGCACCAACGTATGGATCACGATCCCGCCATGGAACTGGTTCTGCCACATGTGCGACTCGAACGCGGGTCCTGCGGACATCGCCACTGCCCGTTTGCGCACCACTAGGCGGCAACGCCACGAAATCGTGTGCCAGCCAAACGAGTGGCGGCACAGCTGGTGGCAGCTGAAGCTACCGCAAGCCGTACAGGAAGCGGCTGAGGCAGCGGGCCGTGCGGTCCTGACCGGGCCTGGAATGAGTGCGGTGTGGATATCGGCGGAGCGCCGCTTCGAGGTGGTCACCGGCACCCAGATCGACTGGCGTGAGGACGGAAGACGCCGATAGTCGTCCCGTCGCCCTACGCGCACATGGTGGCCGCCGGTAGACCGCGCGCAGTGTGTGCCCTGCCTTTCAGCGGGCGGGCAGGGCACACGCTGTACGACGATCAAAGCCATGCCTTCCACACCGCCCTCCCCTGAAGGGTGAGCGCGGGAGATAACAGCATGGAATCACCTGGTCGGGCTGCGATTGCGTCAGATCGCAGAGACGGGTGGCTGTGTCTGTCTTTCTGAGCAAGAAGCCGCGCGCTTGAGCGTGCAGTGCCTGACCGGAGCCAGAGGCGCGATCATCCAGATAGGCGAGAGGGCCCGGATCGCGTGGATCCGGGCCCTCTTCAGCAGTAGCGGGGACAGGATTTGAACCTGCGACCTCTGGGTTATGAGCCCAGCGAGCTACCGAGCTGCTCCACCCCGCGTCGGTATCCCCACCGTACGCCATCCCAGCAGGCGCCGAAGACCACCTTCCGGAGCAGGGCTCTATGCGGCGAAGCCGACGTTGGTGACGTACTCGTACTGGCCCCACTGCGAGCCGAGGTCGACGATCGTGTCCTGCCACGCGGCGTCCAGGCTCTGGTGGTCGCCGGCCGCCCAGGAGCCGACGATGCTGTCCCAGCGGCGCACGTTCATCGTCCGGTACTCCACCACGCGCTGCAGCGGCTGCGGCACCTGGGACTGGTTGAGCGGGTGGATCTCCACTCGCGTACCGCGTCCGTCGCGGTTGAGGCGCCTGAGGAGATGGCGGGCGACGTTGTGACGGCGCACCGTCCGGTACACCTGGTCAATGCGTTCCAGGTTGGCCTTGGAGGGGCGGCGTTTGCCCTCCAGCCAGGCCTTCAGCGTCCGGTGGGTCACGGTGAGTCCGGCGTCCTGCGCGGCCTTCAGGGTCTGGGTCGACTTCGTCAGGTAGTGCAGGCGCGCCATCCAGCCGCGCTTGGCGGTCACTGGAGTGGCGATGCCGCCCGCGAGTTCGTCAAGCTTGCGAGCGACGGCGTCGCTGCCCTTGATGCCCCGGGCGCCGAACCTCCCGAAGTCGATGTTCTGCTCCGGCACTACTCCCCCTCGCCTACGTGCTCACCGGCATCGGTTCCGGCGGTGTACGTGTCCTTGACCTTGACCTCGGTAACACCTCGGCCTTCGGCGAAGACACGGCGCCAGTCACCGATGACGTGGAGTTCGTCGGTGCCCATCGCCCGGACGACGGTCAGGCCCTCGTCATGGGCTTTGAGCGCCTTGAGCCACAGGTTGGCGAAGGCCTGGCTGCGGATGAGGTGCATCCAGTCCGGACGGTAGAGCTCCCGGTTGTAGTTCGACTCCCCCATCGTGGAGACGAACTTCGAGTACATCGCCTTCACGTATTCCAACGTCACCGTATCGCCCTGCTCGATCGCCATGTCGCGGGCGTCCTTCAACGCGATGCGGAACTTCTCCAGCAGGTTCTCCGTGGCCCCGGAGGTGTACGACTCGTGGATCTGAGGAAGCGCGCACAGCTGGTGCTTCGGGCCGGACAGGCGCAGCAGGAGGCGGAGCGTCGGTTCGGTGACCCACAGCGGGCCGGGCTCGTCCCGCTGGCCGATCGGGTTGGGCAGCACCGCCTCGTGCTCCCACTCGGGCGGGGTGATCAGGTGGACTCCGGAGCGGCGGCGGTCGTGGGCGAGGCCGGTGGAGTGCTCGAGCTGGCCCAGGGGGAGGTGCGTCTTGAGGGCGGAGAGGTAGGCGCCGTTGATGTCGAGCGCGGTCACCTCATGCCGGCCGGGCGGAAGTTCGTGGCGCGTCCACTTGGGGCGGGCTTCCCAGATCTGGTCGGCGCCGCGCGCGGTCTGCTTCTTGAGGATGTCGGGGATCCAGGGGTGCGCGATCACGTCGTAGCGGGCGCCCTTGCGGGTCTCGTCCAGCAGTCGCATCGCGTCCGGGATCGCCCGCTTCAACAGCGCCGCCGTAGCTGCGTCGACGTCGCCCCGGTGCTCTGCGAGCGCGCCCTGCACGGCCTCGCGGATCAGGTCGACCGGGCCGGACGGCTCCTGGAACGCGTGGCGGGCCGGGCCCTTGGAACGCTCCGTCGCACGCGCCGGAGGTGTCGTGCGCAGCGGCGCTTTCGGAGTTTGCGCAGTGGGCTGTTCGGCCGGCGGGGCAGGCGCGGCAGCGGGGGCTCCGGCGGCAGTGGGCTGGCAGTCGGCCGGTGCCAGGTGCTGAGCGAACCCCGCTACGCGTTGGCTGGCCGGACGGCCGCACAGCACACACGGCTCGGGGACGACGAGCAGCTCTACGTCGTCCCTGTCCTCGTCCTGCCCGGGATCCGGCGAAGACGAGGGGGTGACGGTCGCGGCCGTGTCTGACGTGAGGGGCTGCTCCGCAGCCGGCGCCGCCGTGGTCTCGGTCTCGGTGGCGAGCTTGGTGTTCAGCCCGTCCAGCAGGTACGCGTATTTGGTGCGGATCTCGCCGGCCGGGTCCCGGCCGCTTTCCCATCCGCTGAGGGTGGACGGGCTCACGCCGAGCGCGCGTGCCACCTGCGCCTTGGACAGCCGAGCCCGCTCCCGCAGCTCGCGGCGCACCTGGCAGGGCGGGAGTTCGGCCTCCGGGCCGACGGCGTCAAGCAGCGAATCGATCGCGTCGAAGTCGCTCACCGGCTCGTCCCCTTCGCTTCGGTCCGGACGGAACGGCGCCTGTCGGTGGGCAGTGCCTCGCACGCTCTGGTCGGACCCGCCAGCAGGTCCAGCGCGCCGATGCCGTAGTGCTCGGCCAGGACGTCGACGTCGCGCAGGCTCCACGAGATGGCGCCCGACTGCCGGCGCGACACCTGCGTCTGCGTCAGTCCCAGCACCGCCGCAACCGACCGCTGCGAGTCACCCGTCACCTGCATCAACGCGGCCACCGTCAGCCGCAGCGACTCCTCCAAGCTCAATCCCATGCCGCCATCTTACCTGAATCCATGCAACTCCCGCATTTAAATCAGCTTTTTGCTATCTATTATGCAGGAAGGCTTTCATCGTCACACAGGAGCTGAAGGTTCTGGGCAAGTGGGTGTCAGCGATCCGGGCCGCCCTGATCACGCGGAATCCGTCGGGCCGCGCGCCGGGCTTCCCGTTTCGCCTGGCGCGCCTCTTCCACCGCACGATCGGACAGGCACCGCGGGCACACGAGGTCGACGACACGGCGGCGCAGGGCCCGGCGCAGCCGGAGCCCGGGCGGTGGCGGCCACCCACGGCAGTGGCGGCGCACCGTACGCACTCCAGTGCCCAAGAGCGCCGCGACCACGGAGGCGTTGTCGGCGTAGTTGGCCAGGAGGAACGCCATCTGCGCCCGGTGGCCGGCCGGGAACCGGGCGGCGAACTCGGACTGTTCTTCCGGCTGGAGGAGGGCGTCGTGGCGTTCGCAGCGTGGCGTCTTCTTGTTGTTCCGGGCGATGCCCGGCGAGCTGATGTTCATAGCTCAAGAAGCCTGCCGAGGGCCGTCTGTGGACAGCGGCGGCCATTGAGGGCTTGTCGCATGTGCCGTCACCGACAAGGGTGGGCGCCCGTCACGCTCAGTGCTGCACCGTCCCGGATCATTGCGATCCGTACCGCTGCTCCCCCGTGCGCTCGTTCCAGGCGGAGGCACCGAACGCCCAGAACCCGCCCTGTGTATCACTGCGGTGGCTGAGCACTGGCCGATGCTCCTTCCGGATGCTCGTTGATCCAGGACAGGCCGCCGATGTCGAGGCGGCGCCGGGTGCGGGTGACGGCCACATAGGCCAGGCATGCCTCCTTGTCGTCGATCCGGCGGGCCGTCCCCTGCCCCGTGTCGTGCGGCGGGCCGTCGGAGGGTGGGGTGAAGTCGTCGGCGATCTTCACCTGTGCCCATTCCCGGCCTTTGGCCTTGTGCGCAGTGGAGACGGTTACCTCGGCCCGGTCTTCGGGGACGAGATGGGCGACGGCGGCCAGGATGGCGTCAGCGCCGTGGGTGTCGACCAGGTCGACCAGGGGTTGCAGGTCGCGCCCGGCGGGGTCGTGGGCGGCGTAGTCCTGCAGGTCGCCCCAGGTGGTGAACAGCACCAGTTCGGGGTGGGTGGTGCGGCGTCCTTCTTTGAGGTCGCGGGCGGCCAGGGCCAGAGCGCGCAGGCTGTCTCCTCCCCCGGCCAGTGCGACCCGGTGTCCGCCGGACAGGAGGTCCATGACCTGGGCCATGGCGCCGACGTTGGTACGGCACAGCACGGCGTCGGGCCGGGTGACGGGGCCGAGTTCGGTGGGCACGGTGTCGGCGCCGGTGAGACGGATGGGGGCGTCGGCCAGGTGCAGCCAGCGGTTGGCTTCCTCGGCGAGGCGGGGGCCGAAGCGGAAGGACTGCGACAGGGCGAGCTGGGC
>NZ_JBHVYZ010000075.1:11261-15699 GCF_042880295.1 Streptomyces sp. NPDC058307
CGTGGGCGAGCTGGGCCAGGGTGGTGGTCTTGCCGGTGCCCGCACTAGCCTGTAGGGCCAGGTGTTGGCCAGCGTGGAAGGCGTCGGCCGCGGCGGCCTGTTCGGTGGTCGGTTTCAGCACGGCGCAGCTCCGGAAGTGCGGGTCAGGGCGTGCCCGACGGCCGCGACGAGATGGGCGGGCGTGGTGTGGGCGAGCAGGTCCTGCAGGGCCCGGTCGAGGCGGTCGGCCTCGTCGTCGGCGTGCTGGGCCAGCGCCCGGTGAAGGGCCAGTTCCACAAAGCGCTGGGGTTTCTGCGCTGCGCGGCCGGTCGCTGCCCTGAGGGCGGTGTGCGCGGAGGGCGGGAAGGCGACGTTGAGCAGGATCTTGCCGCATCGGTCGGGGTAGTGCGTGGTGATGACGTCGACGGGCAGCCGTGTGCCGATCTGGCGGCGCAGTCGAGTGAGAGCCTTTCCCGAGGTCTTGGCGCGTACGACGGTCATGAGCCGGGTGGCGTCGGAGTTGGCTGCGAGCGGCATCGTGCGGCCGGCGTGATGGAGTTCGGCCGCGGTCAGGGATCGGGTCAGGGTGATTTCCAGGGCGTGGTGCGCCATCGTCATGCCTCGCCTCCGGGGTCGTGCGGGAGGCGCGTGCGGATGTGCGCTGCGTGCAGGAGGGGGTCGAAGACCTGCCATCCGGCCATGGCAAGGTCGGCGGCGTTCGGGGCGGCAGCGTGAGCGGGGCAGCGCTGGGTGCGCCAGCGCAGCTGCTCCCCGTACGGCAGGCGGCTGAGGTCGTAGAGGGCCATCAGCCCGGCAGGCAGGGTGAGTTGGCCGCGCTGCGGGCTGGCAGGCAGGAGTGCCCAGACCCCTTTGGGGGCGTCGGGGGCGAGGACGGGCAGCAGGCAGCGGCGGCGGTGCCGGGTCTGGGCCACACACCGGATGTCCTCGATCGGCCGGTCGGCGAGATAGCGGCCCAGCAGCAGCTGCACGACGGGACGGGCGGGCGGGGCGCTGCTGGCGGCCGGCTCGGGAGCGGCTGGCGTGGACGGGGCGAAGGCACCTGAGTCGATCAAGCACCGGGAGCGGACGCCGAGTTGGCGGCGCATCTCCTCGACGTGGGCGGTCAGGCGGGCCGTTGGGGTACGGCTCGGGCAGAGCACGGCGTGCGGGATGCGGCACCAGGCGCTGCCGTCGCCGTGCGGGTGGGCGATGCCGCAGCTCAGATGCCAGCGGCAGGAAGCGGGGACGTGAGCGACGGCGAGTTCGGCGGGGTGCAGGGCGATGGGGCGCCGATCGGCGCGCTGGTAGAAGTCGATGTGGTTGCCGCAGGCGCGGCAGCGGCCGCTCTGACCGGTGCGCAGCAGACGGCTGGGGCTGGTGGCGGCCACCCGCAGCGGACGGCGTACCGCCGGGCGGGGGCCGCCGTCCCAGTGGCAGCCAGTGGAGGCGGAGTTGGGGCACATGACGGTGAAGCTTCCAGACGACGCGCCGCTGCACCGGGACAGCACCTCAGAGTGTCCTACGGATGGCGCAATCCCGGGGAACGCCCGCACGACCGAACGAACGCGTGCTCGACGCCGGGTCGCCTGTTCAGGTGATGTCGCGCCGGGGTGACGGAGGGGCCTGACGGGCGGTTCAGAGTTGCGGCGTGCCGGGTGGGGTGTGGTCTGCGCAGAGGGAGCCGAGGAGCTCGTCGATGGAGACGTCGAAGGCGTGGGCGACGGCGTGCCAGGTAGTGACGCTGCCGGTGGTGTGGCCGTGTTCCAGGTCGATGAGGGTGCGCCGGGCCAGGCCGCTGCGGCGGGCGAGTTCATCGAAGGTCCAGTTGCGCTCGCCCCTCAGCCTCGCCAGCGTCACACGCAACGCAAGGAGGTCGGGATCGGGCGGCAAGATCGTCACCCCACCATCCGACGGTGCAGGACCCTGCCCTGTCAGTGCAGACCTCTGCACTATTTGCTAGGGAAGGGGTGACACTCGGCGGTGGTGGAGTAGGTGCTGCGGGTGCCTCGCCCACCGCCCCGGACGACGCCTGGGACACACCCGTTCGACGGCACGGATCAGATCGGAGGAAAGCGAGCCCGATGAGGCTCTCCACGCACGAAACGGTGCAGCGCATCTGGACGGTGCGGCTGCACCCGCAGCCGGGCGGGCCGCTGCTGAGCTGCCCTCAATGCCCGCTGCACGGCTACCGGCTGCAGGCCGCCTCGGCCCGCTCCGCCGCCCTGACGCACCTGGCCCGCCACGCCCGACGGGACGTACTGCCCGGGCATTTGCGCACCTGCCAGTGCCGGGCCCGGAACTGCTCCTGGCACCCGCGCCACCGCGGCTGCGCCGGCCCCGTGCTCCTGGCTCTGACCTGCGACCGCAGCGGCCGCGTGTGGCGCCTCGCGGATGCTTGCGCCGCCTGCGCGGCCGCCACCACCAACACAGCCGTCGTGCCCGACACCCTGCTGGCCTCCGTACGCGCACGGCCGGCCGGTGCGGCAGCCAGGCGCACCCGTCCCCCGCACGGACCGGGCGAGCGGCTGCGGGTGCGGGAAATACTCACCTACCTCGGGGTGGCGCTGCCCCGCTTCTCCTCCCCCGCCGCCCGGCTGCTGGCCCTGCAATGCGCTCTGCGCGCCGACAGCCGAGGCCGCGTCCGGCTCCCCAGCGGTCTCCTGCGCAGCATGCGGCTGCACGGCCGCGCCGAACTCTGGAGCGAACTGGAACATGCCGGGTGGCTCCGCTGTTCCCTCCCGCGGCGTGCCCACGTGGAAGCGCGTCTGCTCGATGCGGACATGCAGACCCAGGCATCCGGTCGCAGTGTCCGCGCCCGCGCGGCGCACTGGGCCCTGCGCTCTGTTCCGCTGGTCACGCCGCGTGGAATGTCCCCCACGGTGCAGCTCACCGCTCTGGTCCTGGCAGCCCACACGTCCGACCGCGTCGGAAGCGCGGAACTCGACGTCCTTGCCCGGCTGGGCGGTCAGTCCCCGCAACAGGTGGAGGACCTCCTCGACCAACTGGTCCGCTGCCGTCTCCTGGCCGCCTGGCAGCACCTCAGGGAGCACGACGAGATCTGCTGGCGCTTGCCCGAGCGCGGGGCATACTGAGCAGCGCCACACCAGGACGGTGAACCCACCGCCGGCCGGTCGTCCCGCTCGGCTCAAGGGGTGTGTAACCGGTCGAATGATGGCCGCAATCGGTCACGCGCGCACGCAGTCGGGCAGGAAGTCGCCATGCTTGTTCTTAGTGGCCGGGCATGTCGGTGTGGACGCTAGCGTCCACCGGAGTGCGCACTGCTGCGGGAGGCTGGACGTCATAGTGGAAGCGGTCTCGGAACTTCTCACTCTCAGAACGGACTACGCGGCCAAGCTCGATGCCGACCTGGAGCTGGTCGAGAAGGACCGCGAGCGGGTCCGTGCGGAGCTCACCGCGTTGCAGGATCAGCTGCACACCTTGGAAGGCAATCACGCCCTGCTGCTGAGCATGCGGGAGGCCCTGTCGGGTCACTCCCCCGCCGCCCGCCCGGGGCCGGGGCCGGGCGGTGCAGTTACGACCGGCAACGCTCCTGCCGCTCCGCCTGTGTCCGACGGCGTGCCGCACTCGGACGACGGCGCCGCTGTCGGCTGCGGCACGGGTGTGGAGGCACTGGAGGAAACGCCGGAAGCCGCGAAGAAGGCGCCGACGCTGCGGGATCTGGTGGCCGGTGAGCTGAAACGGCGGAGCGATCCCTGCTCGTCGCACGATGTCGCCGCCGCACTAGCTCGGGCGCACCCTGGCCGGAGGATCAAGGAGCCTGCGATGCGTCACGCGCTGGAAGCGCTGGTCGCGCAGGGACGGGTCGGGCGGTCCAAGCGCGGCTCGCGCGTCTTCTACTTCTCGGCCGGCACGGGTAAGGGCTGACGTTCGCCGGCCTGGCGGAGTGTCATCGCTGGTTCAGGCAGCCGCGTCACGAAGCGGCTGCGCGGGCGGCAGGAAGACCGGCATCGTCTCGAAGCCGAGAGCTTTGAGGCCGGCTTGCTGGCGGGGTGTCATCTGGGCGCTGTCCCTGCGCCGCCGGATCAGCCAGGCACCGAGGTGGACCTGGTCGCCGAGGATCTCTTCGGTGTGGTCCTTGGGCATGTCGAGGTGCCCGTGTCGCTGGTGGTACTGGCGGGCCGCGCGCAGGCCGCGGTTAAAGGCCCTCTCGCGCAGACTGGCGGGGCGGGTCAGCAGCATGCTGTGGGGATGGGCGTCGGGGCAGGCTCGGGCCAGGGCGGCCAGGAGGTGCTTCTGCTGGGGATCGAGCAGGTGGAAGTGGGTGATCTGGCGGTCCAGCCAGCTGTCCCAAGCGGAGTCACGGCTGTCGTGGCGGTGATAGGTGCACCGCCAGGTGCTGGCGGTCAGGCGGCGTCTGATCTGCGCGTAGGTGTACTGCCAGCGCAAACTCCAGGGCGGGTTCCAGAAGGGGTCGACGGCGTTGAGGGAGGCGATGCGG
>NZ_JBHVYZ010000075.1:15799-40954 GCF_042880295.1 Streptomyces sp. NPDC058307
CAAACTCCAGGGCGGGTTCCAGAAGGGGTCGACGGCGTTGAGGGAGGCGATGCGGGCGGGGGCGAGCTGGCCGGTGTCGGCACGGCAGCGCATGGTCTCCAGCCAGGCGGCCAGGTGGCGATCACCGCCGTGGGCGTTCTTGCCCAGGGCGAGGGTGCCGTGGCGGGCGGCGCAGGCGGTGATCTGGACCAGGTGGTGCTCGAAACTCTCAGGGGGATGGGGCCAGGACAATCCCATGCTGGTAAGGGCGGCGATGCGGTCGGCCGGCAGGGCGTCTGCGGCGTACAGAGAGCGTTGCTGGCCGATCCACTGGCCCAGGGCCAGGCCGTCGCTGGTGACGTGTTCGCTGGGGACGTTCAGGTGACCGTGGCCGGTGCGGAAGGCCTGGGCGGCCTGCAGGCCGTCCTTCCAGAAGGCATTGTTGGGGGCCTTGTGGGTGCGCAGCTTCAGAGTGCGGGTTACCTCGCCGGCGCGGTGCGGGCGCGGTGCAAGGGGCTGTGGTCGCGCCTTCATGCGGGAGCTGAACCGCTGATAGGCCCTGGTGTCGTAGACGGCGAGGCCGTTGAAGAAGCGCCAGAAGTCTGAGAACGAGGAGGATTCCATGGCCTGTCGGGTGGACTGGCCGGGTGCGATGTAGACGGGGATGAAGATGGATGCGCACTTGGCCTGGCCCGGGGGTTTGCGCAGGGCCCGGCCGATGCTCTGGGCGATGTGGTTGGGGCTGCGGCGCGGATCGGCGATCAGGATGCCGTCGGTGTCGGGGGCGTCGACACCTTCGCTCAGCACGCGGACACTGGCGAGCACGGCGCAGTCGTGGCTGCCGGCGGTGCTCCCTTGGGTGTGGGCGGAGAAGTGCTCGAACTCGTGGAAGATCTGCTGGCGTCGCCAGGGCGCCTGGTGGCAGTGCAGGGCCTGCGCCCAGGGGTTGCGGATGCCGGTGCGGTCGGCGAGCACGCCGGCGGTCTCGGGCAGAGAGGCGACGAAGCCGCGGGCGGCGGCGATCCGGCCGTGGAAGGACAGCACCCGGCGCGCGCCGTGTTCGGCCATGGATATCAGCAGGGCTGCCTGCATCGCGGCCAGGCGCAGCCCGTCCTGATGTGGCGTGGGCAGGGGGTCGTGGAGAATGCCGCGCAGCATGCTGTCGTGGACTTCCGGCACGATGAGCTGGTAGTCGGCGAGGATGCCGCGTTCGATCGCCTGGGCCAGGTCCAGGTTGTAGACGACGGGGCCGTAGATGGTGGGGTCGTCCATCGAGGCGAGTCGTTCGATGCGGGTGCGGGCCTTCGGGTTTTGCGTGGTGCGCCAGTTGCGGGGCGTGGCGGTCATGTAGAGGCGGTGCGCGGCCGGGATGGCGCGGTCGTCGTGGATGAGTGCCCAGCGTTTGTCCCAGTCGCCGCTGGTGCGGTGGGCTTCGTCAGCCAGGGCGAAGACCCAGGGCGGCAGCTGTTCGCCGCGGTGGGCGTCGGCGATGGTGGGCAGGGAGGCGTAGGTGGCGAAGACGGCGATGCGTCCTCCCTCGGCGACACGGCGGGCCAGCACCCGGGCATTTCCGGTGAGCAGCAGATGGCCGCGCAGGCTGCGGTCGTGGACACCCGGCAGTGAGCAGACGCCGATGAGCTGGTCGAAGCCGCCGTCGGCCAGCCAGCGGGCCGCCGTCTGGGTCAGGAGTTCGAGGGTCGGGACGAGGACGAGGACGGGGCCGCGCTCAGCGAAGCGCTCCGCGACGCGCTTGCCTATGAGGGTCTTGCCGGTGCCGCAAGCGGCGATGATGGTCGCGGCCGCATGCCGCGTCCCGCTCAGGGCGTCAACTCCCGCGGCGACGGCTTCTCGTTGGTGGGGGCGCAGCTCAACACGGCCGGGCATGACGCGCTGACTCCCTCGTCGTGAAACTGCGTGCCCGCGGGGCACCTTCACCAGTCTGTTCGCAGTGGAGAGCCTGGCAGTTTTGCCGCAGGGTCCGGCCGACACTGACCGAAGCTGCTCTTTCTTTTCTTCGCGCGTGCGTAATTGGTCGCCTTCGGGACCGGGTGTGCGCCAGATGGGACCGTTTCGTCAGCCTAGGCTGCCAGCCGAGGGACGGCGGGGGTTAGATGAAGCCGCAGCCGGACATCCCGGAAGGAGCGCCGTCGTGGCGGAGCAGCGAGACGAATGGCTCGGGCGGCGCCGGATGCACCTGCGGCTGCGGTTTCTGCAGGGTGAGTCCACCGGCTCATACGTGACGCGGCTGGCTGCCCGCAACAACCGCCCTGCGCAAGAGGTACTGCGGAGCATGGGCACCGGCCCGATGCCGGTCGATCCTCAGTACACCGAGATGTACGTCAGCTGCTACGCGCGCGAGCGGCTGGCCACCCTGGCCGGTTACACCGTGGCCGAGATGCAGGAGCGTCTGATCGGGCTGCGCGACGAATTCCTCATGCCCAAGAACGCCAAGGACGACTGGGAATGGCCCTGGGACGCGCGGGCCGGCTACATCGTGCAGGCCTGCTCCCTGTGCGCGGCGCGCCGCGGCACCCGCTCGCCCGCCTGGCTGATCCTTCCCGACCCCTGGCAGGTGTGCCTGCGCCACCAGCGCTGGACGGACAACTCCCGCAGCACCAGGCACCCTTACATCGATCTCAGCGAGCTCGCGGAGGTCGTGCGCGCGCAGCAGCGCCTGAACCGGATACGCAAACGCCTGGGCCCGGCCGGACGGTGGGTGTTCGCGGACGCCTGTTCCATCCTCGTACGCTCCGGGTATCTCGAGGACCCGGCACAGATCAAGCAGTGGGCTGTCCTCGCGGCCGAACTGGGCGAGCAGCGAGTGCGGACGCTGGCGCAGTTCAGCCGGCTTTCCCTGCTGACCCAGGACCTGGCCTGGCTCGAGGTGCGCCGCCTGAACGGCGTGCTGGGCAGCACCGAGTACCAGGACTGGCTGCCGCGGACAACGCGTCGGCACGGCTACCGGTCCATCGAGCCGCTGACCGTCTGGCACCGCCAGCACCGGCCGCTCAAGCAGGGCATTCCGCAGTTTTCCAGCGGAGACGTGCCCTCAAGCACCGTAGTGCGAAGGCTGACAGGTCATGCCCTGCCCTCCCCGTTGGCGCCGGTGGAGGAGCTGACGTGCCTGCCGTGGGTGCGCATGCCCAACTCGATGGACCGGTTGTTTCTGTAGTCATCCGCGCCGCGTACGGCTGCTTCGGCCTCGGCTGAGCAGGGGCCCGGTGGATCTCCGGCAGCAGGGAACCGCCGTCAAGGAAACAAGGGCATCTGCATCCTTTCGGGTGAACTCCTGCGGCTGCGTCACACGAGTTGGGAGGAGGCCCGGAGCCTGGTGGACGTCTGCCGCGCAGCAGGGCACGGCGCGGCACGAGGGGAGCAGCTCGTGGACTTACAGGTGCGCTACCGCGACGACATGGGCCACGAACGCCTCAGCACTCCACGGGCGTTGCGCGGACTTCCGGTGGAGGAATGGCCGGTGCTGCACGAGCAGCGCGCCTACCGGGGGCGGAAGTCGAAGGTGCGCCAGTGGTGGTCGTCGACCACAAAGAAGGACGTCAGCTGCCGGTCCCGGGAGCACGCATACGCGGCCATGTTCCTCGACCGCGACCCGCACATCGTCTACCTGGCTGCGCCGTCGCTGCAGGTCGAATGGCGCGAGGGTGAGCGTGCGGGGGTGGTGAACCCTGCGTTCATGGCGCGCACCGTCGAGGAGCAGCAGATCCTCTATCTGCACTCCCCCGCCGGGAAGGAGCCGGACGATCAGGAATGGTCGGTGGCCCAGGCAGCCGCCGCGCCGGCGGGATGGCAGGTGGATGTCGCCCGCGCCCCGGGCGGCCAGCTGCGCCGCAATGTGTACATCGTCTCGCAGTTCCGTCACGACGAGTTCGCCGACGAGAGCGCCAGGGCCGTCCTGCTGGAGGCATTCGCCCGGCCCCTGCCGCTGAGCAGGGGCGCCGATGCTGTGGATCTTCCCCCCGGGCAGGGCCGCGCCAGCAGCTGGAACTTGCTGTGGACGCAGGATCTAACGACGCACTGGGATGAGCCACTGACCCCCGACAGCACGGTCTGGGCGGCCGGAGCGGCAGCATGAGCGCCGTCCTTTCCCTGCCGGTCGACGCCCCGGACGAGCCGGCCGGGACGCTCCGGCCGGGGATGACGGTCCGGTGGAAGACCGGCCGCTATCTGGTGGGCGCCCTGCAGGGCGACACCGTGCACCTGGCGGCGATGGACGACGGCGGCCAGGACGCACTGGTACTGGTCTGCGTCCTGGTCTCCGCCCCGGACTTCGCCGTGCTGAAGGCCGACGGGACGCCGCAGGAGCCGGAAACGGTGCCGGACCTGTCCGTGCTGGACCGGCTGGACAAAGAACAGCTGAAGGACGTGCGCTGCTGGGAGAAGCATGTCCGGGAGGTGCTGACCGGCCGCCCTGTCGGCGCCCGGTCAGGCGCCTTCACTCCGCGGCACGGCTACGATCCCGCGACCACCACCCGCACCGCCCGCTACGCCCTCAAAGCAACCGAGCTGAAGGCGGCCGGTCTGACCGGGTCGGTCGCCACCGTGCAGCGCAAATGCCTGGCCTACGAAGCACACGGGCTGCTCGGCCTGGTCGACAAGCGGTGGCTGCGCACGGCCACCGTCTACGGGAACGTCGACGAGCGGGTGGTGGCGCTGATCCGCCAGGAGGACAAAGCCCAGCGCGGCGCGTCGGCGGGCACCTTCTCCCGGCTGTACAAACGGGTGCGCATGGCGCTGCGTCGCGCGCACCCGGATGAGTACCGCGACCTGATGCCGGCCCGCACCACCTTCTACGACCTGCTCAAGCGGCTAGGGATCTCGAAGCAATCACTGGAGGCCGCGCCCGGGCAGGGCAGTGACGCCACCACCCCACCCGAGCCTCCCTACCATCCGGCGCCGGTGTCGTTGCTGGGCGAGCGCGTGGAGATCGACGGCACCGGGCTGGACGTCCTGGCGCTCGGCGATGACGGGCGTCCCGTGGCAGTTGAGCTGACCTACGCCCTCGACATCCTGAGCCGCAGCTTCATTGCCGGAATGATCGTTCCCAAGTCTTCGGGCCGGAAGAAAGGGCCGGGCAGCCGACGCCGCGGCGGCCGCAGCACCAAGTCGCTCGATGCCGCACTGCTGCTGGGCCAGGCGATGGCGCCGCTCGCGGCGCGCCCCGGCTGGTCGCCACAGACGCTGGCCGCCAGCTCGGATCTGCCCTACGCACAAATGCTGGCCGGTGATCCGCGGATGGCCGGCGCCGCGGCCCGGCCGGTCATCCGTCCGAAGACGGTGGTCGTCGACAACGCCAAGATCTTCAAAGCCCGGCACTTTAGGGACGTGTGCAGCATGCTGGGCATCGAGGTGGAGTCCGCCCGGGAGCGCACCCCCACCGACAAGGCGGTCATCGAACGCACCAACGCCTCGGTCAAGAGCATGTTCTCCCAGTTCGTCGCCGGCTACACCGGCAACAAGCTGGCCACGCGCGGCAAGGACGTCGAAAAGGAACGGCTGTGGCCGCTGAACAAGCTGCAGGACATGTGGCACGAGTGGGTGGTCACCGAGTGGCAGCAGCGGCAGCACGAAGGACTGCGCTCCCCCTTCCTGCCTTCTCTGGTCCTCGCCCCGAACCAGATGTATGCGGCGGCGGTGGCCATGGAAGGCGCCGTGCCGCGGCCTGTCACACCGGATGAGAGCCGCAAGCTGCTGCTCCAAGCCAAGCGGACCGTCACCCGCGACGGCATCAAGATCGGCAACCGTACGTATGTCAGCCACCGCATCCGGGAGTTCAAGAACCGCCACACCGGCATCAAGGGACAGGGCCGGCGCTGGCCGGTCTACTACAACCCCTACGAACCCAGCCGGGTGTGGCTGTACGACCATACGGTCAAGAACGACCCCGCCCGCAGCCCGTGGGTGGCGTTCGACTTCAGGTACCAGCACCTGATCCACGACGCCTGGACCCAGTACCTGTGGGAAAAGGCCGCCGACCTCGTCGCCGGTCTCGTCGGCCGGGAAGGCAGCGAGGAAGAAATCGCCCGTGCCGTGGACGATCTCCTGGCCCGCGCACGGCGCGGCCCCTCCCCCACCTCCACCTCCACCTCCACCAAGCCGGTGGCCGCGTTCGTTCCGCAGCCCCTGGAGATCACCGAAACACCGGTCAACCCGTATGCAGGGATCACCCGGGCCGAACCCGGCAGCGTGACGCCCGCGCCGTCCCTCAACGTCGATGCCAAGGACCTCTTCCCCGGCCGCCGTGCCGCGCTGCCGTCCACTGCGCCCGAACGTGCCGCCCCGTCTGCACCGCCAATCCAGGCGCGGCCGCCGCGGCGCCGTCCCGCCTCTGCGGGAGGACAGAGCCTGGGCGGATCAGCCAGCGACATTTTCCGGGAGCTGACATCGGATCCGCCCGAGAAGCCGCCGTGGCCCGACCAGGAATCTCCACCGCCCAGCCAAAACCCGCAGGAGACGTGATGGACGCTGCGCGCACCGCCCCGAAATCAGCCGCCCCCGCAGCTCCCACAGCGCGGTGGACGCCGCTGGATCCCGAACTGCTCACGGTGCGGGAGGGGTTCATGGACTTCGTGCACCGCAAACTCGAGCCTCCGGATCTGCAGGACTGCGCCCCCCAGGGCACGAAGGTCACCGACACCGACCCGCGGATGATCTATCACGGGGAGATGATCCCCGTCAGCACTCCCGACGTGACCCAGGGGCTGAAGGACGCGCGGCGCACCCTGCGCACCAACAGATTCCGCCCCACCGGCAAACGCATGAGCATGATCATCGACGGATGTGCCGGCAAGACCACGCTGCTGCTCCAAATCGGACGCGCCTACCAGGGAGTGCTGGAGACCGAACGTCGGCCGGACGATGAGTGGACCCCCGTGGTCTACATCAACGTCCCGCCGCGCCACGAGAGCAACATGGACTGGTCCCTGCCCTTCGCGGACTTCTTCGGTATGGACCACACCATCAACATCGACAAGCGGACCTACCGCAGCACCGACATGACCGAACCGGTCGTGCACGCCATGCGGGAAAGCCGTACCTCCCTGGTCCTCATCGACGGCGTCGACCGCATCCACGACAGCGACCTGGCCACCGCCTTCGACTACTTCGACTGCCTCCAGGCCCGCCTGCGCGTCTCCGTCATCTACAGCGGTCGCGGCGCCACCGGCATCGTCAACGAAGGCCTGCACAACCGCCGCCGCAGCGAACGCCCCCGCACCTCCGAGCAGTTCGACAGCAGTCTGCCCGTCATGCGGATCAGCCCCATCCCCCTGCACGCGGGGCAGGAAGGGGGATGGCGGGGCGTGGTGCAGCGCTACGACTCCAACCTCCGGCTCTACAACCACAAGCCCGGCGCGCTGCTGGACCTCGAGGAGGAACTCCACGCACGCACCGGCGGCTACATGGACACTCTCGACCAGCTCATCTGCCAGACCGCCCAGGAAGCCATCGAAGACGGAACAGAAACCATCACCGAAGAAGCCCTCAACAACATGATCGTCGGCCGCAACGACCCCGCCGACGACTGACACCGTGCACACCGTGCCAAGGCGCACTCGAACAGGTAGTACACACCGCACAGGAAGGACTTCGACCATGCAGGAGTCGGACGCCACCACCGGTGACGGACGGCGGCTGGCATGGCGTTCAGCGTAGGCAACAACTCGCTACGCGTGACTACGGCCTGCCTGGCGCCTTCTATCGGCGTTCCGCGTCAACGACAGGCCGTCCGGTGCGCACGGCAGTGTGCGGAGCGCGTGGGGCGCTCCTGCACCGGCTGCCCGAGCTTGCCGCATACGCGGCGCGACGCCAAGCACGCTCTCTTCGGCCTGCTCGATGCCGTGAACCAGGAGTTCACCGACCGTCAACAGTCCGGAGGCCGCCGCCGCAGATTCGAGGGCGGACGAGTATGCAGCGATGGCGGTGGACGGCCAAGGGCACGGGACCGCTGCGTGCGGTCCAGCTCTGCGCTCGGCTGCGTGTCATCGAGCTGAGCTTCCCTTCCCCGCTCGCACGACTACCGGCGCAGCCGTGCACCGCCCGCGGGCTATCAGTTGACTGAAAGAAGACGGCGGCCTGTGCATAGTGGATGCTGCGGCAGACAGCCGTCACCTGCGAGTACTACTGCCACCGTGAACGGTGACGTGCTCTGTCGCCGCAGAATCGCATGCTCCTCGAACAGAACGCCATCCTACGTAGAGATCTTGATGAGGCGCGGGCTCAGCTCCATACGCTGCGCGTCCACAAACTCGGTGCCCGTGCCCGCGACGGCCTTGGCCTGACAGCCGGACGGGATGCCGAAGTGGAAGAGCTGCGCAAACAGCGGGACGCTGCCCTGGCCGCCAGCCGTCGTGCAGCGGCCGACCTCACGGCCGTCCGCAACGTCACCCCAGCGCTTGATTGTGGAAAACGGCCGACTGCTTGAGGTCACACCCGACACGAGCGCTGCGGAGTAGGCCCTGTACAGGACTGCGACCGGTGCCGGTGGCGCATGGCCCTGGAAGGAGGGCGAGGCTCCTTTTGCGCAGCTGAACAGGAGGAGAAGAGAGGGCCGCCAATGGTCGGGCAAACCAGCAGCGAACACTGCGGCGGATACAGTCGATGATCGGCGCCGGGTCCGCATCAATTAAATGTGGCCAAACTGCCCTGCCGCGGTGGCGCGCAGGGCCAGGTCCCACCCCGACAAGCAGCGGCATCAGAGGAGCCGCGTGGCCGCATAGGGTGAATAAGGCGCCCGAGACAGGAGTGTCACAGCTGTGATTACCGAGTACGAGTACTACCTTGCATTTGTTTCATGTACGTAAGCTTCGACATAGGTTTCTCAACGTAGCTGACCCCGAGTCGGTCAAGCTCCGACCTCAGCGCCTGCTTGATCCACTGTAGCTCAGTGAAGACTGTGTCAGCAGCCGAGGAACGCAGCGTCCTGCTATGCAGATACTCTAGTTCAATCTGACATAGGTCAGGCCAATTCTGACCAACAAAACGGCATCGATCGATCATTGCGGCGTAGACATTTCCCGTGGAAATGGATTCCAAGCTAACGTCGAAGCGGGTACGTCGAAAGGCGCCAACGAAATCAGCAAGCACCCGAAACTCTCGCTCGATATGATCAGCGTAATTACCCGCCAGCCGGACGCCTAGCCACTTAGTCTCCTTACGTACCACGGCATCAGTTGTGAACCACTTGCGCTTCACAACAGTCGTTCCTAGTGAGTCAGGGATGAAGGATATGTAGCCGGCCTCAGCCGGAGGCTCAGCTATTTCATATAGGTGATTATCGAAGTCCCATTGCTGGAAGTCGTCCCTGTACTCCCACATAAAGGGACTGAATTGCCCCCTTCCCACCAGGTTGCGGAGGCGAACTGCAAGGTCATAGGTATCCACGTCAGGGGTTATCGTTATCTTGTACTCGATCTCCATGTCCGGCCAAAACTTTTGATAGTAGCACCCGTGGTTGTTCAGGAAGCTCCGACTAGCTTCCATAGCCTGCAAACCGGCTGCGAAGATACTCACCAGCCACTTTCCCCAATTTGTCGCCTCATGCGCATCTTGCGATCCGCACCAAATGAAAAGAGCATCCCGTTGGCCGGTTCGAATCTGGGCAAAAAAGCGGACGTACATATCATGCTCAGTGACCACCAGCAGTGGCATTGCACTCTCAGCAAACAGATTGGCAAGCTCCTCACTGACATGGAGTTCCGACAATGGGAAGCTAGAGAGGAAGTCATGTTCGCGAACCCGACCGTCTATACCCATGCACCAATACTCGGCTGTAGCAAATTCTGTGTCAGTTAGCAGCACTGTGTTCACGTCTGCCGGGCCGTCAGGCAGCCTTAGGACCACGAAGGCGTCGGCACCTTTTGGTTCGACACCGAAACGCCAAGACGCGGGCCCGAGGAACAGGTAGCGGCTAGATTCCACGCTACATCCGCCCACGGAAATGCCGCTCAGCAGCCGATTTGATAATGTCTGCGACATCCGATGAAACCTCATGTAGGGTTCGACCATTTGCGTTAACCACGGGCCAGTTCTCCTTTATGGCAAATAGTTGCAATTCCTCATTCAAGAGAGTTTGATACTCGATATAATTATCTAGGGTTATTCCGATATCGGACAGAAGGTTCCCTGCTTCGATTGCAGTGATGGTCGATTTCCGATAGCCAGCTATTGCTGGATTTACATCAAGCAGCACCACGAGGTCTGGCTCGGGGACTTCCCTGAAAAGGGACTTGGCGTAAGAAAACTCCACTTCCGGGTTCAAGCGCATTCGTGCGAGACTTTTACTGATCCAGTTGTCAACAAGAACGTTCTCACCTCGCTCCAGCATGGGCACTACTGCGCAATGGCTTATCGCGGTAAACCACGAAGCAATTAAATGAATCCAGTGGTACTGACCAAGACGGTAATACGGATCATCTGGCGGGTGTTCCCAGATTATTTCACGTAGTTTCGCCAAATGCTGACGGATATAGGAATCCTCCACTGGAGGATGTTGTTTAGAGAATGCAACGATCGGGAAGTCGACCTCTTCCATCAGCCGCCCGGTAGCTTCAGCTGTCGCTGACTTTCCTGCCCCGTCTATTCCCTCCAGCGCGACAAAAAGTCCTCGATGTGAATGCATCATGACTAGGCTCTCAGCTCTACATACTCGCCATTCTGATAGCGAGTCATGGCATCAGAGACAACGGCTATGGGCGTGCCGGCTTCCCGAGAGATTATGGCCAGGTGGCACAGGGCAGGACCTTGTTCGCATATGAAGCCGCTAATTCCTCCCACCAAGGGACTCAATGCAGTAAAGGGTCTAGGTGTTACCACAACGACGTCGGGCTCCTGCTCGGCGAGCCTAATCAAGCGCTTAATCTCGATATCGTTACCCTCTTCTTCGGACATGCTATCGAGGACTAGCGTTGGTCCCGATGACTTCTCTCTTAGGTGGTCAGGATTTGCAATCCGAGTAATCTTTCCCTTTAGCTGGTGACCGCTGAGAAATCGCGTTCCCAGAATTTTCTCACTGATAGTGGAGTCCAGAGGCGTATTATCGATGTAGATGGGCCGCCCATCTACGATGGTCCACTCCAAGGAGTTGACTCCGAACTTCGATTGGACGGCACGCGTGAACTCGGCTATTTCGATCAGAACATCATGGCTGACTGGAGTAACTGGTTGATCGTCGGCCATAAGCCGCATAGACCTTGTCTCTTCATCGAGTCCTAGAAATACATCTGATGAACGCGTTGCCGTGATCCTCACATGATTTTCTTTGTTGGTGACAAGATAGGTGTCGGCTGATGCGAAACCTCGATTGAGCCCGATAAGGCTGCCGCGACATACCTCAAGGACGATTCCTTCCTCACCTGGTACTGCAATCGCTGCATACTCGCCGCAAAGAAACTCACGGACGATGAATGTGACTGCATCGCGGCGGCCAGCGATTAGCCGCTCGATGGTGCTATCAAGCTCTGTGCGTGGAACCATCAAAGAGCGAAGGTAGGGTCCGGCATCAATCACTAGAAATTCGGAACCAACCTGATTTAGCGCTGGATGCTGACTCGGGTGGCATGCGCCGATAACGACCGCAGTGCCGTTAACCAAGATTCCCTTGCCCATTGCGAACATTCGAATAGGGCGTCGCTCGATAACGCTATGCCTATAAATGCCGGCAACGTCACCGAGTTCGTAAGAATCCAGCGTTGCCGCATCACGGTAAAGGTCATAACACCCACTAACTAGCCGATGTTCTCCTTCCAGTCGCTGATACCTAGCTATGACAGGGCGTGCCTGAACTAGGTAGAGCGTCCTGCCGTCGAAACACCATTCGATCTCCGCCTTTTGAGCCAAACGGTGCCGAACACGCAAGGTCAGATTTACCAAAGCGGACGACAAACCCATTGGCAGGTTAGGTGAGTCGATCATCACGGAAGGGCTCGTAACGAAAAAAGAGTCCGTTTTGCCAAGGCCTGATTCCACTCCGCTACTGCCATCCCGTGAATATTCGACGAATACGCCATCCACACCCAAAATTGGATGTGGGGAACAGCAGACGCCAGCAACAGATGTGTTCGCAATGTAGCGTTGAATTATTAGCCCCGGCAGCGGATCTAGTTCGAGTTCTCCGGTGCGCAATCGATGAGCGATAGAGGCGAGGTCGAAGCTTCCTTTCCAGCACTCAAGGATTGCAGCCAGAAGATTATGGGGGCCTTGAATATTGGTAACGCTAACGTTTACCCCGGCCCCAGAGCTCGACTCACTGTCCTCGTTGAATCCGGAAGATCGCACTATCAGTGGGAAAGCATAATCGTCTGTCACTTCTCGAGCCGCCTCCCAGATCATGGGCACTAGAGGGGGCGGCACCACCAGGTCGGCAAGCATGGACTGAATTTCCATCGACGCTTTAGCCAGCCCATACCCCTTGTTGCTGCGGAGCTCATTGAGAACTCGTGATATTCCCTCTCGTATCGGCTCGGTGAGAGCCATGGCGAAGGCGTTATTTGTGAGACACCTTGACGGTGGCACTACACCTATATCTGCAACGAGAGCTAGATTCCGGGCCTTCTGACCAACAATGCTCGGTCGAGGATCGGTAAGATCTGTAACGTAGGTCACCTCGTCGGAAATCATAAGCTTACTGATCCTCGGTATCAGCCATGGACATCGTCAGGTGGACCCGCTCCTGCAACCCGGAGTTGTAGGCCGTGTGCATCCGTTTGGTATTGACCGTATAGAGGAAACCGTCTGCTGGCACATGAAATGTCTCGCCACTGCGAAGCGTAAGGCGAGAATCAGGATTTGTGATTATGGCAAGGTGTGTGCGTTTTGTCGCGTCAACGTGCATTCGATAGATCGTCAGCGGCGGAAGGACCATCAACCGCATCCGCCCAATTTGGAACGGTGCCTGTTGATAGATGTCATGGAAATAGGTGTCACGAAAATATGAATTGAAGATGCTGAACTCGGCCTCGTGGTATACCTTATTTCCGTTCTCGTCAAATTGCGACTGGTTTCCATCGTAGAACGGCTCTACGGCTTCCGGGCGGTGAGTCAACGAAATACTTCGAAGCTCGTCCTGGCCGCGTTGTGCAACACCTGGTTCAGCCCTGGTGGCAACCCATCGATATGCCTCCACCAGGGCGGACACGTCAAATCGGACCTCGGCAATCTTGGTCACGAACCCTGACCCCATGCGGCATCACCTGCCTGATGTGACCCGGAATACTCGATTTTACCTGCAAACCTGCTCAAGGGCAGCTCAGAGCTGCTTCCAGCGATCAACGCGCGCGTCAAGCTCTCGACGGCACCAGCACGCCGGGGTCTGTACGGTTTGACGCCGTCTATCCGGTGGTCTTCATCGACTGTGTGAATGTGAAGGTCAGGGTTCTGTCGACGATCTTGTGATCCGGACGGTCGAGGCTCACCGTGTGAGCAGGACGCGTTTGCGAAGGAGATCGAGGCTGGCGCGGCCGAACATCTGGCGTTTCAGCATCTTCAGCCGGTTGATGTTGCCCTCGACGGCGCCGGAACTGTGTGGCAGGGACAGCCCGTTGCGGACCGCGTCGAAGTCGCGGCGGAGGTTGCGGGCGAAGCCCGCAAGCGGAGCCAGGCTGTCCCGTTCGACGTCGGTGATCCACTCTTCGAGGCGGTCGCCGTGGCAGCCGGTCATCATCGCGGCGAACCTCCTGATGTAAAGAGTGAGCCAGCCGAGTTCGGGATCGCGCTCACGCAGCCGGTGCAGCTTGTCGGCGTCCCCGTCCCGCAGGTGCTCGGGGTGGGTCATCATCCAGGAGGTGACCTCGCGGACCGATGGAGGCTTCGGTCCCGGGTCGGGTGCGTGTCCGCGCCCGGTCCGGTAGCGCCGCAGATGCCGCTGAACAGCCAACTCGCCGCCCGGAATAGCCGAGTTGCTGGATTTCGCGTTAGAGCTGGGCGGCGTTCCTGACGCCCTCATTCCAGCGCCGGTGCAAGTAGCCGACGTACGGGTCGACGACATGCGCTCGTTGGAGGTTCTTGGCCACGACATCATCGGCGGAGCGGGCGTTGACCAGTTTACGGACCGTGGCCTGGTGCAGCCCGAGCTTCCGGCCGATCGCCGCCTTCGACATCCCCTGCTGCCACAGCTCATGGGCGGCAGCATGCTGCTCACGCAGCCGGATCACGATCTTCAGGTCTTTCGGTGGCTGGACCACCTCGGGCTCCCCCTCCGCGTGGTCGGGGCCGGAGCCCGAGCCGGGAGGCGGTTCGGCCAGGCGGGAGCGATGGGCGTTGACCGTCTTCTCGACCGCCTGGCCGAGGTTGGCCCACAGGTGGTAGCGATCCGCGACCTGTTCGGCCTGCGGCGCCCCGACCCGAGCGCCCTCCGCGTAACCGCTGGAACGGTCCCGGCAAATGACCTTCACCTCTGGGTGATCGCGGAGCCAGGCAGCCAGGTCCTCGCCTTCGCGGCCGTCGTAGAGGTGCAGCGGCCGGTGGGTGGCCATGTCGATCAATACCGTGCCGTAGTGGCGGCCCTTGCGGAAGGCGAAGTCGTCGACGCCGAGGATCTCCACCTTGCCGATCTCCGGCTCGGCCAGAGCCCTGACCAGCCGCAACAGCGTGTCCTTGCCTACGGTGAGGCCTACCGCGGCCGCCATTCGGGCTCCTGCCCGGCCGGCCAGGGCCAACCCGATCTGCGTCAACACCTCGCGCAGCAGCGGAGTATGCCGACTGTGCGGGGTGGTCAGTCCTGAGATCTGTTCGGCGAACGTCACCGCCGTGCAGGCAGGGTTCTCGCAGCGGAAGCGGCGCACGCATAACTCGATCACGACACCGAGCCCGCCCACGGCGACATCACGCAGCCTGCGTACGTACCGTACCGACCGTGCACCCGGGCCGAGCTCTGGCCGCACCGACAGGACCCAGTCGCCGCCCGCACCCGCGTTCTCAGCACTACCTGGTCCGGTCGCCGCTCGACCTCCTCGATCAGCAACGCGGACAGGTACGGAAACAGCTCGAGGAGCACATCACGAGAGCACGCGATGCATGATCGTGAACAGGCGGAGCAACGTGCTCAGCCGTCCGGATCACAAGATCGTCGACAGAACCAAGGTCAGGGACGGACAGGTCGCCAACCGGCCGGTCTACATGGCCGTTGCGGTCGCCGCCGAGGGCCACCGGGACATTCTGGGCCAGTGGATCGGTGATGGAGCGGAGGGTGCGAAGTACTGGCTCCAGGTCCTCACCGAGATCAAGAACCACGGCGCGGCCGATGTCCTGATGCTGGTCTGCAACGGCCCGACCGGCCTCTCGGACGCCGTGACGCGGTCTGGCCTGCGACGATCGTCCAGACCTGCGTCGTTGAACAGCTTCCGTACGCGGCCCGCCAGGACTTGGAGAAGCTCGCGAAGGCTCTCAGGCCCGTCTACACCGCGCCAACCGAGGAAGCCGCGCTGGAGCCGTTCATGGAGTTCACCGACGCCTGGGGCGGGAAGTATCCGATGATCGTCCGGCTCTGGGAGGCGGCCTGGGCGGAGTTCGTGCCCTATCGCGTTCGTGATGCAGACGATCTTGCGGATCTCCGCGTCGAACTGGAGGAAGGGAGCATCAACGCGCGGATCCGCAAGGCCGTCCGGGCCCGGGGACACTTCCCCACCGACCAGGCCGCCCTCAAATGTGTCTACCTGGCCGTCATGAGCCTGGACCCGACCGGCACCGGACGCAAACGCTGGACCATGCGCTGAAAGGCCGCGCTCCAGGCCTTCGACATCACCTTCGACGGCCGACTCACCGCCGGCCGCCGCTGAATAAAGCCGACCGAGCTCCACCGTTTGCTGTTTGCTACACAGACCCGCACGCCGACGTGAGAGACGGGCTGCTGGGTCATGGTGCTTCGCAGGTGGGGCAGCCGGATCTCGGTGGTGTGGCGGGGAGCCAGCGCAGCTCGGCGGTGTGGCCGAGGTCGAAGGGTGGGGCCCAGTCGGGTTGACGGCGCAGGCCGAACAGGGCGTGTTCGCCCGGCAGGCGCTGGTCGGGGTGTCCGGCGCGTTCGAGGAGGGTCGCGACGGCGGTCTTGGCCGCGAGATGGGCGATCAGGTGAAGGTCCGAACCGACGGCGGTCATCGGCCGGTGGGGCGTGCCGGTGCCGTATCCGGCATCCAGGGCGGGCTCGGGATCGAGGCCGCCAGCCTCTGCGAGGTTGTGGCGCCTGCAGGTGAGGCACCCGTGCCCGGGCCAGGGGCGCAGTCGGAGGATCTCACCGAGGGCGCCGTCTTCCAGAACACAGGCGAGAACGGCGGTGAGACCGGCGCGGCGAGCCAGGTGGCCGGTGACGCGGCGCACGGCCACCCCGTCTGCCGTGCACACGACGAGGTCGGTGCCCGCGAGGAGGGCCCGGATGTGGATCGCCGCGCCGCGGTCCACGCTGTCCTTACGGCCCGCCGAACTCCCGGGACCCGCCCCGGCGGCGAACACCACCGCGTCGGCACCCGTCAGATGCCGGGCGACCTCGTCACCGGTGGCCTTCTCCAGATCCACGAGCCGGGCCTGGGCCCCGGCCTTCTCCAGCGCCTCGGCCTGGGCCGGGTTGCGGATGAGGCCGGTGACCACATCGCCGCGCCGGGACAGCAGCTGCTCCAGGAGAAGGGCGATCTTGCCGTGCCCTCCGGCGATCACGACCTTCATGATCAGGCCGGCAGACGGGTGTCGAGGACAAAGTTGACCTCGATGAGCTGCCCCGGGAAGAACAGCGACGCGACGCCGATGGTGGAGCTGGTGGGGCGGTGGTCACCGAAGTAGGCCAGGTTCGCCGCGGCCATCGCCATGTTGTACCGCGGCAGGTCCACGATGAACTGGGTCTCGGAGACGACCTGGTTACGGGTGGCGCCGTAGTGGGCCAGCACCTTCTCGAAGTTGGCGTAGGACTGTTTCAGCTGGGCGTCGAAGTCGCCCGGGTAGAGGAAGTTGCCCTGCTCGTCGTGCGAGAGCTGCCCGGAGACGTAGATCGTGTCGCCGACCTTGATGGCCTGGGCGAACCCGAACTCCTTCTCACCGGAGACGTCATGGCTGTAGGAATCGATGGCGGTCATGGTGCTTCTCCTTGCTGATGGTGCTGTGGTTGAGATGCGGGTGTGAGCTCAGGCGGCCGCGAGGCGGGTGACGGCCTCCGCGACAGGGGTGTCACCGGAGGTGAGCTCGACGATCACGCGGCTGAGGGCCGGAGCGTGCAGGGCGGCGTCGAGGAAGGCGGCGACGTCGTCGCGGTGTACGTCGCCGTACTCGACGGCAGGACCGGCGGTGACCCGGCCGGTGCCGGGGGTGTCCAGGAGGGTTCCGGGACGGACGATCAGCCAGTCCAGGTCGGTGCGTGTCAAATAGACGTCAGCGGTCTTCTTGACCTTGATGTAGTGCTCGAAGCCCTCACTACGTGTCCCGTCGCGCAGCGCGTCGGGGAACACCGAGACGAGGGCGAACCGCGCCACCCCGGCCAGCGCGGCCGCGTCGGCGGCCTTCTGAAGGCCACGGCCGTCGATCAGTCTCGTCTTGTCCTGACCGGTGCCGTGTGCGCCGGCCGAGAAGACCACGGCGTCATGGCCGCGCATCTTGCCGGCCAGATCCTCGACCGAGTCGGCGATGAGATCACCGACCACCGGAGTCCCGCCGGCCGCCCGCACCGTCTCACCCTGAGCGGGCCCGCGGTGCATGCCGGTCACAAAGTCACCGCGTACGGTGAGGAGTTGAGTGAGGCGGCGGCCGACTCCTCCGGCAGCGCCGATCTGGAACACCTTCATGAGCTCGTCCCGTCTTTCGCGTGTTGGGGTGGGGGTGCCAGCCGCCGGTCAGGCGGCGAACACCTGCGAGTCGTCGGCGAACGCCTTGAACTCCAGCGCGTTGCCGGCCGGGTCGAGGAGGAACATCGTCCACTGCTCGCCCTTCTGGCACGCGAAACGCATGTACGGCTCGATGACGAACTCGGTGCCCGCCGCCCGAAGCCGCTCAGCAAGCTCCTGGAACGCCTCGACCGTCAGAACCAGACCGAAGTGCGGCACGGGTACGTCGTGGCCGTCGACCGAGTTGTGTATGCGCTGGGCGCGCTCCGGCGCGAGGTGCGTGACGAACTGATGGCCGTGCAGATTCCAGTCCACCCACGTCTCCGCACTGCGGCCCTGCTCCAGGCCCAGGACGTCGCCGTAGAAGCGGCGCGCGGCAGCCAGGTCATCGACCGGAACGGCCAGGTGAAAGCGGGGGATCGGGGAGTCGAGAACGGTCATGACACTGCCTTCCTGCCGGGAGCGGAGTGGCCCGTGGGCAATCCTGCTCGACTTGTCCTAATGTTGACATCACGACAACGACTGAATGTTAACATTAAGCCATTGGCTGAGGAGGTGCAATACGGACATGGGTGATCAGGGCAAGGTGGCCCCGGCCCGCCGCCGCGGTCTGGCCGACGAGGTCGCTGACCGCATCCGCGAGGCCATCTTCAACGGGGCCTACACCCCGGGCGAGCAGCTGCGCGAGGTAGAGCTGTCCGGCGAGATGGACGTCAGCCGCGGCCCGGTGCGCGAGGCGCTACGGCTCCTTGAGCGCGAGGGCCTGGTGCACTGCGCCTGGCACCGGGGCACGACGGTGACGACGCTGTCCACCGAGGACGTAGCCGAACTCGACAGCCTGCGCGGCGCACTGGAGGACCTCGCCGTCCGCCAGGTGATCGCCCACGCCTCGGACGAGGATCTCGCGTCCATCGCGAAGACGGCCGGCATGATGGAGCGAGCCGGCGACGCACACGAAATGGTGCGCCTGGACATCGCCTTCCACGACGCGGTGTTCGCCGCCGCAGGACACCAGCGCCTCGCCGACGCCTGGGACGGTATACGGTGCCAGGTCCACCTGTTCCTGCTGACCCGGATCGGCCGCAGCACCGCCGGCTACCTCGACCGCATCCCGCGCGAGCACCACGGACTCGTCACCGCGCTGCGCGCCCGGGACACCAGCACCGCCCTCGACCTCTTCGCAGCACACCGCCGCCACGCCGTCGACGTGGTCGCCGGAACCACCGCCTGAGTGTCGGCAGACGATCGAATGACGACAGGCACGGCGGGCATCCAATGAACCCAGGCTTTCCGGGTCCCGGCGGCGCTGCAGATCCAATCAGATCCGATGACGGATGATGACTGAACCGCTCCGGGTCTGATGGAGGCTCGATTCCCTGAGAGGATCGAGTCATGGCACGTCCGTCTCGACGCCTTGGACATGGCGTTGTGGCGTCAGGACCGTGCCGGAACTCCCGCTGGCCCAGGACTGGTTCATCATTCTGACGCGGGTAGCCAAGGTGGATTCAACTGGTCGTCGCAACACCTTCTGATCACGGAGGTGTGCAATGGGACGACCGAGGAAGCAGATGCCGCAGGCGCCACCGGGTGCGCGGCGGCAGTGGGCTGCGGACCGAGCGATGCGGCCGTCGATGCGCTCGCCGGGGCGGCCTGAGCCATCGCGTGCTGTGCAACGGGAGTTCTGGCGTCTGATCGCATCCGGGGTCACCTCGGTCCAGGCCGCCGAGGGGGTCGGGGTGTCGGCACCGGTCGGGATTCGATGGTTCCGACACGCTGGCGGGATGGCGCCGCTGAGTCTGGACGAGCCCTCCGGCCGCTACCTGTCGTTCGCCGAACGCGAGGAGATCGCCTTGCTCAGGGCCCGGGACAAGGGCGTGCGTGAGATCGCCCGCACGATCGGACGCGATCCGGGAACGATCTCTCGCGAGCTGCGTCGCAACGCCGCTGCCAGGGGCGGTAAGCCGGTCTACCGCGCCCTGGTGGCCCAGTGGAAGGCGCAGCAGGCCGCGAAGCGCCCGAAGACGGCCAAGCTCGTGGGCAACGACCGTTTGCGTGAGTACGTGCAGGACCGACTCGCCGGTGACGTGCGCCGCCCCGACGGCACGATCGTTCCAGGTCCTGCGACGCCGCCATGGAGGGCCTGAACAAGCCCCATCGCCAGGACAGGCGGTGGTCAACGGCATGGAGCCCTGAGCAGATCGCCTGCCGGCTGCGGGTCGACTTCCCTGATGATGAGTCCATGCGCATCAGCCATGAGGCGATCTACCAGTCGCTGTTCATCCAGGGTCGAGGCGCGCTCAAACGCGAGCTGGTGACGTGCTTGCGCACGGGCCGTGCACTGCGGGAGCCAACGGCGCGGTCCCGGAACAAACCGCAGGGCCACGTCACCGCTGACGTCGTTCTCAGCGAGCGCCCGGCCGAGGCCGACGACCGTGCTGTCCCTGGTCATTGGGAGGGCGACCTGATCATCGGGACGGGCAGGTCGGCGATCGGCACACTCGTCGAGCGCAGCAGCAGGTCCACGCTCCTGGTCCATCTGCCGCGGCTGGAGGGCTGGGGCGAGAAACCGTACGTCAAGAACGGGCCATCGCTCGGCGGATACGGGGCCGCCGCGATGAACGCGGCGCTGACGGAAGCGATGACCAAGTTGCCCGGACAACTACGCAAGACCCTCACCTGGGACCGCGGGAAGGAGCTCTCAGGCCACGCTCAGTTCGCCATGGAGAGCGGAACGCGGGTGTTCTTCGCTGACCCGCACTCGCCCTGGCAGCGACCGACGAACGAGAACACCAACGGGCTGCTGCGACAGTACTTTCCGAAAGGCACAGACCTGTCCCGATGGTCCGCCGAAGACCTCGAAGCCGTCGCATACGTACTCAACAACCGGCCCCGCAAGATCCTCGGCTGGAAGACCCCCGCCGAAGTCTTCGAAGAACAACTACGCTCACTTCAACAACCCGGTGTTGCATCGACCGGTTGAACTCGCCCAGCGCTCACGGAAGTTCGTGTCCGTTCTCGCACGTCACGACCTGGTCGGCTCGATGGGCCGGGTCGGTGCGGCCGGCGACAACGCGGCCATGGAGAGCTTCTTCGCGCTGCTGCAGAAGAACGTCCTCGACCGCCGTACCTGGGCCACCCGCCAGGAACTGCGGATCGCGATCGTCACCTGGATCGAGCGCACCTACCACCGGGGCCGGCGTCAGAGGCGCCTGGCCCGATTGACCCCCGTCGAGTACGAGACCATCATGACCCCAGCCGCAGCCCTGGCTGCATAAACCCCGCTGTCACCCAACCCTGCAGCAGTCCCGGATCGATCGAAGCAGTCTGGCTGGCACCAGTGAGGCAAGTGGCTTGTCACACACCGCACTCGGCAGCACTTCTGTCACCGGCTGCGAGGGTCAGTGACAGCTCATTGGATCAGGTCGGTGTGCGGATGCTCGGGGGAGGTCGGGCAGACGTAGAGCTGCATGTTGTCGGTGCTGCCGACTTCCACCTTGGTCGGCTGCGCAGGGTTCTGGCCAGCGCGATGACTAGCGGCGTAGGCGGCAGCTTCGTCCTCGTATGGCGCCCAGCCGCGCTTACCCCAGTCCCATTCGAAGGAGGCAATGGTCAGCAGCGGGACCATCTGTACCTCGCAGACACTGCAGTATCGGGGATTGGGGTCGGTGCGGCCCCACGGGGGCCAGCCGCCGACCTTCCAGCCAGGAGCGTTTGCCAGATTGCCGTCGTAGAACTCCGCCGGATAGCTCGCGTACGAGCTGTCCACGCCGGCGCCGGCGGCCTGCCATCTGCTCCAGTCTCCCACCATCAGCCGCATATCCGGGCTGAGTTCTAGGCTGTGGGGGTACTCGGTGATCGCTTCTGGTGCCAGTCGACAGGGCTCCGGCACGTAGCCGTCCCGGTCCGCCTCGTACGGGTCTGGCGGCAGCGCCAGGACATCGCCGACATCGGCAGCGGATCGCCAGAACAGCGCAGTCGCGGGCTTGGCATACGGTTCGTGGTCGCAGGGACACCACAGCACTTGGAGCACGTCGGCTTTCCCTGGCGGCCGCAGGAGAGGGACATCGCGCACGTACAGCTGGGCGACGGGCAGCATGGGGACTGGACTCTCCGCGGGCCAGGGAGGGCCGGCTTCGAGTCGCTCCATGAACGTGGCGTCGTTGCGGTGCTGAATCGCCGTCTCCTCCGGCGTGGAGTGAGGACCTTGGGGATCGCGGTGGAGCCGGGCTCGTCGGCGCCTGTCAAGGCGTATTTCTGCCGGCGACTTGCTCCGTCCGGTGCCGGGGTGCACGGCTTCGCAGTGCGGCCATGGCTCCTCAGCGGGCCACAGCAACGGGCCACCGACAGAGCTGTCCCATACCGAGGGCGACCCGGCCCTTGGATGCAGCCGAATCGCCGCACGCGCCAACGGAGCCAGCTCAGGAAAGACCGCGGTGACGTCGACAGGCCGCGGCGGAGTAGTACGTACGAAGGCCATGCCGGCGATCTTGCCACCCGCCACTGACAGGCTACTGTCGCCTTGACCGGCGTCGGTGCTCAACTGGTTGTCAAGCTTACCAACTCAGCCCACGGTGACAACAAGCCTGCCTGTGTGGCAACTATCGCGCTTCGGCTCAAATAAGGTTTATAGCAGGCTTTGAATTCTGGGTGGTCAGAACTCAAAATCTATCGACCGCACGTGCGTGAAATCTGCTCGGAGGCTGTCGGCGCGGGTGCTCTACTCCCTGAAATACGACTCGGCGATGACCTCAGCGACGATCGGATGCAGGTCTTCCTCTGTCGCACCGGCCTCCTGGAGCTGGAGGATCTGCGCGGCGTAGGTGGGCGAGATCGGCGTGGTGATGGTGCGCTCGCGGCCGTCGTCCGAGCTGCCCGTGCAGGTGAATCCGAAGTAGGCCGTCACCTCCACCATCATGCCGCTGGAGGTCGCCGCTCGCTCCCGCGCCTGCGCCCTGACCTGCGATTGCCATTGGGATTCGGTCTCCTCCACCAGGGCGGCCTGGAGCCTCTTCTGAGGCTTCGTCTGCTGTCCGGCGCGGTAGCGCTGCACCGTGCGGGGTGAGACGCCCAGCTGTTCGGCGAGGGCCTTCGTCGACCGCTTGGCGCGCGTGTAGAGGAATTCGATCTGGGCCTTCGCGGATTTCGGCGCGGGTCGGGTGAGCACCTTGCGCTCCGCTCGCTTGAGGGCGTCCAGGACTCTGTTGCGGCGCGGGGTCGGCGGCTGCGTGTCGTCGCTGCTGTCGATCATTTTTCCCAGCAGACACCCGTTCCGGCTGTGGACAGATTCCGCGGCCAGGCGCCCGACCGCTGCGGGTGGGGTTGACGGCGTAGATCAGCCGGGCCTTGGGTGGAGGGCCACGTCCAGAGCAAGGGGACTGGCCATGGATCTGCTCAGGCTTTCCGACCGGCTGCCGCAGTGTTCACGCTGCCGGGGCGACCTCCTCATGAGCGGGGTGGCGCCGCAGAACGACGAACACGGGCGGCCGATCCACCTGGAGCTGTGCCCGGTGTGCGACACCGGCGACGTGGACCGCCCGGCGGCCGGCCTTCTCGTGCAGTGGTTCGCCAACGACGGCGGTCATGACGAGAGCCGCGTCAAGGAGGGCTCGCACCTGCTGATGGAGTGGACGAAGGAGTGCATGGCCACCCACGGCTGGTACTTGCACAACACCCCGCCCGACCAGCCCTGAGCCGTCATCAGCAGCAGCTGCCGGGCGCGTAATGCCGCCGCGTCGTACGAGCAGGACGGCCGCCGGGTCGAACTACTGTTGGGGCCGTGGCGACAACGTACGACTACGCGAGCGACCTCATCGCAGCGCAGCAGGCATGCGCGCGGCCTGCGGTCTCCGCCTGGTTGAGCCGGTGGGGTGCCGGACGCGCTGCGCAGGGGACATTGAAGTGCCCTCCCGCTTCAGTCGGGAGAGCACTTCAAGAACCCCGAACACCTTGCTTCGCTCGACTGGTGACCTAAGGGTTGTCCCGTAACTACCGGACAGCCAGGGCGGGAACTGCTGGGTCCGGTAGTCAGCAGAAGTCGAGCGGGACGCCCTTATCCACGCAGTACTTCAAGACATCGATCAGCTGGCGGGTGTCATCGATGCGCCGTTGGAGGACGGGATCGTCGGCGACTTGTGGCCGCTCGCCGACGATCGCTTCTAGCCGTGGCAGCATGGCCGCGCACTGAGCAGGGGCAAGGTCGCCGTCGTCGTCTGAATGGTTGAGCAGCGGCGCCAGCGTGGTGGTGATGCTGCTCCACGCGCGCTTCCCACCGAAGCCGACCATCTCGGGAAGAGCGAATCCCTCGATTTGGGCCAGCCACTCCCTGAACAGATTGAACCCGTAGTGCGACCACGAGATGTCCGGGCTGGCCACGTCGTCGTCTGCAGGGCAGAGCATGAGCCCCATCCATCGGCCTCCTTGCTTCGTTGGCACCCATGCTCAACTGGGCGGAGGGAGATCAGCAACTGAAATGATCTGTCGCATGGCTGGTGTGATCACGGCGTCGAACCCGTCTTGGATAACGCCGTTCGCCGGGCTGAGCCCGCGCTACTTTCGCAAGTTGGTGACCAAGCTGCGCCGTGAGGGAGCAGATGCCGTCCGACGCGGCCGGCCTTGGAGCCTGCCGCTGGAGGACCGGGTCCTGCTGGTCGCGGCATATTGGCGTACCAACCTGACGTTGCGCCAGCTCGGGCCACTGTTCGGGATCTCGAAGTCCGCGGCCGACCGCATCATCGACCACCTCGGACCCCTTCTCGCGTTCCAGCCACGCCAACGGTTCCGCCCGGACACTGTCCTCATCGTGGACGGAACCCTGGTGCCCACACGCGACCACACGGTGGCCGAACAGTCGAAGAACTACCGCTACTCCACCAACCACCAAGTCGTCATTGACGCCGACACCCGACTCGTCGTCGTGATCGGCAGACCTCTACCCGGCAACCGTAACGACTGCAAGGCATGGGAGCTCTCCGGCGCGAAGGCCGCCGTCGGCCGTACAACCGTGATTGCCGACGGCGGCTACCGCGGCACCGGCCTGGTCATCCCACACCGCCGTGAACCCGGCCAGACCGAACTCCCAGCCTGGAAGGAGGAACACAACACCTCTCACCGCAAGGTTCGTGCCCGCGTGGAGCACACCTTCGCCCGCATGAAGGGCTGGAAGATCCTCCGCGACTGCCGCCTCAAGGGCGACGGCGTCCATCACGCCATGCTCGGCATCGCCCACCTCCACAACCTCACCCTTGCTGGATAGACGAGGAGGCCACGCAAGAGCAGCCCGACTCAGCCGTTCGATCATTACGGGACAGGCCTTAGCCTCGGGCTTTCACGAGGTGGGCTGTCCAAGAGTTGATCAGAAACACGGAAAGTG
>NZ_JBHVYZ010000076.1:0-34640 GCF_042880295.1 Streptomyces sp. NPDC058307
CAGGCATCCAGGGGCGCGGGGAACTGCGCAAAACGCCCGCCCCCACCGAACCCGCGCCCGCACCGGCACCGGCACCGGCACCGGCACCGGCACCCGAACTCAGACCTGCGTCCACGTCCCCCGGTCGCGAGCCATCGCATGCAGCGCCTCCACATCCGCCGGCTTCAGCACCCCACCCAGTCCGCCGAAACCCGACAGGTCCACCTCCCGCAGGACGCGGACCTCCCGGGGCGGCAGAGTCACCGCGACACCGGACGCGCCGACGAGGGCGAGGACCGGGTGGACCTCGGCCGTCAGGGCGTAGGACGCACGGTCGGCGTCCGCGCGGACCCGGCGCAGCAGCGGCTGTGGGTCCCGGCGGCCGAGGGCGACCATCGGGTCGGCGACAGTGACCCGCTGCTTGCGGGCGTACAGCGTGTGCACCGCGAACAGCCCACCCGGGCCGATCGCCAGATGGTGGACCCGGTCACCGCCGGGCAGCGGAACGGAGTGCAGCGTGTGCCAGCCCGCGCCGTCGAGGCGGTCCAGCACCTCGCCCACAGCCTGCTCCGCCTCCAGCGCACGCCGACGCGGATCACGCCGGATCCGGTGCGCGGACCCGGGATCCCGTTCCAGGGCGATCTGGAGGGCCTCGCCGGGCCGGTTCGGCGCGAGGTCGTCGTCGGGGTGGAGGGTGAGCCGGGCCAGTTCGGCGGGCGTCGGCACCGGCGGCGGACCCACGGCCACGCGGCCGGTCAGGAAGGGCCCGAGGGCGTCCAGCACGTCCTGCCTGCGATCCTCGCTCAGCAGATTGATCCGGGCCGCCTCACGGTCGTACCAGGCGATGTTCCTGCCGTCCGTGAGGCAGACGTAGAGCCGCTCCTGACCATGGCGCCAGGTCGGTACGACGCGCAGTCCGCTCATGCACCATCACCCCATGACCATGGGAACAGGCGGGGTGCTGCGCAGGCAAGAAGCCGGTTACCTTTGGGGTGAGTCACAGCGAGTCGCAATCAGTTGCAGGGCTTGGCGCAGGGGCTTGGGGAGGCGCTGTTGCGGACCCGCAGGAAGCAACCCGACGTACCGGCTCCGGACAGAGCGTGGGACGAGATCGTGCCCGGGCTGTGGATGGGCGGACATGAGTTCCAGGGCCTTTCCGGGCAGCGGGAGTTCGCCGTCGTTCGCGACGAGTTCGAGCTCGTGCAGACGCTGCTGCGGCTGCCGGGCCACGGCCCCGATCCCGGCGTCGAGCAACATGTGTGGCCGATTCCGGACGGCCCGCTGGACGGCACCCAGCTCGCGGGCGTGATGCGCCTGGCACGGGCCGCGAGCGACGCACTGGACGAGGGCCGCAAGGTCCTCGTCCGCTGCTACCACGGCTACAACCGCGCGGGCCTCGTCGTCGCGCACGCCCTGGTCCGCAGGGGGCACACGGCCGACGCGGCGATCCGGCTGATCCGGGGCCGGCGCTCACCGTGGGCGCTGCACAACGAACTGTTCGTCGAGTACCTCCAGGCCGGACTGTCGACGGCCCGGCTGCTGGAGGAGCTGACGGAGTAGGGCCGCCCGGGGCCCACCGGACGGAGAAAAGGACGTCCGTACGAATAATGTGTACGGGGCCGACCTCCCGGACGGCCCCGATCCCAGGAGCACAGTGCCAGCCGCCCGCCGCGCACCCCGTACGACCCGCGCCGTCACCACCGTCACCACCGTCACCGCCGTCGCCCTGCTGCTCGCGGTCGCGTCGGGCTGTGGCGACGCGGGCGACCTGGTGGGCGCGGGCTCCACGCCGACCGCGATCAGCCCCGACCGGCTGTGGCCGCAGCTGACGCCCGCCTCCAGCCCCGCCTTCGAGATCGGCGAGGTGGACTCGGAGGTGGTGGCGGGTGTCTCCGTGCCCGGCGACGACATCCGCACGGTGGACCCGGTCGCGCTCGTACGCGCCGAGATCAGGGAGGACCCCGGCAGTTACGCCAACGCGGGGTACACCGAGACGGCGCGACGGATGGCCGACTGCGGGAAGCCGGGGGCGGCCGGGAAGCGGTGCCCGGTCCTGCGGCCGTACTACCGCGACCTGACCGGTGACGGGCGCGAGGACCTGACGCTGGGCTTTCGGCAACTGCCCGGCCATGTCACCGCCGTACGCGTCTACACCGTGGAGAAGCACCGGCTCGTGCGGGTCATGCACTGGGAGGACGCGGTCAGCGGGGTGGAACTGGCCGGGCGGTCCGTGATCATCCGTTCGCCGTCCGAGGTGGCCGGCTACGAGTACCGGCTGCAGTGGACCTGGGACCCGCAGCAGAAGTCGATGCTCCTCACCCACGACGAGATGCTGCGCACCGGCAGTCGTGCCCTCGGGGACGCGCCGAGCCCGGTGCCCGGCCCGTCCGCGAGCTCGCGATGAGACTCGCGCTGCCCCGCTGGTCCGGCACGCTGGCCGTGAAGGCCGCCGTCTTCATCACCGTGATGTGCTGCGCCCTCGCCGCGCTGCTCGGTGTCCTCGTGCATGTCTCGGTGACGAACCAGACCGTC
Organism: Streptomyces sp. NPDC058307; assembly: GCF_042880295.1. Lineage (NCBI taxonomy): Bacteria > Bacillati > Actinomycetota > Actinomycetes > Kitasatosporales > Streptomycetaceae > Streptomyces > Streptomyces sp. NPDC058307. The sequence continues at coordinate 2,512 of NZ_JBHVYZ010000076.1, forward strand.
GGCGAGGCCCGCGACCTGGCGCTGAGCCGGCTGAAGGAGGCGACCGAGGCGTACGAGGCCGGGGACACGCTGACGTGGGACGCGGGTGTGGATCAGCCGGACCTGCCGGGTTCCCTGCGCGCGCTGGCGGTCGCCGGGGACCGCGGCACGATGGTCGGCGTGCACGGCGGGCGCCCCGTGATGTGGGCCGCGGGTCCGGTGGACGGGGACCGGTCGCTGGCCGTCGAGGTCGACTACGCGCAGAACGCGCGGACGATCGCGGCGCTCGACCGGGCGATCCTGTGGTCGTCGGCGCTGGCGATCACGGCGACGCTGCTGGTGGGGGCGTTCGCGGTCACCCGGGTGACGAAACGGCTGCACACGACCGCCCGGGTGGCCCGGCGGATCACCGCGGGCGACCTCGACGCACGGGTCGGCGATCCGCGGACGAAGGATCCGTCGCGGCCGCAGGACGAGGTGGCCGCGGTGGCCGCCGCGCTGGACTCCATGGCGGGGTCGTTGCAGGGCAAGCTGCTGAGCGAGCAGCGGTTCACCGCGGATGTGGCCCATGAGTTGCGGACGCCGTTGACGGGGCTGCACGCGGCGGCCGAGTTGTTGCCGCCGGGGCGGCCGACCGAGCTGGTGCGGGACCGGGTGGCGGCGCTGCGGACGCTGACGGAGGACCTGCTGGAGATCTCCCGGCTGGACACGGGCCGGGAGACGGTGGAGCTGGACACGGAACGCCTGGCCGCGGTGGCCGAACGGGTGGTGCGGGCGTCGGGGACCGACACCGAGGTGGCCGTCCTGCGGGAGGTCACCGTGGAGACGGACCGGCGGCGGCTGGAGCGGGTGCTGGGGAATCTGGTGGCCAACGCGCACCGGCACGGCCGGGGGCCGGTGACGCTGACGGTGGACGGGACCGTGGTGAGCGTCCGGGACCACGGGGACGGGTTTCCGGAGTATCTCGTCGAGCACGGTCCGCAGCGGTTCCGTACGGAGGGCGGGGCGCGGGGACACGGTCTGGGGCTGACCATCGCCGTGGGGCAGGCGGAGGTTCTCGGGGCCCGGCTCTCGTTCTCGAACGCGGCTGACGGTGGGGCGGTCGCCACGCTGGCGTTGCCGTAGCCGTAGCCGTACCGATCGGCCGAACGGCATCTCCTATGGCCCAGCTTGGAAGGCGGCCCGGGCACGGCCCTCCTAACGTGGCGAACAGTCAGGTCCGCCACCCCCGTCACGGAGGCCCCCCATGTCCCTGCGCTCCCGTTTCTCGATAGCCCTCGCCACCGGCGCCCTCGCCGTCACCGCCCTCGCCGCTCCCGCCGTCGCCGACGACGACTGGGGCACCGACCCGCCGAACGACTCGGGGACCCACCAGAACCAGGACCAGGGCCAGGACCAGGGCCAGTGGCAGAACCAGGGCCAAGGGGAGAGCCAGGACCAGGGCCAGAACCAGGGCCAGGACCAGTGGCAGAACCAGGGCCAGGGTGAGGGCCAGGGCCAGGGGGAAGGCCAGAACTCCCGCCTGTCCAGAGGTGTCGTGACGGCCAGTTCGCTGGCCCTGCGCAGTGCGCCGAACCGGGGCGGGCGGATCATCCGCTGGGCCGACCGGGGGGACGTCGTCTCCATCTTCTGCCAGACCAGGGGCCAGAGCGTCCAGGGCAACCCTCAGTGGTACCTCCTCACGGACGGCACCTGGGCCTGGGGCTCGGCCCGTTACATCAGGACCATCGGTGAGACGCCACGCTGGTGCTGACATCCGGCGCAAGCTAGGCAGACATCACGCCCTATTTGGGTAAGTTCCGGACATGACCAAGGCCGGAACCACCGTGGCCCCCGCGGACCCCTCCGCTCGCGCGGTACGCCTGCCCCGGCGCCGTGGCATCGAACTGGCCCTCATCGTCCTCGCCGTCCTGCTGTCGGTGTACGGCTACTGCGCTGTCGGCCTCGCCAAAAACGGCACCGTCCCGCCCGGCGCCGCCGGTTACGGCGCCGGGCTCGGTGTGCTCGCGCTCCTCGCCCATCTGGCGGTGCGTCTGAGGGCCCCGGACGCCGATCCGCTCCTGCTGCCCATCGGCGTGCTGCTCAACGGCCTGGGCCTGGTGCTGATCTACCGGCTCGACCTGGAGACACCCGGCGACCGCGCGGCCCCCACCCAGCTCGTGTGGTCCACGGTCGGGGTGACCCTGTTCATCGTGGTCGTCCTGATACTGCGCGACCACCGCGTGCTCCAGCGGTACGCCTACGTCTGTGTCGCCGCCGCGCTCGCCCTGCTGACCGTGCCGATCCTGTTCCCCTCCGTGAACGGCGCCCGCATCTGGATCAGGATCGCCGGGTTCTCCATCCAGCCGGGCGAGTTCGCGAAGGTGCTGCTCGCGGTGTTCTTCGCCGCGTATCTCGCCGCCAACCGGAACGCGCTGGCGTACACCGGTCGTCGGTTCTGGGGGCTTCAACTGCCCACCGGCCGGGTCCTTGGCCCGTTGCTCGCCATCTGGCTGATCAGCGTCGGGGTCCTGGTCCTGGAGCGGGACCTCGGCACCTCGCTGCTGTTCTTCGGGCTGTTCGTCGTGCTGCTGTACGTCGCCACCGGGCTCACCGGCTGGATCGCGCTGGGCCTGCTGCTGGCCACCGTCGGCGCGTTCGCCGTGGGCTGGCTGGAACCGCATGTGCACAGCAGGGTGCAGGACTGGCTGGATCCCTTCGCGTCGATCGACGCGGGCCAGGGGCCGAACCAGCTCGCGCAGTCCCTGTTCGCCTTCGCGGCGGGCGGGGTCCTGGGCACCGGACTCGGGCTCGGCCACTCCGTCCTGATCGGTTTCGCCGCGAAGTCCGACTTCATCCTGGCGACGGCCGGCGAGGAGCTGGGCCTGGCCGGCCTGTCCGCGATCTTCCTGCTGTACGCCCTGCTCGTGGAGCGCGGCTACCGGGCGGGCCTCGCCCTGCGCGACCCCTTCGGACGGCTCCTGGCGATCGGCCTGGCCTCGATCGTCGCGCTCCAGGTGTTCGTGATCGCGGGCGGGGTCGGCGGACTGATCCCGCTCACCGGCATGGCGATGCCGTTCCTCGCCCAGGGCGGTTCATCGGTCGTCACCAACTGGGCGATCGTCGCCCTGCTGATCCGGGTGAGCGACTCGGCCCGCCGCCAGTACGACGGGAAGGAGACCCCGTGACGACACCGACGCCGGCCCCCGGCATGAGCCGCTACATCCGGCACGCCGCCTGCTTCTGCGTCCTGCTGCTCATGGCGCTTCTCGTCAACGCCACCCGCGTCCAGGTCTTCCAGGCCCGCGCGCACGACGCGAACCCCGCCAACCGCCGCGAGAACATCGCCCGTTACGGCCGGGAGCGCGGCGACATCCTGGTCGGCGGGCGGCCGGTCACCGGCTCCCGGGACACCAGGGAGCAGCTGCGCTACGAACGGACCTACGCGAACGGGCCGTTGTACGCGCCGGTCACCGGCTTCGCCTCGCAGGAGTACGGCACGACCCTCCTGGAGCACACCGAGGACGCGATCCTGTCCGGCTCGGACCCGCTGCTGACGCCGTTCCCGCTGTGGAACGACTTCACGAGGAGGCTCAACCCGGGCGGGAACGTGGTGACGACCCTCGACGAGGCCGCGCAGAAGGCGGCCTTCCGCGGGCTCGGCGGGCGCAAGGGCGCGGTGGCCGCCCTGGACCCGGCGACGGGACGCATCCTCGCGCTGGTGTCCTCGCCGTCGTACGACCCGGGGGTGCTGTCGGGCAACGACCCCCGGGTGGGCCGGTCCTGGACCTGGCTCAACAGCAATCCGGACAAGCCGATGCTCAACCGCGCGGTACGGCAGACCTATCCGCCGGGTTCGACGTTCAAGGTGGTCACCGCGGCGGCCGCGCTGGACGCGGGGGTGATCACGGACGTGGACGCGCCGACCGGCTCGCCGGCGCCGTACACCCTGCCCGGCACCACCACCTCGCTCAGCAACGAGTCCGACGGCTGCGAGGACCTGTCCCTGCGGGAGGCCTTCAGGTGGTCGTGCAACACGGTGTTCGCGAAGCTCGGGGTGGACGTGGGGGTGGGTGACATGACGGCCACCGCGCACGCCTTCGGCTTCAACGACGACTCGTTGCGGATCCCCTTCTCGGTGGTCCGCAGCACCTTCGACCCGACCGTCGACCGGGCGCAGCTGGCCCTGTCGTCGATCGGCCAGTACAACACCCGTGCGACCCCGCTCCAGATGGCGATGGTCTCGGCGGCCGTAGCCAACGGCGGGCAGATCCGCACGCCCTACCTCGTGGAGCGGACCACCACGGCCGGCGGCAGCATCGTGGACACGGCGGGCCCGCGTCCGGTACGGCAGGCGATGTACCCGGCGACGGCCGCGGTGCTGAAGGAGCTCATGACCCAGGTGGTGACCGAGGGCACCGGCACCAACGCGGCCATTCCCGGCGCGATCGTCGGCGGCAAGACCGGCACCGCCCAGCACGGCATCGGCAACGCCGGGGTGCCGTACGCCTGGTTCGTGGCGTGGGCGCAGGGCGAGCGGGACATGGAGCCCAAGGTCGCCGTGGCAGTGGTGGTGGAGGACGCGTCGGCGGACCGGGGGGACATCACCGGGGGCGGGATGGCGGCGCCGATCGCGCGGGCGGTGATGAAGGCGGTACTCAACTCCAAGGAGTGAGACAGGGGTTGAAGACCGCCGGACGACCGACCTACCGTTCGGTCCATGATGGAAGCCACCGCGTACCAACTCGCCCAGGTGAACATCGGCCGCCTCAAAGCCCCGCTGGACTCCCCGCAGTTGAAGGACTTCGTCGACAACCTCGACCCCGTGAACGCCGACGCGGACGCCGCCGACGGTTTCGTCTGGCGGCTGGAGGACGAGTCCGGCGACGCGACGGACATCGCCGTCTTCGGCGACAAGTGGTTGATCATCAACATGTCGGTGTGGCGTGACACCGACGCGCTGACGGCGTACATGTACCAGGGCCGGCACCGCGAGATGCTCGCCCGCCGCAGGGAGTTCTTCGAGCGGGTCCAGGAGGCGATGGTGGCCCTGTGGTGGGTCCCGGCCGGCCACCGCCCCACGGTCGCCGAGGCCGAGTCCCGGCTGCTGCACCTGCGCACGAACGGGCCCACGCCGTACGCGTTCACGCTGCGGACGCCGTTCCCGGCGCAGGGCGCCGAGCCGGTCACGGCCCTGGAGATCCCGGACGACCTGGGCTGCTCGGTCTAGAGCGGCTTGCGCATCTCCGAGCGGATCCGGAGGGTGGTCGCCGCCAGCTTGTCGAGGTCCACGTCCGACGGGTCGTCGGTGGTCGCGGTGTTCCTCGCCTCGAACACCGCGCCCGACGTGTTGGCATCGACCCAGCCACAGAGCGGGAGCGTCACCTTCACGCCGCTCTCGGTCCGGGTGCTGACCTCGCAGGTGATCGTGATGTCACCGGAGCCGGCCGGGTGGAAGTCCTTCGGAGCCACGGCAACGTCCGCGCCTTCTCCGTCCCCACCGCCCTTCATCATGTCGTCGCGGCTCCAGTCGGGGTCTTTGAACCGGCCGTACAGCCCCATGACCACCAAGGTGCCCTTCGCCTTGTCACCGCCAGGGCTGTAGTACCCGTACGCGACACCCGCGAGTTTGGCGTCCCAGCTGCCGGCGGCCTGCTTCTTGAGCTTTTGACCCTCGGAATCGGAGACGTCCCGAGTGAGTTCGTAGCGGTTGTCCACCAGCGTCTTGGGGAGGGAGAGCCGGTACCTGGCCTCCGGGAAGCCGAGGCCGGCCAGCTGCGAGCCGTACATGGCGTACGCCACGACGCTCACGGCGACCACCCCGCCCACGATGCCGAGAATCAGCCCGACACGGCGCCCCTTCGGGGGTGGGGAGACGGGCGGCACGCCCCAGCCGTACGGATGCTGCTGGAGCGGCACGGGCGGTGCGCCGTACGGTTGTTGCTGGGCCGGCACGGGCGGTGCGCCGTACGGTTGTTGCTGACCGTACGGGCCCGGTGCGTAAGGGCCCTGCGGAGCCTGCGGAAACTGCTGGTGGTAAGGGTTCTGCGGTCCGTACGGACCCTGGGGCGTGGACACGTCAATACGTTAGTCCATGTGAGCGGCTCCCTCCTCGACGGCCTCACCCACCTCGGCGACCCGCTCCCGCTCCTCGGCCGCGAAGCGCTCCGCGTCCAGCTTCTCGGCGATCTCCTCGTCCTGGGCCATGAGGAGGTCGAGGTTGGAGTTGCCCATCTCGAAGACGCCCATGTCGACGTAGGCCTGCTGGAGGCGCTTGCCCCACAGGCCGATGTCCTTGACGCAGGGGACGATCCGGGAGAAGAGCAACTGGCGGAAGAGGGCGAGGAATTCGGACCGTTCGGCGTACTCCTCGGCCTCTGCCTTCGGGATGCCGAAGTTCTCCAGGACCTCGACCCCGCGCAGGCGGTCGCGCATCAGGTAGCAGCCCTCGATGACGAACTCCTCGCGTTCACGGAGTTCGGCGTCGGAGAGCTGCTTGTAGTAGTCGCGCAGGGCCATCCGGCCGAAGGCCACGTGCCGGGCCTCGTCCTGCATGACGTAGGCGAGGATCTGCTTGGGCAGGGGCTTGTCGGTGGTGTCGCGGATCATGCCGAAGGCGGCCAGCGCCAGGCCCTCGATGAGGACCTGCATACCGAGGTAGGGCATGTCCCAGCGCGAGTCGCTGAGCGTGTCGCCCAGCAGGGACCGGAGGTTGTCGTTGATCGGGTACAGCATCCCGATCTTCTCGTGGAGGAAACGGCCGTAGATCTCCGCGTGCCGCGCCTCGTCCATCACCTGGGTCGCCGAGTACAGCTTGGCGTCGAGGTCGGGCACGGACTCCACGATCCGGGCGGCGCACACCATCGCGCCCTGCTCACCGTGCAGGAACTGGCTGAACTGCCAGGAGGCGAGGTGCTTGCGGAGCTCTCCCTTGTCCTGGTCGGTGAACTTCGCCCAGTACTTGGTGCCGTAGACGGAGATGGCCTCGTCGGGCGTGCCGAGGGGGTCGTGGGGATCGACCTCAAGGCTCCAGTCGATGCGCTTCTGCCCGTCCCACTGCTTGTCCTTGCCCTTCTGGTAGAGGGCCAGGAGGCGGTCGCGGCCGTCGTCGTACTCCCAGCTGAACCGGGCCTTGCCCGTCGCCGGTACCTGCCAGTGGGGGTCCCCGGGGTCCGTGGTGTACAGGTCGAAAGTCGGCATGTTCCGCAGGCTGCCGCTTCATAGACGCCGGGTCAACAAGTCGTGCGCAAGGGATTGACGGCCTTGCTGACAGGCAGTCTCATAAGAGCCATGACGAGTCTGACAGAAGTCGACGCGCTCGAAGGGCTGCGCGACGCCCTCGGCCTGCTCAAGGACCGGGAGCAGGTCGCCGAGCGGCTGCTCGACTCCTCCGCGAAGCACTCCTTCGATCCGGACAGGGAACTGGACTGGGACGCGCCCTTCGAGGAGGGCCTGTGGTTCTGGCCGCCGGAACTGGTCTCGCTCTACGGCACCCCGATGTGGAAGCGGATGAGCGAGGAGCAGCGGATCCTGCTCTCCCAGCACGAGGCCGCGGCACTGGCCTCGCTGGGGATCTGGTTCGAGATCATCCTCATGCAGCTGCTGTGCCGTCATATCTACGACAAGGCGGCCACGAGCGCGCATGTGCGGTACGCGCTCACCGAGATCGAGGACGAGTGCCGGCACTCGAAGATGTTCGCGCGGCTGATCACCCGGGGCGGGACGCCCTGGTATCCGGTGAGCCCGGCCCATCAGCGGCTCGGGCGGCTGTTCAAGACGATCTCCACGACACCGGGGTCCTTCACGGCGACGCTGCTCGGTGAGGAGGTCCTCGACTGGATGCAGCGGCTGACGTTCCCGGACGAGCGGGTGCAGCCGTTGGTCCGGGGGGTGACGCGGATCCACGTGGTGGAGGAGGCCCGGCATGTGCGCTACGCCCGGGAGGAGCTGCGGCGGCAGATGGTCTCCGCTCCGCGGTGGTCGCAGGAGTTCACTCGGGTCACGTCCGGGGAGTTCGCCCGGGTGTTCTCCGTGGCGTTCGTGAATCCGGAGGTGTACACGAACGTGGGCCTGGACCAGCGGGAGGCGCTGGCGCAGGTGAAGGCGAGCGGGCATCGCAGTGAGGTCATGCAGACGGGGGCGAAGCGGTTGACGGACTTCCTGGACGACATCGGGGTACTTCGGGGTGTCGGGCGCAGGTTGTGGAGGTCATCCGGGCTGCTGGCTTGATCGTCGGCTGCGGACCGGTGGGGGCTGGTCGCGCCCACGCGGCGGAGCCGCACATCGATACAGCCCCGCGCCCCTAGAGGTGGGTGCAGTCAGGCATGCCTAGCAGTACCCACCTCTAGGGGCGCGGGGAACTGCGCGACCAGCCACGACGTATCCGCAGCCGCCGACTACGCTGCACCCATGACCCCTGCCGCGCCCGCCTATCGTCGCCTCAGCGTCGAGGAGCGCCGCAGTCAGCTTCTCGACGCCGCCCTCGGACTCTTCGCGCACCGCGCTCCCGAGGACGTCTCCCTCGACGACGTGGCCGAGGCGGCCGGAGTCTCCCGTCCCCTCGTCTACCGGTACTTCCCCGGCGGCAAGCAGCAGCTGTACGAGGCCGCGCTGCGGTCCGCCGCCGACGAACTGGAGCAGTGCTTCGCCGAGCCCCTCGACGGCCCCCTCCTCGTCCGCCTCTCCCGTGCCCTGGACCGCTACCTCGCCTTCGTCGACGAGCACGACGCCGGTTTCAGCGCCCTGTTGCAGGGGGGCAGTGTCGTCGAGACGTCCCGGACCACCGCCATCGTCGACGGGGTACGACGGGCCGCCGCCGAGAACATCCTCAGCCACCTCGGCGTCACCGCGCCCGGTCTGCTGCTGCGCATGACCGTGCGGATGTGGATCACCGCGGTGGAGGCGGCCTCCCTGATCTGGCTCGACGAGAGCAAGAAGCCACCCGTCGGGGAACTGCGCGACTGGCTGGTCGAGCAGTTCGTCGCCGTGCTCTCCGTGACCGCGAACCGCGACCCGCAGACCGCCGCGCTGGTCACGGCCCTCGCGATGGATGCCTGACACTGGTGCCGTGAAGAGCGAAGACACCCCCTTCGAGGGCGGTCCCATGGACGGCCGGGTGCTGCCCGTGCTGCTGGGACCGACCGGTCGTCCCCCGAAGACGTACCGCATCCCCGTCCCCGACGCGGCCGGCGGCCCGGGCACGGTGCTGGTCTACCGCCGGGTGCCCAGGGGGCACAGCAGGCTGGGGATCCAGAAGGGGTGGAAGTACGCGTACGACCCCGAGGGGAAGGCGGACGACCGGCTGAAGTGGCCGTGGTCCAAGCCCGACAAGCCCCAGCCCGACAAGCCGGCTGACACCGACGGGTGACGGGATTGCGCCGAACCGCCCACCCGGCGCGCGAGGACGCCGACCCCGTCTGATGCTCACCGTGCGGAACAGAGGGGCTGTTCCGCACAGGAGGTGATGACGTGTCAGGAAGGCTTCTGCGTCTGGTGTGTACGGCGGCGGTGGCGGCCGGCACCGCCCTCGCACCGGTGCCCGCGACGGCCGTACCGGAGCCGGAACCGCGTGAGCGTTCCGTCGTCGAGCTGCTGACGGACCTTCAGCGGCTGTACCGGGAGGCCGAGGAGGCCACCGAGACCTACAACGCCACCGAGGAGAAGCTGAAGGCGAAGCGTGCCGAGGTGAGCCGCCTGGACGCGGCGCTTTCCAGGGCCCGTCTCTCCCTGCACGACAGCCGGGGTGCCGCGGGGCGGCTGGCCCGCCAGCAGTACCAGAACAGCAGCACCGACCTCTCGCCGTACGTCCGTCTCCTGCTCGCCCGCGACCCCGAGCACGCTCTCGAACAGGGACATGTGGTCGGCCGGATGGCGCGGGAACGGGCCGGCACGGTGGACCGTCTGACCGGCACCGAGCACCGCGCCGACGAACTGGCCCGCAAGGCGCGCAAGGCGCTCGACGACCAGCTCACGCTCGCCGACCGGCAGAAGAAGGAGCGGAACGACGTACGGGGCAAGCTCGCCGGCGTGGAGGAACTGCTCGCCTCCCTCACCGCCGAACAGCTCACCCGGCTGGCCGAGTTCGAGGAGAAGGGGATCGAGAAGGCGCAGCAGGAGCTGACCACCTCCGGTGCCCTCGGCGACGACGACCGCGGGCCGACCCCGAAGGGCGAGAAGGCCCTGGAGTACGCCCGGCGCCAGCTCGGGAAGCCGTACCAATGGGGCGCCGAGGGCCCGAGGACGTACGACTGCTCGGGGCTGACCTCGCGGGCCTGGGCGCATGCCGGCACCCCGATCCCCAGGACCAGCCAGGAGCAGTGGGCCCGGCTGCCGAGGGTTCCGCTGAAGGACCTGCGGCCGGGCGACCTGGTCCTCTACTTCCCCGGGGCCACGCATGTGGCGCTGTACGTGGGCCGCGGCGAGGTCATCGAGGCCCCGAGAACGGGCGAGAAGATCAAGGTGTCCCCGCTCGCGTCCCACCCGCTGCTCGGGGCCGTACGTCCGGACGGCGACCGTCAGGCGCCCGCGACCGAGGCGAGGTAGGCGCCCGTCTTCTCCGGCTCGTAGAAGAAGTTCTCGAAGTCGGCCGGGTCGTTGAAGGCGTTGGCGAACCGGTCCGCCACCGGCTGCAGCTGACCTGCCGCCCCGATCAGGTTCAGGATGTGCTCCGGCGGCGGCGCGAGCATCGCGTTCGTCCACTTGGTGACGTGCTGGGCGGTGGCCCAGTACCGCTCGAACGTCGCCCGCATCCACTCCTCGTCGAACTCCTTCTCCCCCCGGTCGAGGATCGACGCGAGGTAGGAGGCCGCGCACTTGGACGCGGAGTTGGAGCCCTGCCCGGTGATCGGGTCGTTGGCGACGACGACGTCGGCCACGCCCAGGACCAGTCCCCCACCGGGCAGGCGGCCTATCGGATTGCGCACGGTGGGCGCGTAGCGGCCGGCCAGCGTACCGCCGGCGTCCGTGAGTTCGACGTTCGTGGCGCGCGCGTACTCCCAGGGCAGGAACGTCTCCATGAGTTCCAGGGTCAGGGAGAGGTGTTCCGCCGGGTCCTTCACGCCGTTGAAGACGTCGAGCGGGCCGCCGGGTATGCCCTCCCAGAAGAGGATGTCGGCGCGCCCGGAGGTGGTGAGCGTCGGCATGACGAACAGTTCGCCGACACCGGGGACCAGGTTGCAGCGGACGGCCTCGGTGTCCGGGTGCTCGGGGCGCGGGCCCAGGCCGTGGACGTAGGAGACGGCGAGCGCGCGCTGCGGCTCGCGGTACGGGGAGCGCTCCGGATCCCTCGCGAACATGGAGACCAGCTCGCCCTTGCCGGCCGAGACCAGCACGAGGTCGTAGGTACGGGAGAAGTAGTCGAGGTCGCCGACGGCCGCGCCGTGGATGACGAGCTGGCCGCCGCGCTGGGCGAACGTCTCCATCCAGCCGGCCATCTTCACCCGCTGGTCGACCGACTGCGCATACCCGTCGAGGTGTCCCAGCCAGTCGATCGCGCGCTGCGAGGGGCCCGGGTCGAACGAGCCGGGGGCCGCCACCGAGACGCCGAGTCCTTCGATCTTCGGGGCCTGGGACTCCCAGAAGTTCAGCTGGAGATCGCGCTCGTGCTGGAGTGCCGTGCGGAACATGCACTGCGTCGACGTGACCCGGCCGGAGCGGATCTCGTCCGCCGTCCGGTTGGACATCAGGGTGACCTCGTACCCGTGGGACTGGAGGCCGAGGGCGAGCTGGAGGCCGGACTGGCCGGCTCCGACGACGAGTATCTTCCGCATGCGGGTGCTGTTCTCCTACTCGGGGGTGACGTCCAGTGCGTGGCCGACGAGGGACAGGAGCGTTTCGATCACCGAGATCTTCCGCCGCGCGTCCATGATCATGACAGGTATGTGGGCTGGGATGGTCAAGGCCTCCCGCACGTCCTCCGGTTCGAAGCGGTCGCTGCCGTCGAAGTGGTTGACCGCGACGACGTAGGGCATCCCGCAGCCGTCGAAGTAGTCCAGCGCCGGGAAGCAGTCCTTCAACCGCCTGGTGTCCGCGAGGACGACCGCGCCGATCGCGCCGCGCACCAGGTCGTCCCACATGAACCAGAACCGCTCCTGGCCCGGCGTGCCGAAGAGGTACAGGACCAGGTCGTCGTCGAGCGTGATGCGGCCGTAGTCCATGGCCACGGTGGTGCTGACCTTCTCCGGGGTGCCGGTGAGGTCGTCGACCTGCTCGCTGGCCTCGGTCATCAGCGCCTCCGTCTGGAGGGGCTCGATCTCCGAGACGGTGCCGACGAGGGTGGTCTTGCCGACGCCGAAGCCGCCGGCCACGACTATCTTCGTGGCGATGGGGGCCCGGGTGCGGTCCGTCTGCCAGGACCTGAGGTTGCCGTCCGTCTCGACGTCGACGAACGGGGTGACGCCGAACGCCTGGGCGGCGGCGTCAGAGACGACGGAGTCCACTCAGCACCCTTTCCAGCAGAGCGCGGTCGGGACGGCCCGTACCGTGACCGGTCCCGGTGCCGTACACACGGATCTTTCCCTGGTCCGCGAGGTCGCTGAGGAGCACCCGGACCACGCCGAGCGGCATCTTCAGCAGCGCGGCGATCTCGGCCACCGTGCGCATCCGGCGGCACAGTTCGACGATGGCCCGCAGCTCCGGCATGACCGACCGCAGCCCGCCGTTGGTGAGCTCCTTGCGCTCCTCGGCGGCTTCGAGGGCCGCGGTGCTCGCCACGAAGGTCTCCACGAGCAGGACGTGGCCGAAGCGGGTCCGGCCGCCGGTGAGCGAGTACGGGCGTACCCGTGCGGCCTTGCGGTCGCCGCCGCGGACCGGGAGCCCGGGCCTGTTCGTCATCGGGCGCTCCCTGTCGCGTCGTTCTCCAGCGACTGCCGTAGCTCGCTGCGCAGTTCGGGGGTCAGGACGTGTCCGGCGCGGCCGACGAACAGGGCCATGTGGTACGCGACGACGCTCATGTCGCAGTCCGCGGAGCCGTGCACGCCGAGCAGCGAGCCGTCGCTGATCGACATCACGAACAGACTGCCCTCGTCCATCGCGATCATGGTGTGTTTCGTGGCGCCGAACTCCATGAGCTTCGCGGCGCCGAGGGTGAGGCTGCCGATGCCGGAGACGATGGTCGCGAGGTCGGCGGAGGAGCCGCGCGGTCCGGAGGGCCTCCCGTCCCGGGCCTCGCGTGCCTGCGCGTTCCGGTCGGCGTCGGAGGAGAGCAGGAGCAGGCCGTCGGAGGAGACCACGGCGACGGACTGGACGCCGGGGACCTCCTCCACGAGATTGGTCAGCAGGAAGTGGAGATTGCGGGCTTCACGACTCAGTCCGAAGGTACTGGGCGCGGTCAACTGCTTGCCTCCTCGGCTGTGCCCCCCGTGGCTTCTTCGGATGCGGTGCGTTGTGTGCGTGGTTCTGCGGTCGGCAGCTTGGTCTCGCCGGTCTGTTCCTTGATCTCCGCTGCCACGTCGCGGTGGCCGGCCTCCGCCCCCCGGTGGAAGCCGCCGAGCCTGCGGCGGAGTGCGTCGGCGTCCACGGACGCGTTGCGCCGGCGCGGGGCCGGGGTGGTGGGTGCGGTGATCCTGGGGGTGCGCTTGGGGAGGCCCTTGTCGGTGAGGGGCTCCTCGTCGGCGCGGGTGTGCTCGGTCTCGGCCTCGCCGTCGGCGGCCGTGGGTTCGGTGGCCGGCGGCTCGTCCGGTACGGGGTCGGGCTCTCCCTGTGCCGGTACCGGGGCCAGGAGTTCCATCGTCGTCTCGGCCGGGGACTCCGGCTCCGGCTCCGATTCCGACTCCGAGTCCCGTACGGCGTTCTCGGCCAGGGCCACCAGGGGGTCGCCGCCCTCCGAACGGCCGTTCAGGACGTTGGAGTTGACCTCGGCGTCCGCGCCGGGGAGGGAGAAGGAGTGGGTCGCGCCGGTGACCGGGCCGGTGCCGGAGGCCGGTACGGCGGACGCGGGCGCGGCGGCGAGCAGCGGCTTGGGGAGGACCACCACCGCGGCCACACCCCCCTGCTTCTGCTCCCGCAGCTGCACCCGGACGCCGTGCCGGTGGGCGAGGCGGGCCACGACGTACAGGCCGAGGCCGAGCCCCTCGTCGCCCTCGTCGCGCGACTCGTAGGCGGCCTCGGGATCGAAGTCGGCGAGGCGGGAGTTGAGGATGGTCATCCGCTCGGCCGTCATGCCGATGCCCTCGTCCTGCACGGAGAGCATGACCTCGCCGCTCTCCAGGAGCCAGCCGGAGACCTCCACGGGCAGGTCGGGCGGGGAGAACGAGGTGGCGTTCTCCATCAGTTCGGCCAGCAGGTGCGAGAGGTCGTCCGCGGCGAAGCCGGCCACGTGGGCGTGCGGGGGCAGGGCGGCGATACGGACGCGCTCGTAGCGCTCGATCTCGCTGACCGCGGCGCGGACCACGTCGACCAGCGGGACCGGACCGGCGCTCTGCTGGACGTGTTCGGTGCCGGCCAGGACGAGGAGGTTCTCGCTGTGGCGGCGCATGACCGTGGCGAAGTGGTCGAGCTTGAAGAGGGTCGCCAGGCGCTCCGGGTCCTGCTCGCGCTCCTCCAGGCCCTCGATGACGGCGAGTTGCCGCTCGACCAGGCCGAGGGTGCGCAGCGCCAGGCTGACGAAGGTGGCGCCGATGGTCGTGCGCAGCCGCTCCAGCTGAGCGGCGGACTCGGCGAGTTCCTCCTTCAGCTGCTCGCGGGCGTCCGCCATCTTCTGGCGCTGGCCGACCAGGTGCTTGCGGTCGGACTCCAGGGTGGCGATCCGCTCGGCGAGCGCGACGGCGTGCGCGTGCAGGGTGTTGACGGAGCGGACGACCTGGGCGAACTCGTCGTTGCGGCCGGTGAAGGAGACCGCTTCCTCGGTGGCGGGGTCCTCGGCCCCGGCGAGCCGGGCGGAGCCTCGGCGCAGCACGGACAGGGGCCGGGTGAGGGTGCGGGCCATGGCGGTGGTGATGCCGACGGCCAGCAGCATCAGGGCGCCGAGGATCGCGACCCGCAGCTCCAGCGCGGTGACGTCGTCGTCGCGCAGCTGTTCCAGCGCCTTGACCCGGCGGTCGAAGAGCGCGGACTCGGCGCCGCGCATGAGGTCGACGCGGGCGGACAGGGCCGCGTCGAGTTTGCCGGTGCTCGTGCCGAGGTCGCCGTCGGAGAGGGTGGGCTGGTCGGTGAGGGCGGCGAGGTACTTGTCGGCGGAGTTGACCTCGGGGCCGGTGACCGTGGAGTCGTAGCTCGCCTTGGCGGCGGCGGGCGCGGACTCCTGGAAGTCGGCGAGGGCCGCGTCGGAGCGCAGCCGGGCCTGCTGGGCGGCGGCCGCGAGCGCGTCGCGCTGCTCGGCGTCGGCCTTCGAGGAGACCTTCTCGGTGTTCGTCAGGCCGGTGATCGGGTCGTAGACGCTGCGGGTCGTCGTCGGCACGCTGAGCGCCGCGAGCAGCAGTCCGCGGGTGGCGGCGGCCTGCTGTACGGCGGAGTCCAGCTCGGCGAGGGAGTGGGCGCCGGAGCCGGCGCGGTCCGGCATCTTGTCCGCCAACTCCTCGGCGAGGCGGTGCAGTTCGGTGATGGCGGCGGAGTAGGCGTTGTGCGTCTGGAGGGCGGTGCTCGTGCCGGTGAGCGCGGAGCGCCGTACGGCGGCGATGTCGTCGAGGTCGGCGCGCAGGCCCGGGGACAGATCGCTGTCGGCGCGCAGTTCCCCGGCCTGGCGGTCGACGCGGGCGCTCGACTGCTCGCCCGGCGCCTTCGCCCTGGGCCGTCCGGCCGCGATGTAGGAGGTGACCTCGTCGCGTTCGTCGGCGAGCGCGTGGGCGAGGTCGAGGGCGTCCTGGGTCTGCTCGGCGAGCGTCACCAGGTCCTGGGAGTCGTGGAGGTCTTCGGAGGCGGTGACGAGGGAGGGGGCGCCGGCCCCGGCGATCGCGGCGGCCACGACGGCGGCGGCGAGAATCAGCCGGGTGCGGACGTGGGTGGGGCGGCCCTTGCCGACAGGGGTCTCGGGGGCGCCCGGCGTGGCGGAGGTGCGCTCCGCGCCGTTGCCGGAGGCCGTCTGCTTGCCTGTGCGACGAGGCCGCGTCTTCTGCACCGCTGCTCGCATTCCTGAACTCGTGATACCCATGGGCCCGGGGTGACGCTCCGTCAACTGGTGTGCACACCGGGGTACGGTTCCCGACCCTCCCAGCGCCGGTGGGCGGTGGTCGCGCATCGCCTGAGCCGCCACCCGAAGGAGTGAACCCCGGAGGGGAGTTGGCGGGCAAGTTCCCGCGGCACACGCACGGGCCCGGTGCGGCGGGCCGGTTGGACGCCGGCCAAGACCGATGGCAGGATTCGCCACCACGCGTGTCCGGGGGCAGCCATTCCACCCCAAACCTGGCGGCTGACCTGCGCAACTGCGTCAATTCCGGGATCGTTGCCATGCTTTGGCGAAGCATGTGAAGGGCTCGTGCAGACTGGCTGAATGCGTACGGAACTTGTCTCGGAACCCGGCGATGTCGATCGGCCCAACGAGGACTTCGCGAGCGTCGCGCTCCCCGCGTCCGGGCAGGGCGGCGTACTGATCGCACTCGACGGTGTCACTCCGCCCACCGGTCCGACCGGCTGTCTGCATTCCGTCCCCTGGTTCACGGCCCGGCTCGGCGGGGCACTGACCGAACTGGCCGTTTCGCTCATGGATGTTCCGCCGGCCGAGGTGCTGTCCCGCGCCCTCGCACGCACAGCTGAGACACATGGTGAAGGTTGTGACCTTTCTCACCCGCGTACGCCGCAGGCGACGGTGGTGATGGCGCGGTGGTCCCCGGAGTCGGTCGAGTACCTGGTCCTGTCGGACTCGGCACTCCTGGTGGAGGCACCCGACGGCACGGTCACGGCGGTACTGGACGACCGCCTCTCCCGCCTCCCCCGCGCCTCCCTGGCCACGGACGCGCTGATCGACGCCCACCTGCGCAACAAGGAGGGCGGCTTCTTCACGGCGGCGGCGGATCCGTCGGTGGCGGGGCGCGCGGTGACGGGGGTGCTGCCGCGGTCGTCGGTACGCACCCTGCTGGCGCTGACGGACGGGGCGGCCCGGTGGGTGGAGAAGTTCCACGAGGGCGGCTGGGGGGACTGCTTCACCTTCGTCCGGAAGGAGGGGGCCCAGGCTCTGGTGGACCGCGTACGGGAGCTTGAGCGCGCGGACGCGGAGGCCCGGACACACCTCGGCCGCAGCAAGACCCACGACGACGCGTCGGTGGTGTACGCGGAGTTGTGAGCCGGCAGACGGCACGGCTGGAACTGCGTTCCGGCGAACGGCGGGGAGCCGGGCCTTGTCGGCCCGCACCGGCGGTCGCGGTGCGCCGGTGACCGGGTGGCCCCGAGCCCTGAGCGGTCGAGGACACGGCCAGGACTCGTGTCCCACCGCGCGGCGCGGGAACCCCGGCCGTGTCGGCCCGCACGGGCGGCCGCCGATCGGTTCCGTGACCTGGTCACGCCGAGTCCTGGACGGCCGGGTACGGCCTGCGGGCGTCGACTGGGCACCGATACGGCGGCCGCCGGGGCGGAGTGGACCGCTGTGCGGTGCCCTCGACGGTGTCGACCGGTGACCGGCACGGCGGAGCAGGCCGCCGCGCGGTGCACCTGACGATGCCAACCGGGCGCCACAACGCACACCCGGTCGGAGTAGACCACAGCACCCGGCGCACTCCACGACGTCAGCCCAGCACCACCACGGACGCCCGACCGGAACGGAACCGCACGGCACACCACCACGGACGCCCGGTCGGAGCGGACCACCGCACGGCCTGCTTCGCGGCACCAGCACCACGGACGCCCGCTACCTCGCTCGGTGGAACGTCACCCCGTGTGGCCCCCGTGGGGGGCTACTTCTCCATCCCCCGGTTCAGCTGGTGCAGCAGTCGCGCCAGTTCGGTCACCTCTTTGGAGTCCCAGTGCGCCAGGCTTCCCGCGTACCGGGCCCGGCGTGCGTCGCGGACCCGTTGGACACGGGAGCGGCCCTCCTGCGTGAGGTCGACCAGCCAGGCACGGCCGTCCGCCGGGTCCGGCGCGCGGGCGACCAGGCCCAGGTCCTCCAGGGCACGCAGCTGACGGGACATCGTGGCCTTGCCGACACCGATGTAGGCGGCCAGCTCGGTGGCGCGCTGGCGGCCGCATTCATCCAGACGGACCAGCAGTCCGTAAGCCGCCGACTCCAGGTCGGGGTGGACCTCGCGGGCCATCTCCCCCTGGTTGGCCCGGGCGCGGCGCAGCAGGACGGTCAACTCACGTTCCAGCGCCAGGAATCCGGGCTTGTCCACACCGCTCGGCGCCACGTCGGCCCCGCCCGGGACACCGCCGCCGTTTTCCTCTTCGTGCACGTCAGCCCCTGCCTTGTATTTCCCGGCCGTGAAAGGTCCGCCAGATTGCGACATCACCGCAGCCCCGTAAGTATTTCGCAGGGCTGGACCAACGGCAGCCGCCGGTCCCACTTCCCGACCCGTCGTCCCCGTACGGAGCGTCTCCAGAGAGGTGACTGGCATGCCCACGTCATCCCCAAAGGTCACTCAGTCATGTCCCACCGAGCATCACCGAGCCCCCGGAGGCACGCCATGCCCGTGCGCAGACCCGAACAGATACGTCCCCGACGCCTCTACCTCATAGCTCTCCTGCTCACCGCGCTCTCCCCGCTCCTCGCGGCTCCCGCCCCGGCCGCGGAAGCCCCCGATGCCACCGCCACCCCGGCCCGCGGCGACGCCCACATGGGCATGGGCGTTGTGGCGCACGACGGCCAGGACGGCCTGCCCGCCGGCACCCGGGGCACCCAGACGGAGGGGGTCGACGTCGCCAGCTATCAGGGCAACGTCGCCTGGCCGACCCTGTGGAACAGCGGCGTCCGGTGGGCGTACACCAAGGCGAGCGAGGGGACGTACTACACGAACCCCTCCTTCTCCCAGCAGTACACCGGCGCCCACGGCGTCGGGATGATCCGCGGGGCCTACCACTTCGCCACCCCGGACACCACGGGCGGCGCGACACAGGCCGACTACTTCGTCGACCACGGCGGCGACTGGTCCAAGGACGGCAGGACCCTGCCCGGGGTGCTCGACATCGAGTGGAACCCGTACGGCGACTCCTGCTTCGACAAGTCGCCGAGCGCGATGGTCACCTGGATCCGCGACTTCCTGAACCAGTACAGGGCGCGCACCGGCCGGCAGGCCGTCATCTACACCGCCACCAGCTGGTGGAACCAGTGCACCGGCAACTACGCCGGCTTCTCCGCCACCCCGCTGTGGATCGCCCACTACGCCTCGACCGCCGGCACCCTCCCGGCCGGCTGGAGCACGTACACCATGTGGCAGTACACCTCCACCGGCCCCACGGTCGGCGACCACGACCGCTTCAACGGCGCCCCGGACCGCGTACAGGCGCTGGCCAACGGCTGACCCGCCCCGGGTACGGCGAAGGCCCGGGCCTCCCTCACGAGAACCCGGGCCTCCACCTCATCCGGCACCGGCACACCGAGCCCGCTGACGGGCTACGGCGTCACGCCGCCACCGGGACCTCCGGCGCGACCCCGTTCACAGCCGGGGACAGCGCCAGCTCCAGGACCTGGCGGACGTCGGTGACGGCGTGGACGTCGAGCTTGTCCAGCACCTCCGCCGGGACGTCGTCCAGGTCGGCCTCGTTGCGCTTGGGGATGATGACGGTGCTGACCCCGGCGCGGTGCGCGGCGAGCAGCTTCTGCTTCACGCCGCCGATCGGCAGGACCCGCCCGGTCAGCGAGACCTCGCCCGTCATGGCCACGTCCGTGCGGACGAGGCGGCCGGAGAGCAGCGAGGCCAGCGCCGTCGTCATGGTGACGCCCGCGCTCGGGCCGTCCTTGGGGACCGCGCCCGCCGGGAAGTGGATGTGCACGCCCCGGTCCTTCAGGTCGCCGACCGGCAGTTCGAGCTCCGCGCCGTGCGAGCGCAGGAAGCTCAGCGCGATCTGCGCGCTCTCCTTCATCACATCCCCGAGCTGGCCGGTCAGCGTCAGACCCGCCGCGCCCGTCTCCGGGTCGGCCAGCGATGCCTCGACGAACAGCACGTCCCCGCCCGCTCCGGTGACCGCGAGTCCGGTGGCGACACCGGGGACCGCGGTACGGCGCTCCGCCGGGTCCTGGGCCGACTCGGGCACGTGGTGCGGCCGGCCGATCAGACCGCGCAGCTCCTCGTCCGTGACGGTGAAGGGGAGCTGTCGCTCGCCGAGTTCGTGCTGGGCCGCCACCTTGCGCAACAGCCTCGCGATCGACCGCTCCAGGGTGCGGACGCCCGCCTCGCGGGTGTACTCGCCGGCGAGCTTGCGCAGGGCGCTCTCGTCGATGACGACCTCGTCCTTCTCCAGCCCCGCTCGCTCCAGCTGACGCGGAAGCAGGTGGTCACGGGCGATGACGATCTTCTCGTCCTCGGTGTACCCGTCGAGCCGGACCAGCTCCATCCGGTCGAGCAGCGCCTCCGGGATCGCCTCCAGCACGTTGGCCGTGGCGAGGAAGACGACGTCCGACAGGTCGAGTTCGACCTCCAGGTAGTGGTCACGGAAGGTGTGGTTCTGCGCCGGGTCCAGGACCTCCAGGAGGGCCGCCGCGGGGTCGCCGCGGAAGTCGGAGCCCACCTTGTCGATCTCGTCGAGCAGGACGACCGGGTTCATCGACCCCGCCTCCTTGATCGCCCGCACGATCCGGCCGGGCAGCGCGCCGACGTACGTCCGCCGGTGGCCCCGGATCTCCGCCTCGTCCCGGACACCGCCGAGGGCGACGCGGACGAACTTGCGGCCCATGGCGTGCGCGACGGACTCGCCGAGCGAGGTCTTGCCGACACCGGGCGGGCCCACCAGGGCGAGCACGGCACCGCCGCGCCTGCCGCCGACGACCCCGAGACCCCGCTCGTTACGGCGCTTGCGCACCGCCAGGTACTCGGTGATCCGCTCCTTCACGTCCTCCAGGCCCGCGTGCTCGGCGTCGAGGATCTGCTTGGCGCCCTGGATGTCGTACGCGTCCTCGGTCCGTTCGTTCCACGGCAGTTCGAGGACCGTGTCCAGCCAGGTGCGGATCCAGGAGCCCTCCGGGGACTGGTCGGAGGACCGCTCCAGCTTGTCGACCTCCTTGAGGGCGGCTTCCCGCACCTTCTCGGGCAGGTCGGCGGCCTCCACGCGGGCGCGGTAGTCGTCGGACTCCTCGCCCTCCTGCTCGCCGTTGAGGTCGCGCAGTTCCTTGCGCACGGCTTCCAGCTGACGGCGGAGCAGGAACTCCCGCTGCTGCTTGTCGACGCCCTCCTGGACGTCCTTGGCGATGGTCTCGGCGACATCCTGCTCGGCGAGGTGGTCGCGCAGCTGCTGGGTGGCGAGCTTGAGGCGGGCGACCGGGTCGGCCGTCTCCAGCAGTTCGACCTTCTGCTCGGTGGTCAGGAAGGGCGAGTAACCGGAGTTGTCGGCGAGGGTGGAGACGTCGTCGATGGCCTGCACCCGGTCGACGACCTGCCAGGCGCCGCGCTTGCGCAGCCAGGCGGTGGCGAGTGCCTTGTACTCCTTGACCAGTTCGGTCGCGTGGCCGGGCAGCGGGTCGGGGACGGTCTGGTCGACCGTGGTCCCCTCGACCCACAGGGCGGCGCCCGGGCCGGTGGTCCCCGCACCGATCTTCACCCTGCTGCGGCCGCGGATGAGCGCGCCCGGGTCGCCGTCGGCCAGCCGGCCGACCTGCTCGACGGTGCCGAGCACACCGGTGCTCGCGTACGTCCCGTCGATGCGTGGCACCAGCAGGACCTTCGGCTTTCCGGGTTCCGAGCGGGCGGCGGCCTGGGCGGCCTCGACCGCGGCGCGTACGTCGGTGTCGTTCAGGTCCAGCGGAACCACCATTCCGGGCAGCACGACCTCGTCGTCGAGCGGCAGCACGGGCAGGGTGAGCGGTGTGGACGTCGAAGCCATGATCTCCCCTTAGGCAGTCAAGTTGAGCTATGCCGACTCAATGCCCAGGGGCCGTCGAATGTTCCCCACCCGTCCGCCTGTTCGCTGTCGGCGATCACGGCTGCCGGAATCAATCGTTCCGGACCTATGGTCATGCCGTAATAGACAGGCCAGTCAAGAGACCATTACAGGGGACGTGGTGGACGGAGTCGTGCAGGCGTGGGTGACCGGTTGGGCCGTGTCCCGCGGGGCGGCGGCTCCGGAGCGTGAGCCGTGGGGTTTCACCATCGACGTGGGGCAGCTCGCGCACGTGTCGCGGCACGTCTTCGACGCGCTGGGCGACGGCGTGGACGAGGAGGCCGTACGCAAGGTGGCGGGCTCGGTCACGGGGGCCGGGGTGTGGCTCAAGGTGTTCCAGGACCCGGAGGTGGTCGGGGGCTGGCTCGGCGAGGGCTGGTGGGTGGATCCCGAACCCGGCTTCCTCATGACGGTCCCCCTGACCGCGCCGGCCGAACGGCCCGCCGCCCCCGACGGGTACCGGATGCGCACCTGGACCGTCGGCGGCGTCACGCGCATGCTCGTCGCCGCGCCCGACGGTTCCCTCGCGGCGCGCGGCCAGGTCGCCCCGACCGGCGTCACCGCCGTCTTCGACCAGATCGTGACCGTGGCCGCCCATCGGCGCCGGGGGCTGGGCAGCGTCGTCATGCGCACGCTCCAGGCCGTGGCGGCCGCCACGGGGGCCGAGACCGGCGTGCTGGCGGGGACGCCCGCGGGCCGGGGCCTGTACGAGTCTCTGGGCTGGCATGTGCAAGCTCCGCTCACCAGTGCGAAGTTCGTCGGACCGGACGCCGGCTGACCGTCCGTCAACGCCCGCGGGAAACCCGGAGACGGCAGCGGACAGCCTCTGCCATGCTCCGGTGGTTCCCGCCGGCGGCATGACGGACAACGCCCGGCGGGTACTGGCTCTTCCCGACGGCCCGGAACACTCCGGCCCTGGCGCCCGACCCTGCCGCCGGAGCCGGCCAAGGACGAGGCGCGCGTCTCGGGCGGACGCGGGAGCGGTGGGAGAGAGACGGCGACGGTGTGGGAGCTTGCGCGGGAGAACGGGGGGCGAGGGCGGGCGTCCTGACGAGCACCGGCATGGCAGTCGAA
Source organism: Streptomyces sp. NPDC058307 (assembly GCF_042880295.1). NCBI lineage: Bacteria > Bacillati > Actinomycetota > Actinomycetes > Kitasatosporales > Streptomycetaceae > Streptomyces > Streptomyces sp. NPDC058307. The sequence goes on from NZ_JBHVYZ010000076.1 coordinate 25,495, forward strand.
GCCGCCGTCGGCCGGCCGACCGGGCGCTGCACGATGTCGACCTGCACCGTCTCGCTCTCTGCCACGTCGTGGCAGACGAGGCTTCTGGCGGAGCGATGAGAGGTCCGGCAGGACCAGCAGTTCCCGACGCGCGGGGCGACGACCAGAACGACCGAGAGACGACCGAGACGACCGAGAGACGACCGAGACGACCGAGAGACGACCGAGACGACCGGGAGAACGAACGACCAGGACCACCCCAGGCATACACCCCCTCCTCTCCGCCTACGACGACCAGATGCGCGGTGCTCCCCCGACCCCGCCCACAGGGGTGACGTACGAGCAGGACGGGCCGCTGCTGCGGATCGTCGGTCAGTTCCGCGGGTTCGTGAGCGGGCCGCGCGACCTCGGCGTGCAGGACGACGCGCTCGACGAACTCATCGCACGCCAACGTGACTTCTTCGCGGCGCGCGGTGAGGCCGTCGAGTGGAAGACCCGCTCCCACGACACCCCGGCCGACCTCACCGACCGACTGAGCGCGGCCGGTTTCGTCCCCGAGGAGCGGGAGACCGTACTGGTCGGCCGGGCCGCGGAGATGGCCGTACGACAGCCCCTGCTGCCGGAAGGCGTCACCGTGCGCCGCGTCACGGCGGATGCCGACATGCACCGGATCGCCGCGATGGAGTCGGTGGTGTGGGGCGAGGACCGGAGCTGGCTCGCCGACGACCTGATCGGCCGGATCGCCACCGCGCCGGACGACATCGCGGTGTACGTCGCCGAGGCGGACGGCGAAGTGGTGTGCGCGGCCTGGCTGGCGTTCCGCCCCGGCACCGAGTTCGCGAGCCTGTGGGGCGGTTCCACGCTCGCCGAGTGGCGGGGCCAGGGCATCTACCGTGCCCTGGTCGCCGTACGCGCCGCTCTCGCCGTCGCGCGGGGAGTCACCTGTCTCCATGTGGACGCGTCGGACGACAGCGCGCCCATCCTGCGCCGGCTCGGCTTCCACGGGGTGACCACGACTACGCCGTACGTCTGGACCCCGCCGGCCCGCTGACCCGTCGATGGCGCCGCAGCAGCGGCCAGGTCGCGACACCGATCACCAGGGCGATCGGGTGGCCCCAGTCGGTCAGCGGGTCGGTGAACGCGATCAGGTCGGTCAGCAGCAGCCAGCCGAAGAGGGCGAGCAACGGCCAGCGCAGCCATGGCCGGAGCAGTCCCGCCAGCGCGCCGAGGCTCGCGGCCACGCCGAAGCTGACGCCGTAGTCGAGGCGGTGCAGCGAACTGGCGGGCAGGTGCCCGGCCAGGACCGCGAGGCCTGTGGGGACCTCCGTGGCCAGGGTCGCCCCGAAATGGCCGAGCAGGAAGACGCCGGCCGTGCGCACCCCGCCGATCCGCCTCTCCAGCGCGGTGAGGACGAACAGCAGGGCGAGGGCGTACGGCGAGAGGATCCCGCCCGCGATCCACAGCGCGCTGGCCATCAGCACCAGTACGGGCATCCGCACGAGGTGCGCGACATCGGTGCTGGAGCCCTGGTGCAGGGTGTGCACGAGGGTGGGGTCCAGGTGCGCGGCGGCCAGGGACGGCGGTCAGGACGGCGCCGTAGACGAAGGTGAACGGTGTCCCGGTGGGAGTGGGGAGCAGCCGTGCAAGACGGGGGGCGCGGAACCGGGTGTCCGGGACGACCGGTGTCACCGGGGGCGCTGAGGCACTCCGTTCCCGCTGCCGGGGCAGCCCGTCGAGGAGCGCGGCCGCCTCCGGGAAGCACGCGTCCGGGGCCGGTGCTTCCGGTGCGGGCGGGCCGGAAGGGGCTGGGGGCACGGTCCGTTCCAAGGTGAACTGCTCCTTCCGTCCCGCCCCACCCTTCGCGCCCCACCCACCCGCTGTCTGTGACCGACGCCACCCCGGCCCCGATTCACAGGGACTTCTCAAGGAGCCCCGGCCCGGTCGCCGCACCTGCCACGATGGGCGGATGCCCACCTCGTACGACATTCCCGAAGTCCTGGACCGTCGCGAGGGCCCGTACGGAGAAGTCGTCCTGCGGCGCCACGGCGAGTTGCTCCAGATCATCGCCAACGGCTGCTTCCTGATGGACACCTCCGACGGGCGCTCGGAGCGGATGCTCGTCGACGCCGCGCTCGCCGCGCTGGACGACCGCCCGGATCCACACGTCCTCATCGGCGGCCTCGGCGTCGGCTTCTCGCTCGCACACGCGGTCGCGAACCCCCGGTGGGGCCGGATCACGGTCGTCGAGCGGGAACCCGCGATCATCGACTGGCACCGCGCGGGCCCGCTCTCGGCACTCACGGCGAAGGCGCTCGCCGATCCCCGGACGAACATTCTGAAAACGGATCTGGTCGGATTCGTCAATGAGACATGCGCCACTTTTGACGCGCTGTGCCTCGACATCGACAACGGTCCCGACTGGACGGTCACGGAGAGCAACGGCGGACTCTACGCGCGTACCGGACTCACAAGCTGCGCAAGGGTGCTGAAGCCGGGCGGGGTACTGGCCGTGTGGTCCGCGAAACCCTCTCCGGAATTTGAGCAATCACTGGCAAATGCCGGGTTCCAACAGGTACGTACCGAGGAGATCCCCGTTGCCCGGGGCGTACCCGACGTCGTCCACCTCGGCGTCCGACCTGGATAGCAAAGGTGTGACGGCTCCCCGTACTCTGCTTCCCTACGCCGATCATTCAAGCGTCAATCGCAGTCATGCGCAGACAAGGAATCACCCCACATGGTTCCGGAAAGCACTCCCCAGGGGCGGGCGATGGAGCAGACACACACCTCCCACAACGGTTCGACGGCCACTCCCGGCGCCCAGCGCCGGGTCCTGGTCGTCGAGGACGATCCGACGATCGTCGACGCCATCGCGACCCGCCTGCGCGCCGAGGGATTCCTCGTGCAAACGGCGGTGGACGGTCCGTCAGCGGTCGACACGGCCGAGGCCTGGCAGCCGGACCTGCTGATCCTCGACATCATGCTGCCCGGCTTCGACGGTCTGGAGGTCTGCCGCCGCGTGCAGGCCGCCCGTCCGGTGCCGGTGCTCATGCTGACGGCCCGTGACGACGAGACCGACATGCTGGTCGGACTGGGCGTCGGCGCCGACGACTACATGACCAAGCCGTTCTCGATGCGTGAGCTGGCCGCGCGCGTGCACGTCCTGCTGCGGCGCGTCGAGCGGGCCGCGCTGGCCGCCACGACTCCGCGCTCCGGCATCCTCCGGCTCGGCGAGCTGGAGATCGACCACGCGCAGCGCCGGGTGCGGGTGCGCTCGGAGGACGTGCACCTGACGCCCACCGAGTTCGACCTCCTGGTGTGCCTGGCGAACACCCCGCGCGCGGTGCTCTCCCGTGAGCAGCTGCTCGCCGAGGTGTGGGACTGGGCGGACGCCTCCGGCACCCGGACCGTCGACAGCCACATCAAGGCCCTGCGCCGGAAGATCGGCGCCGAGCGGATCCGCACGGTGCACGGCGTGGGCTACGCCCTGGAGACGCCGACGCCATGAGCGAGGGTCCGGCCGGCCGGAGAAACCCCAGGGAACCCTGGGGCGGGGTGAGCCCCTTCTCGATCAAGACCAAGCTGGGCGCCCTGGTCGTCATCGCGGTCCTCATCACCACCGGGCTGATGATGATCGCGATGCGCACAGCCACCGAGCTGCGCTTCATCACGGTCTTCTCGATGATCGCCACACTGCTGATTACGCAGTTCGTGGCGCATTCGCTCACCGCTCCCCTGGACGACATGAACGCGGTCGCCCGGTCCATCTCGCACGGCGACTACACCCGCCGGGTCCGCGAGAACCGCCGGGACGAGCTGGGCGACCTGGCCCAGACGATCAACCGCATGGCGGACGACCTGGAGGCCCAGGAACGCCAGCGCAAGGAACTTGTGGCAAATGTCTCCCACGAGCTGCGCACACCCATCGCGGGCCTGCGTGCCGTGCTGGAGAACATCGTCGACGGGGTCACCGAGGCCGACCCCGAGACCATGCGCACGGCCCTGAAGCAGACCGAGCGGCTGGGCCGGCTGGTGGAGACGCTGCTGGACCTGTCCCGCCTGGACAACGGCGTCGTACCGCTGAAGAAGCGCCGGTTCGAGGTGTGGCCGTATCTCTCGGGCGTGCTGAAGGAGGCCAACATGGTCGCCACCGCGCGCGCGGGCATCGCCTCCGGATCCGGCAGCCACACGCGCAACGACGTCCATCTGCACCTCGACGTCTCGCCGCCCGAGCTGACCGCGCACGCCGATCCCGAGCGCATCCACCAGGTCGTCGCCAACCTGATCGACAACGCGGTCAAGCACAGCCCGGCCCACGGACGGGTGACGGTCAAGGCGCGGCGCGGGGCGCTGCCCGAGTCGCTCGAGCTGGAGATCCTCGACGAGGGCCCCGGCATTCCGCGCTCGGAGTGGCACCGCGTCTTCGAGCGGTTCAACCGCGGTCAGGTCATGCGGCCGCACGGTCCGGGCAGCGACGGCGGCACCGGGCTCGGGCTCGCGATCGCCCGCTGGGCGGTGGATCTGCACGGCGGCCGGATCGGAGTGGCCGAATCCGAGCGGGGTTGCCGGATCCTTGTCACCCTTCCGGGACTTCCCTCTCTGCCAAGTTGACGTAAAGTTCGAAGCGGAGCCACAAGATCCACCTCTGTTCCGCGCTGACGGACACGTGTGATCAGGCAGCGGGCCGCGCGGCAGTCGCGCAGAGCCCCGCTCGGTGCTTCCCTCGTGCGGACGCACGTACCGGAACCACGCTTGTTTCCCGCCATTTCCACCCGTGAAACGCGCTGTTCGATGTGACTTACACGACGATGGACGGGCCCGGCCTGACCTTCGCGGTCTTGGGGGCGTAGCCTTTATTCCCGCTGTCCATCACCTTGTGAGAAGCGGAAGAGGGCGGTTGCCGCCGTGTCGCCACAGTCCCCCAGTAACTCGAGCATCTCGACCGACGCAGACCAAGCGGGCAAGAACCCCGCTGCCGCGTTCGGGCCGAACGAGTGGCTCGTCGACGAGATCTATCAGCAGTACCTCCAGGACCCGAATTCAGTAGACCGTGCCTGGTGGGACTTCTTCGCCGACTACAAGTCGGGGGGTGCCGCCCCGGCTGCGGCGGGTACCGCGGCCGCGGGGGCCGCGGAGACCACCACCGCTCCGTCCGCCGCCCCGGCTCCCAGCGCCCCGGCCCAGGCCGCCGCGCCGGCTCAGGCCGCTGCTCCGGTCGCCAAGCCCGCCGCCGCGGCTCCGGCCCCGGCCAAGGCCGCCGCGCCTGCCGCCGCTCCGGCGCAGGCCGCTCCGGCCGCCAAGCCGGCGGCTGCGAAGCCGGCCGCCGAGGCCGCCTCCGCGGAGGGCCCGGAGTTCGTGACCCTGCGCGGTCCCGCCGCCGCGGTCGCGAAGAACATGAACGCCTCCCTGGAGCTGCCCACGGCCACGTCCGTGCGCGCGGTCCCGGTGAAGCTGCTCTTCGACAACCGCATCGTCATCAACAACCACCTCAAGCGCGCCCGGGGCGGGAAGATCTCCTTCACGCACCTGATCGGCTACGCGATGGTGCAGGCCATCAAGGCCATGCCGTCGATGAACTGGCACTACGCGGAGAAGGACGGGAAGCCCACCCTCGTCAAGCCGCCGCACGTCAACTTCGGCCTCGCCATCGACCTGGTGAAGCCCAACGGCGACCGCCAGCTGGTCGTCGCGGGCATCAAGAAGGCCGAGACGCTGAACTTCTTCGAGTTCTGGCAGGCCTACGAGGACATCGTCCGCCGCGCCCGCGACGGCAAGCTGACGATGGACGACTTCACCGGTGTCACGGTCTCCCTGACGAACCCGGGCGGCCTCGGCACGGTCCACTCCGTGCCGCGTCTGATGCCCGGACAGTCGGTCATCATGGGCGTCGGCTCGATGGACTACCCGGCGGAGTTCCAGGGCACCTCCCAGGACACCCTGAACAAGCTCGGCATCTCGAAGGTCATGACGCTCACGTCGACCTACGACCACCGGGTCATCCAGGGCGCCGCCTCCGGCGAGTTCCTGCGCGTCGTCGCCAACTACCTCCTGGGCGAGAACGGCTTCTACGACGAGATCTTCGAGGCGCTGCGCATCCCCTACGAGCCGGTCCGCTGGCTCAAGGACATCGACGCCTCGCACGACGACGACGTCACGAAGGCCGCGCGCGTCTTCGAGCTGATCCACTCCTACCGGGTCCGCGGCCACGTCATGGCCGACACCGACCCGCTGGAGTACCGCCAGCGCAAGCACCCCGACCTGGACATCACCGAGCACGGCCTCACCCTGTGGGACCTGGAGCGCGAGTTCGCGGTCGGCGGCTTCGCCGGCAAGTCCCTGATGAAGCTGCGCGACATCCTCGGCGTGCTGCGCGACTCGTACTGCCGCACCACCGGCGTCGAGTTCATGCACATCCAGGACCCGAAGCAGCGCCGCTGGATCCAGGACCGCATCGAGCGCTCGCACACCAAGCCCGAGCGCGAGGAGCAGCTGCGCATCCTGCGCCGGCTGAACGCCGCGGAGGCCTTCGAGACCTTCCTGCAGACGAAGTACGTCGGCCAGAAGCGCTTCTCCCTGGAGGGCGGCGAGTCCGTCATCCCGCTGCTCGACGCGGTGCTGGACTCGGCCGCCGAGTCCCGTCTGGACGAGGTCGTCATCGGCATGGCCCACCGCGGCCGGCTGAACGTCCTGGCGAACATCGTCGGCAAGTCGTACGCGCAGATCTTCCGCGAGTTCGAGGGCAACCTCGACCCGAAGTCGATGCACGGCTCCGGCGACGTGAAGTACCACCTGGGCGCCGAGGGCACCTTCACCGGTCTGGACGGCGAGCAGATCAAGGTCTCGCTGGCCGCGAACCCCTCCCACCTGGAGACGGTCGACCCGGTCATCGAGGGCATCGTCCGCGCCAAGCAGGACATCATCAACAAGGGCGGCACGGACTTCACGGTCCTGCCGGTCGCCCTGCACGGTGACGCGGCCTTCGCGGGCCAGGGCGTGGTGGCCGAGACCCTGAACATGTCGCAGCTGCGGGGTTACCGCACCGGCGGCACGGTCCACATCGTCATCAACAACCAGGTCGGCTTCACGGCGGCTCCCGAGTCCTCGCGTTCCTCGATGTACGCCACGGACGTGGCCCGCATGATCGAGGCCCCGATCTTCCACGTGAACGGCGACGACCCGGAGGCCGTGGTCCGCGTCGCGCGCCTGGCCTTCGAGTTCCGCCAGGCGTTCAACAAGGACGTGGTGATCGACCTCATCTGCTACCGCCGCCGCGGTCACAACGAGTCGGACAACCCGGCCTTCACCCAGCCGCTGATGTACGACCTGATCGACAAGAAGCGCTCGGTGCGCAAGCTCTACACCGAGTCCCTCATCGGTCGCGGCGACATCACCCTGGAAGAGGCCGAGCAGGCGCTGCAGGACTACCAGGGCCAGCTGGAGAAGGTCTTCACCGAGGTCCGCGAGGCCGCCACGGCCCAGCCGGCCGCCGGTCCCGTCTCCGACCCGCGGGCCGAGTTCCCGGTCGCCGTGAACACCGCGATCTCCGCGGAGGTCGTGAAGCGGATCGCCGAGTCCCAGGTCAACATCCCCGACACCTTCAACGTCCACCCGCGTCTGCTGCCGCAGCTGCAGCGCCGGGCGTCGATGGTCGAGGACGGCACGATCGACTGGGGCATGGGCGAGACGCTGGCTGTCGGCTCCCTGCTCCTGGAGGGCACGCCGGTCCGCCTCTCCGGCCAGGACTCCCAGCGCGGCACCTTCGGCCAGCGCCACGCGGTCCTCATCGACCGGGAGACGGGCGAGGAGCACACTCCGCTCCAGTACCTCAACGAGGACCAGGCCCGCTACAACGTCTACAACTCCCTGCTGTCCGAGTACGCGGTCATGGGCTTCGAGTACGGCTACTCGCTGGCCCGGCCCGACGCGCTCGTGCTGTGGGAGGCGCAGTTCGGCGACTTCGTCAACGGCGCGCAGACGATCGTCGACGAGTACATCTCGGCGGCGGAGCAGAAGTGGGGCCAGACGTCCGGCGTCACCCTGCTCCTCCCCCACGGCTACGAGGGCCAGGGCCCGGACCACTCGTCCGCGCGCGTGGAGCGCTTCCTCCAGCTGTGCGCCCAGAACAACATGACGGTCGCGATGCCGACCCTGCCGTCGAACTACTTCCACCTCCTGCGGTGGCAGGTGCACAACCCGCACCACAAGCCGCTGGTGGTCTTCACCCCGAAGTCGATGCTGCGCCTGAAGGCCGCCGCGTCGAAGACGGAGGAGTTCACGACGGGTCAGTTCCGCCCGGTCATCGGCGACACGTCCGTGGACGCGGCCGCGGTCCGCAGGGTCGTCTTCGTGGCGGGCAAGCTGTACTACGACCTGGAGGCCGAGCGTCAGAAGCGCGGCATCACGGACACGGCGATCATCCGCATCGAGCGCCTGTACCCGCTGCCGGGCGCCGAGCTCCAGGCGGAGATCGCCAAGTACCCGAACGCCGAGAAGTACCTGTGGGCCCAGGAGGAGCCGGCGAACCAGGGCGCCTGGCCCTTCATCGCCCTCAACCTGATCGACCACCTGGACCTGGCGGTCGGCGCCGAGGTTCCGCACGGCGAGCGGCTGCGGCGGATCTCCCGCCCGCACAGCTCGTCCCCGGCCGTCGGTTCCGCCAAGCGGCACCAGGCGGAGCAGGAGCAGCTGGTGCGCGAGGTGTTCGACGCGTAACCCCTGTCCGGGGCCGTACGTGACCGGGCCGCATCCCTCTTCCGAGGGGTGCGGCCCGGCCGTTTGAGCGCACTTATCCTTGACGGCATGTACTTCACGGACCGTGGCATCGAGGAACTGGAGAAGCGGCGCGGTGAGGAGGAGGTCACCTTCGAGTGGCTCGCCGAGCAACTGCGAACCTTCGTCGACCTCAATCCCGACTTCGAGGTACCGGTGGAACGACTGGCCACGTGGCTGGCCCGCCTCGACGATGAGGACGACGACTAGCCCCTACGGCACGCCGTCTGAGGACCACCTCGCAGACGCCCCGCGTTCCGTGCGGGCGGTCGGGCGCGGGGATCCGGCATGGACGTCAGTCGCGGGGTGCCAGGTCGTACGACACCCCGAACGCGCCAGGCGCCCACAGCAGCGCCCCCGCCGTGAGCCAGCCCCCGCTGCGGTGTCGTAGGCCCCAGGCG
>NZ_JBHVYZ010000076.1:34740-39865 GCF_042880295.1 Streptomyces sp. NPDC058307
GCGCCCCCGCCGTGAGCCAGCCCCCGCTGCGGTGTCGTAGGCCCCAGGCGGCCAGTGGGAGGCCTGCTGCCATCTGCGTCAGGGCGAGGGTGCGAGCCCTCGGGTCGCCGGACCAGGGGAGCCAGGGCGTGAGGCGGCGGCCGGCGACCACTTCGGGTTCGTCGCGGACCGTTTCCCGCCGGCCCTCCCACTCGATCGGGAGGGCGTCCGGACGGTCCTGGGCCACCTCGTGGAGGCGGTCGGTCGGTTCGCCGGGAGCGAGGCCTGCGGGGAGGCTCAGACCCACGCGGGTGAGGACCGCGAGCAGGCCGCGCAGGCGCGCGCGGGCGTCCGAGGCGGGATCCGGTCGCGTGAGGTGGTCCAGGGACTGGACGTCCAGGACCGGGTCGAGGCCGAGACGGGCCGCGAAGGTGCGCATGGCCTCGTCCTCACCGGCCGGGGTGCCGTTGGCGAGCCAGATGTAGCCGACGGGGCGGCGGAAGCCGGACGCGAGGGTGTAGCCGCCGCGCTCGGCGTCCCACCACAGCGCGAGGACGGGCCAGGGAGCGCCGACGGCCAGGGCGGTGGCCCAGCCGGTCATGACACGGTCGACCGGCTCCTCACCGCGCAGCCACGGCCCGCCTTCCGGTACCAGGACACTCCAGCCCTCCCCCGCGCGCGTGAGAAGCATCCGCTCGCGCAGCAGCCGGGCCGCGGGGGCGACGGAATCCGGCTCGGCCCGGCACAGCAGCAGGGCGCCGGGGGCGGGACCGGTGCGACCGGCACGGGAGGTGGCTTCCGTCGACATGATCACACGCTAGGGCGATTCGCCCGGTTGGTCACATTTAAGCCCTCCACACTCCCTCCGCACCCCTTCGCATCCCCAGAACGAGTGCCTTGACTTTCGACCACCACGATATATCGTGAATTGCAGGAGACGCGATATGGCGCGTTGTTACGGGGAGGTCTGCACCATGCCCGAGTGGTCCGTCACGGAGCCCAGGAAGCTCACCTTCGACGAGCCCGTACGCGAACTCCACGTACGCACCGTCAACGGAACGGTGAACGTGGTGGGCACGGACGAAGGTTCCGCACGCCTGGAGGTGTCCGAGATCGACGGACCCCCGCTGATCGTCACCCAGGAGGGTGGCACCCTCACGGTGGCCTACGAGGACCTGCCCTGGAAGGGCTTCCTCAAGTGGCTCGACCGCAAGGGCTGGCGGCGCAGCGCGGTCGTCTCCCTGGCCGTACCGGCCGACACCCGCGTCGAGGTGGGTGTGGTCAGCGCCGCGGCCGTCGTGTCGGGACTGCGCGGCCCGTCGGTCGTGAAGGGGGTCAACGGCGACACGACCCTCGTGGGACTGTCAGGACCCGTCCGCGCCGACACCGTCTCCGGGAACCTGGAGGCCCAGGCCGTCACCGGCGACCTGCGCTTCAACTCGGTCTCGGGGGACCTCACCGTCGTGGCGGGCTCCGGCCCCTCCGTACGGGCCGACTCGGTCAGCGGCTCGATGATCGTCGACCTCGACCCGGAGGGCCCCACCGACGTCCGGCTGACCAGCGTCTCGGGTGAGATCGCCATCCGGCTCCCCCAGCCCGCGGACGCGGAGGTGGAGGCCAACACCGCGAGCGGGACCATCTCCAACGCCTTCGACGGCCTGCGCGTGCACGGCCAGTGGGGCGCCCACAAGGTCACGGGCCGCCTCGGCGCCGGCACCGGCAAGCTCCGCGCGACCACCGTCTCGGGCTCCATCGCCCTCCTGCGCCGCCCACCCCGGGAGGACGAGGAGGAGCCGTGGGAGACGCAGGCTCCGGTGACGGACGCCCCGCCGGACGGCGTACCGAGCGACTCGGGGGACAATTCCGTCTCCGGCCCGGACGGCGACTCCTCACCCGGCGCCCCGGCCGACGGCACGACCGACAAGAAGGTGCTCTGACATGCCCCCCGTCTTCGCCCACGGCCGCCTCCGCCTCTACCTGCTGAAGCTGCTGGACGAGGCCCCGCGCCACGGCTACGAGGTGATCCGGCTCCTGGAGGAGCGCTTCCAGGGCCTGTACGCCCCCTCGGCGGGCACCGTCTACCCCCGGCTGGCCAAGCTGGAGGCGGAGGGCCTGGTCACCCACACCAGCGAGGGCGGCCGCAAGGTGTACGCCATCACGGACGCGGGCCGCGCCGAGCTGGCCGACCGCAGCGGTGAACTGGCCGACCTGGAGCTGGAGATCCGCGAGTCGGTCGCCGAGCTCGCCGCCGAGATTCGCGCCGATGTGCGGGGCGCGGCGGGTGACCTGCGGCGCGAGGTGCGGGCGGCCGCCACCGAGGCCCGCCGGGGCGGTGGCACCAAGGCGGGCACCGGCGAACACGAGGGCCCCTTCGGGGACTTCACGGAGTACGCCGACCACGAGGCGTGGCGCGCCGCCAAGGAGGAGATGCGCCGCGTCAAGCAGGAGTGGAAGGAGCAGGCCCGGCGGGCCAAGGACGAGAGCCGCCGCGCCCGCGAGGAGGCCCAGCGGGCCCGCCGCCAGGCCAAGGAGGCCCAGGACCGGGCCCGGGAGCAGGCGCAGGAGGAGGTGCAGCGCATCGCCCGGCGGGTGCAGGAGCAGGTGCAGGACCACTTCGCGCGCGGCGACTGGCCGACGGGGGTGCGCGAGGGGCTGACCGAACTGGCCAAGGAGTTCGGCGAGTTCGGGAAGGACTACGGCAAGGAGTTCGGGAAGGACTTCGGCTTCGGCCGGGGCCGCGCGAGGTCCGAGAAGGCCGAGGGGGCGCCGTCCGGTCCCGAGTACTCACACACGCCGGAGGACTTCCCCGCCGAGTACGAGCCCTCCTGGGCCCACGAGGACTCCACCGGGGACCCGGGCCGCGATCTCGACCGCCTGCTCGACCGCTTCCGCGACGACATCCGCGACGCGGCCCGCGACCACGGCATCACCGCCGACCAGTTCCACGACGCCCGCCGCCATCTGTCGACGGCGGCGGCCCACATCGGGGCACTGCTGCGAGCACCGAAGGCGTGAGCCGCCCGGGCGCAGCCGTCTCCGACGCCGGCGCCCGCGGGGCTCAGCCCGCCTTCGCCTCTCCCTCGCCGTAGAGGACGCGCACGACCGACTCATAGGTCACCCCGTGATCGGCGAGCACTTCCCCGGGCACCCCCGGCCGTACCGTCATCGCCAACAGAAGGTGCTCGTCGCCGATGTGCCGGTGCCGCCGGGCCACGGCGATGCGCAGAGCCTTCTCCAGGATCTCCTTGGCGCCCCGCCCGAAGGAGTGCCGCCCGGACCGCCACCCCTTGCCCTTCCGGTCGCCGGACATCGCCCCGACCCCGTGCACCTCCTCCACGCGGGTGACGATCTCCGAGACGTCGATGCCGAGCCCGGCCAGCGCCTCGGCGTCCGCCTGGGACAGCCCGGCCCGCCGCCGCGCCTCGCCCAGCGCCTCCCGTACGGCGTCCCCGCGCTCGGCGAGCCCGAGAGCGGCCAGGGCGAAGGAGGCGCGAGTGCCCTCCCGGTCCAGCAGGGCGAGCAGCAGATGCTCGTCGTCCACGGCCCCCGCCCCTGCCGCCTCGGCATGTTCGACCGCGCCCTCGACCACTGCCCGGGCATCCTTCGTGAACCGCTCGAACATCAATGCCTCCCGTACTTCTTGTGCACGGCCTGCCTGCTCACTCCGAGTTCCGCGGCGATCTCCTGCCACGACCAGCCCTGATGGCGCGCACTGCGCACCTGCACCGCCTCCAGCTGCTCCAGCAGCCTGCGCAGCGCGGCGACGGCGCGCAGTCCGACCCGGGGATCGCGATCACCGGCGCGCTCGGCGAGATCCGTTGCTTCGGTCATGACGTCAACTATGGTTGACATAACCCGGCACGTCAACCACAGTTGACAACCTCGGCGGACGGAAGGGCTCAGCCGTTGGTGAGCACGACCTTCCCGAACTGCTCGCCGGACTCCACCCGCTGGAACCCCTCACGGGCGCGGTCCATGGGCAGCACCTCGTCGATGACGGGCCGCACACCCGTGGCCGCGCAGAACGCCAGCAGGTCCTCCAGCTCGTCCTTGGTCCCCATGGTCGACCCCACGACCTTGAGCTCCAGGAAGAAGATCCGGGTCAGTTCGGCGTGCGAGGGGCGGTCGCCGCTCGTGGCACCGGAGATGACGATCGTGCCCCCTGGCTTCAGCGACTTGACCGAGTGCGACCACGTGGCCGCGCCCACGGTCTCGATGACGGCATCGACCCGTTCCGGCAGCCGGGCACCCGACTCCACGGCCTCCAGGGCTCCGAGCTCCACCGCACGCCTGCGCCTGGCCTCGTCCCGGCTGGTGGCGAACACCCGCAGTCCCGCCGCCTTCCCCAACACGATCGCGGCCGTCGCGACACCGCCTCCCGCGCCCTGCACGAGCACGGAGTCACCGGGCCGGACACCGGCATTGGTGAACAGCATCCGGTACGCCGTAAGCCAGGCCGTGGGCAGACAGGCGGCCTCGGCGAACGACAACTCCTTCGGCTTGGGCAGGACGTTCCAGGTCGGCACCGCCACCTGCTCGGCGAACGTCCCCTGGTAGTGCTCGGTGAGGATGGACCGCGGCTCCTTGGGGCCGACCCCGTGCCCGCTCTGCCCGATGACGGAGTGCAGGACGACCTCGTTGCCGTCCGCGTCGACACCGGCGGCGTCACAGCCGAGGATCATCGGAAGCTTGTCCTCTGCGAGGCCTACGCCGCGCAGGGACCAAAGATCATGGTGATTCAGGGAAGCGGCCTTCACATCGACGATGCTCCAACCCGGGCGGGCTTCGGGGGCCGGACGCTCCCCCAACTCCAGTCCCGAGAGCGGGTTCTCGCGGTCGATTCGGGCGGCGTAGACAGCGAACATGACCTTGACGATAGGGTCCGCCGACGGCCCGGGGAACAGCGACGCGTTGTGACACACGCCCTGTTGCGGAAGGGGGTGTGGATGGGGTGGCGGGAAGTGTTGGGCGGGTGCGGGTGAGCTGTGGCTGGTCGCGCAGTTCCCCGCGCCCCTAGGGGGCTGCAGTCACCTGCGCCAGGACGAACCGATCCCCACCTCGCGCACCACCGCGGACCGCGCGCCACGATCCGGCGGTTGGCCGCGTACGGCGGGAAGGGGACGGGGTGGGGGGTGTCCGCCCGCAG
>NZ_JBHVYZ010000077.1:0-39446 GCF_042880295.1 Streptomyces sp. NPDC058307
GCCTCGCGCTGCTCGGGGGGCGTACCGGCCGTCTTCTGGCCGGGGCGGCAGGGGGAGTGTGCGGCCCGTCGGGGCCTGGTCGCGCGCCCCGGCGGAGCCGCTGATGTCACAGCCCCGCGTCCCTGTCCGGGTGTGGTGGCCGCCGGTCGTGTGTGGCCGCGGCTGTGGTGGGTCGCTCTGCGCGGTGGTCTCAGCCGGGATCTGTCCGTTCAGGGGGCGTCTGCCGGAGCCGTGGGAATAGGTGTGGATGGGGTGTCGTTCTCCGGGCACGCGGTTATAGTTGAACCGTAAACAACCTGGAGGGTGAGCGACCATGCAGTTCGGGATCTTCAGCGTCGGTGATGTCACGCCGGACCCGACGACGGGCCGTACTCCGACCGAGCGCGAGCGGATCAAGGCCATGGTCGCGATCGCGCTGAAGGCCGAGGAGGTCGGGCTCGACGTCTTCGCGACCGGTGAGCACCACAACCCGCCGTTCGTGCCGTCGTCGCCGACCACCATGCTCGGCTACATAGCGGCGCAGACCGAGAGGCTGATCCTCTCCACCTCGACCACGCTGATCACCACCAACGACCCGGTGAAGATCGCCGAGGACTTCGCGATGCTCCAGCACCTGGCCGACGGGCGCGTCGACCTGATGATGGGCCGCGGGAACACCGGACCGGTCTACCCCTGGTTCGGCAAGGACATCCGCGAGGGCATCAACCTCGCCATCGAGAACTACGCCCTGCTGCGCCGGCTGTGGCGCGAGGACGTCGTGAACTGGGAGGGGAAGTTCCGTACGCCGCTCCAGGGGTTCACGTCCACGCCCCGGCCGCTGGACGGGGTGGCGCCGTTCGTCTGGCACGGGTCCATCCGGTCCCCGGAGATCGCCGAGCAGGCCGCCTACTACGGCGACGGGTTCTTCCACAACAACATCTTCTGGCCCGCCGACCACACGAAGCGGATGGTCGAGCTGTACCGGGCCCGGTACGCCCACTACGGGCACGGGACGGCGGAGCAGGCGATCGTGGGTCTCGGCGGCCAGGTGTTCATGCGGCGCAACTCCCAGGACGCCGTGAAGGAGTTCCGGCCGTACTTCGACGTCGCGCCGGTGTACGGGCACGGGCCGTCCCTGGAGGACTTCACCGACCAGACGCCGCTGACCGTCGGGTCTCCGGAGCAGGTCATCGAGAAGACGCTGAAGTTCCGCGAGTACGCCGGGGACTACCAGCGCCAGCTGTTCCTCCTGGACCACGCCGGACTGCCCCTGAAGACCGTCCTGGAGCAGCTCGACCTGCTCGGCGAGGAGGTCGTACCGGTGCTGCGCAAGGAGTTCGCGGCCCGGCGCCCGGCCGGCGTCCCGGAGGCTCCCACCCACGCGTCCCTGCTGGCCGCCGAGCGGAACAAGGCCGAGCAGAACAAGGAGGTCGTCGCATGAAGCTCGTCGTCGTGTCCGCGGGGCTGAGCGTCCCGTCGTCCACCCGGCTGCTCGGAGACCGGCTGGCCGCGGCCGTGGGCCGTGCCGCCGAGGTGGACGTCCAGGTCGTGGAGCTGCGGGAACTCGCCGTCGAGATCGCGCAGAACTTCACCAACGGCTTTCCGGGACGCGCCCTGGCCGCCGCGCAGGAGGCGGTGGCCAGGGCCGACGGACTGATCGTCGTGACTCCGGTGTTCTCGGCGTCGTACAGCGGACTGTTCAAGTCGTTCTTCGACGTGCTCGAGCCGGGGGCCCTGGAGGGCAGGCCGGTGCTGATCGCGGCGACCGGTGGCTCGGCACGGCATTCGCTGGTGCTGGAGCACGCGCTGCGGCCGCTCTTCGCCCACCTGAAGGCCGTCGTCGTGCCGACCGGGGTGTACGCCGCCTCGGAGGACTGGGGCGCCGAGGGGCTGGACGGGCGGATCGAGCGGGCGGCGCGGGAGCTCGCGGGGCTGATGGGCGGGCTGTCGGCGGTCCGCGGGACCCCGCGCCGGGCCCCGGCCGCGGACGGTTTCGTGGACGTGGTGCCCTTCGAGGAGCAGCTCGCCGCGTTGCGTCCGACGGGGTGAGAGGCCAGTAAGAAGGGCCCCGGTGAGCTGCTCATCACGTCGTACGACTCGGCGGGCACGGCACACTGAGGACGTGTCCCACAACGTGCTGCTCGCCGAAGACGACCGCGCCATCCGTCACGCCCTGGAGCGCGCCCTGACCCTGGAGGGCTATCGGGTCACCGCGGTCGCCGACGGCGTCGAGGCGCTGGCGCAGGCCCACCGGACGCCGCCGGACGTGCTCGTCCTCGACGTGATGATGCCCGGGATCGACGGGCTCCAGGTCTGCCGGGTGCTGCGCGCCGAGGGCGACCGTACGCCGATCCTCATGCTGACGGCGCTCGTGGAGACGCAGGACCGGATCGCCGGCCTGGACGCGGGCGCAGACGACTACGTGGTCAAGCCCTTCGACGTCGAGGAGGTCTTCGCCCGGCTGCGGGCCCTGCTGCGGCGGACCAGCCCCGAGGGGATGGCCCCCGCGGCGGTCGCGGTGCCGAGGGCTCCCGCGCCCGAGCTGCCCGAGGGGCGGATCGAGGCGGCCGGGCTGCGCATGGACATCCAGGCGCGGCGGGCCTGGCGGGGGACGCGCGAGCTGGAGCTGACCCGTACCGAGTTCGAGCTGCTGGAACTGCTCGTGCGGAACGCCGGCATCGTGCTTGATCATTCGACTATCTACGATCGCATCTGGGGCTACGACTTCGGGCCCGGCTCCAAGAACCTCGCCGTCTACGTCGGCTATCTGCGCCGCAAGCTCGACGAGCCCGGCGCTCCGCAGCTGATCCACACGGTGCGTGGCGTGGGTTACGTGCTCCGGGAGGACTGAGTGGGGCGGCTGGCTCGGCTGTGGGCCCGGCCGCGGCCCCGGCTGCTGTCCCTGCGGACCACGTTCGCGGTGTCCTTCGCCGCGGTGACGGCCGCGGTGACCGTGCTCGTCGGCGTGCTGTCCTACAGCGCCGCCGCGCGGCTGGTGCGGGTGGACCAGGAGTCGGTGTTCGACCAGGTCGTGCAGGATCTGCGGGACGAGGTGAGCCAGCACCGGATGGCGCCGGAGGACTTCTCGTCCTCGGCGCCGGGGCATGACCTGGTGCGGCCGGCCCGTACGGATGTGCAGGTGCTGGGGCCCACCGGGGCGGTCGCCGATCCCGGGCGTCCCGGGCTGCCGGTGGTCTCCGGGGACCGGCGGATCGCGGCCGCCGGGGCGGCCGGGCGGATGGCCCTGCACAGGGAGGTCTCGGTCGGCAGCGACGTGTACCGGATCGCCACCGTCTCGCTGGGCGGCGGGCGGGGCGCCGTGCAGGTCGCGCAGGAGTTCAGTGACACCGAGGACCTGCTGCGGGCGCTGCAGCAGCGGACGTTTCTGCTCATGCTGGCGGTCGTGGTGGGCGCCGGGCTGTTCGGGTGGTGGCTGGCCCGGCGGATCACCCGGCGGCTGGTGATCCTCACGGCCGCCGCGGAGGACGTGGCGCGGACCCGGCGGCTGGGGATCGAGGTGCCGGTCACCGGGTACGACGAGGTGGGGCGGCTGGGGCGGGCCTTCGACCGGATGCTGGGGCGGCTCGCGCAGTCCGAGGAGGACCAGCGGCGGCTGGTCCAGGACGCGGGGCACGAGCTGCGCACCCCGCTCACGTCGTTGCGTACGAACATCTCGCTGCTGCGGCGGATCGATGAGCTGCCGCCGGCGACGCGGGAGGAACTGGTCGCCGATCTCACGCAGGAGGCACGGGAGTTGACCGATCTGGTCAACGAGCTGGTCGACCTCGCGGCGGGGCAGGCGGACAACGAGCCGCCGCAGCGGGTGGATCTCGCCGATGTCGCGGAGGAGGTGGCGGGGGCGGCCCGGCGGCGGATCGGGCGGGAGGTCGTGGTGCACGCGAGCGGGTCCACGGTGACGGACGGGCGGCCGGGGATGCTGCAGCGGGCGGTGTCGAACCTGGTCGAGAACGCGGCGAAGTTCGACCGGGACGGTACCGCTGCGATCGAGATCTCGGTGTCGGGGTTGTCGGCGGCCGGGCCGGTGCGGGTGGAGGTGCTGGACCGGGGGCCGGGGATCGCCGAGGTCGATCTCGTGCGGGTGTTCGACCGGTTCTACCGGGCGGCGGACGCGCGGTCGTTGCCGGGGTCGGGGCTGGGGTTGTCGATCGTGCGGGAGGTTGCGCTGTCGCACGGGGGGGCGCCGTTCGCGTTTCCCCGGGAGGGGGGTGGGACGGTGATCGGGTTCACGGTGGGTGGGGACGCCTCCGGCGGTTGAGCGGGTTCGGTTGCTGGGCGGGTGCGGGTGCGGGTGCGGGTGCGGGTTCGGGTTCGGGTTAGGTGGGGGCGGGCGTTTTGCGCAGTTCCCCGCGCCCCTGGGTGCCTGCGGCGCAGCTGCGGCCCCGGTGGGGGCTTGTGTAGCGCGTGCTGTGTGTGGGTGGGGCGGTGCCAGGGTGGGGGGTGTCCGTCCTCGGTCCGGCGGCTCGGTCCCCTGGGCAGCACCCTGTAACGGACGCCGGCCGCTGCGGGCGGACACCCCCCACCCCGTCCCCTTCTCGCCGTACGCGGCTTGCGGCCCATCGTGGCGCAGGTGACTGCAACCCCTTAGGGGCGCGGGGAACTGCGCGACCAGCCCCCACCGGGTCGCACTCGCTCGACGACCTCGAACCCTGCCCTAGTTGTGCAGCGGGATTGTCTGCAGCGTCGCTCGGGCCGCCTCCAGTGCCGGGTGGGTCTGGTCGGCGACCCGGTGGAAGGTTTCCTGGGCGGGGCGGGCCGGCCAGGCCGGGGGGAGGTGGCGGGCCGGGAGTCTCGGGTCCGTGCGGATGGTGCGGAGCCAGTCGCTGACCAGGCGCAGGCGGGTGCCGATCGGGTCGTCGTCGGTGCCGTTGACGAGGTGGGCGGTCCAGCGTTTGTCGAAGGTGACGTAGCGGGCGGCGATGGACTCCAGGTCCCAGGTGTCGCGGATCATCTGCTCGATGTCGGTCACCTCGGCGGCCTGGGCGTGGAAGATCTTGACGTGGGCCGTGAGACCGAGGTCGGTGACCACCGCCGAGACGTCGACGTGGCCGGGGGCGATCCACAGGCCGCTGTAGAGGGCGCCGAAACCTGACCAGGTGAGGCGTGAGCGCAGGTCGTGGCGCTGGCGTTTCCAGGAGTCGGGCAGGGAGAAGGCGAGCAGGGTCCAGGAGCCGTCCCAGTCGTCGTTGACGGCGCCCTGCTTCCAGATGCGGGTGCGGCCGTCGATCAGGACGCGGGTGGCCTGCGGGGTCAGGCCGAAGAACATCTTGCGGCCCTCGCGCTGGCGCTGGAGGAGGCCCCGGTTGACCATGCGGGTGAGGGTGGAGCGTACGGCCTGTTCGCCCACGCCCACGCGGCCCAGGACGTCGATGATGCTGCCCGAGTAGACGCCCAGGTCCCCCTCCTCCAGGACATGGTTGCCGAAGAAGGTGAGCATGAGGGACTGCGGGCGCGGCTGCGGCCCCTCCGCGGTGTCCAGGATGTCGTCGTCCTCCACGGGGGCAAGGGTACGGCCGCCCGCCGACTGTGCGGCAGGCGGTCGTACGAGGTCACCGGCGGTCGGCGGGGTGGGCAAGGTCGTAGGGGCGCAGGTAGGGGGTGGGGTGGTACCGGACGTAGCGGGCGGGGGTGGTGGGG
Organism: Streptomyces sp. NPDC058307; assembly: GCF_042880295.1. NCBI lineage: Bacteria > Bacillati > Actinomycetota > Actinomycetes > Kitasatosporales > Streptomycetaceae > Streptomyces > Streptomyces sp. NPDC058307. Next base: position 5,635 of record NZ_JBHVYZ010000077.1, read on the forward strand.
TCGGCCGCGGTGGCGCGGGCGTTGAGGGACGCCGGGTCGGTGCCGTGCCAGCTGCCGGTGGTCAGGCGGTCCTCCAGGGTGTGGAGGGCGGCCAGTTGTTCGGCGGGGCTGAAGGTGCAGTGGCCGGCGTTGTCGACGTAGGCCTGGCGGAGGAGGGGGGCGGAGCCGGCGGCCGTCACCGCGCGGCGCAGGGCGCTCTCCGTCTGGACGGGGACCAGGGGGTCGCCGATGGTGTGGATGGAGAGCTGGGGCTTGACCAGCTTGCCGGTGAAGCTGCTGGTGGTGCTCGTCCAGGCGACGGCGGCGGGGTCGGCGGTGATGCGCGGGGCCCGGTTGAGGGCGGCGAGGTCCTTGGTCAGGGAGAGGCCCGCCTTGCTGTACAGCTCGGTGACCTCCTGGCGGACGGAGGACTGGGCGAGCAGCCGCCTGTAGTCGACGCCGGTGTTCCAGGACATGTTGCCGCCCGCGCGCACCTCCGCCTCCTGGCGGCGGTTGAAGGCGGCGATCTTCAGCAGCCCCTTGACGGCGTCGTACTGGTTGGCCTGCTGGGCGTCCCAGTCGGTCGCGGCGGGGCGGGTCTGGGTGGGCGCGTTCCACACCGGGATGTTGTGCAGGGCCGCGGCGAGGGCGATACGGGCCCGGCCCTCGGCCGTGGACTGGGCGGAGTCGACCTTGGCGGTGAGGGTGTTCGCCGCGTCGGTGGCGGCCTGCTGGCTCGGGAGGTTCACCAGGGGGACGCCGGAGCCCAGGAGCGTCCTGAGGGCGAACACCGGGTCGAGGGTGTTGTTCCAGTTGGCGACTCCGCCGTGGACCAGGCCGCACATGGAGAGCGAGCCGTCGATCGCGTCCGGGTGGCGCTCGGCTATCGCCGTGGTGACCAGGCCGCCGTACGACCGTCCCCAGGCGAGGGTGCGGGTGGCCTGCCCGAAGCGGGTGGTGAAGGCCTTCAGGGTGGCCAGCTGGTCGGGGACCGCGTCGGTGACCGCCCAGCCGGTGGACGCGTACGAGGAGCCGATGAGGGCGTAACCCTGCTGGAGGAGAAGGGGCTTGGTGGCCGCGTCCGGGGCGTCCTGGGCGGGGTTGGCGGGGCCCGCGTTGTAGCCGTGGCTGAACAGGAGGACGGTGCCGTTCCAGTTGGTGGGGACGTCCATCATGTACGTGGCGCTGGAGGGGAGTTGGCCGTCCACGTGGGTGGTGGTGTCGGTGGTGGCCGTCGCCGCCGGGGCGGTGGTGAGGGTGAGCAGGAGGGCTGCGGTGCAGGCGATGCGGGTGCCGTGCCTCATGCGGTGATCTCCTCCGTGTGGGGGGTGGTGGGGAGTTCGGGGGTGGGTTCGTCGCCGAGCGCGGTACGGCTGGTCTCGCGGACGAACCACACCGTCAGCGCGGTGATGAGGGAGCCGCCGCACAGCAGGAGGGCGACGGGGGTGCCGTTGCCGCTGCTCGCGACCAGGCTCCCGGCGATCATCGGGGAGAAGCCGGCGCCGACCAGGGTGGCGCCCTGGTAGCCGAGGGAGGCGCCGGTGTAGCGGACCTTGGTGCCGAACATCTCGCTGAACAGGGCGCCGAGGGGCCCGTACATCAGCGACTGGGAGATGCCGTGGCCGATGACCACGGCCAGGATCAGGGCTCCCGACGACTTGGAGTCGACCAGGGCGAGGACGGGGAAGGCGGTCGCGGCGGACAGGATCGCGCCGGTGAGGACGACCGGGCGGCGGCCGATCCGGTCGGAGAGCGCGGAGCCCAAGGGCAGCACGACCAGGGCGACCGCGGCGGAGACGGTGAGCGCGGTGAGCACCTGCGGGCGGGGGTAGCCGATGCCGGTGGCGTACGCGATCAGGTAACTGGTCAGCAGGGACTGGGCGGTGAAGGCGCCGATGCCGACGCAGCAGGCCAGCAGTACGGGCTTCGGGCGGCGCAGGACGTCGAGGACGGGGAGTTTCGACTCGGCGCGGTCCTTCTTCACCTCGGCGAACAGGGGGCTCTCGACCACCTTGAGGCGGACGAACAGGCCGACGCCGAGCAGCAGGAAGCTCAGCAGGAACGGCACGCGCCAGCCCCAGGCCGCGAACTGGTCCTTGGGGAGGGTGGAGACCAGGGCGACCACGGCGGCGGAGATCAGGGAGCCGAGCGGGGCTCCCATCTGGGTGGCGCTCGACCACAGGCCGCGGCGGCGCTCGCCCGCGTGCTCCACGACCATCAGGGTCGCGCCGCCCCACTCACCGCCGATGGCGATGCCCTGGACCACGCGCAGGGTGATCAGCAGGACCGGCGCCCAGACGCCGATGGTGTCGTACGTGGGCAGCAGGCCGATGAGGAAGCTGGCGCCGCCCATCAGACTCATGGTGAGCAGCAGCATGTTCTTGCGGCCGAGGCGGTCGCCGAAGTGGCCGAAGACGACGCCGCCGATCGGGCGGGCCACGTATCCGGCGGCGAAGGTGCCGAACGCGGCGATCGTGCCCACGGCCGGGTCGGCGCCGGGGAAGAACAGTTCGCCGAAGGCGAGGGCTGCGACGGTGCCGTAGACGAGGAAGTCGTAGAACTCGACGGCGGTGCCGAGCAGGCCGGAGAGGGCGACTCGGCGCAGTTGGCGGGTGCGTTCTGATGCGGTGGGGGACGGGGGCATCGCGGGCTCCCTTGAGCGGGGGAAGGACACCGTGAAATTAGGCTGTCTGGTGACTGCCGTCAATAAAGTGCACAACATTAGCGGGGATGTGACGTGCATCACTGGAACCCGCTGATCCGTCCGGGCAGTTGAGTGCGTGACCACAGATATGCGAACCCGGATACGGGCCGGGGATCCGGACGCCTTCGCGGAGCTCTACGACGAGTGCGCCCGCTCGGTGTACAACCACGCCTTCCGGCTGACCGCCGACTGGTCCGTGGCCGAGGACGTCATGGCGGCGACGTTCATGGAGGCCTGGCGGCGCCGGGCGTCGGTCGAGGCCGACGGGGGCTCGCTGCGGCCGTGGCTGCTCGGCATCGCCACGAACGTCGCCCGGTCCCACTACCGCAGCAACCGCCGCTACCGGGCCGCGGCCGGCGCGGTGGCCGCGGCGGGGCCGGCGAAGGCCGCCGACCATGCCGAGGAGACCGCCGGGCGGGTGGACGACCGGCGCCGGATCGCCGCCACACTGACCGCGCTCGCCTCCCTGAGACGCCCCGAACGCGAGGTCCTGGTGCTGTGTCTGTGGGAGGGGCTGGAATACGCCGACGCCGCCCGCGCCCTCGGCATCCCCGTCGGCACCGTCCGCTCCCGGCTGTCCCGGGCGCGCGGCAGGCTGCGCAAGCTCGCCGAGGTCGAACTGGCCCAACCGGCACGAAAAAACAGGGAACTCACCCGAACAAACCGGCAGACAACAGGTGATCGCGACTACGTGATCCGGTCCGCACAGGAAGGAAACCGATGAACGCCAGCCCCGCCCAGCCGCACCCGGCCGAGTGGACGGAGACCCAGGGTCTTCTGCCCTCCGTGGAGCGGGATCTGCCGGCGGGCCGTCACCAGTTCCACAAGGAGCAGATGATGGTCCAGATCCGCGAAGACCTCCGCACCACCGCTGTCGTCCCCGTACGCCGCAACCCGTTCCTGCGCCGGGCGGTCCTGATGCCCGCGCTGGCCTGCGCCCTGGCCGGCGCGGTCGTGGGCGGCCTCGCCCTGACCGGCGGCGGTGACGCGAACTCCTCCCTGGCCACCGGGCCCGCCCTGACGACCCGGATCGGCGCCGTCGACGCCCAGGGCGCCGACCGCCTGCTCGACCACATCTCCCTGGCCGCCGCCGACACCACCGAACCCACGGTGCGCGACGACCAGTTCCTCTACATCGCCTCCAAGGTCGCGAACACCTACCCGAAGGCGGTCGACGACAAGACCACGGTGGTCAGTGAGAAGCTGCACTCCCGCCAGGTCTGGGAGTCCCCCGACGGCAGGAACGGCTGGCTGATCGAGCCGGGCAACACGAGCGAGGACGGCACCACCCTGGCCGGACCGAACCCGCTCAGCTCGGCCTACCACCGGCTCGCCCAACTGCCCACCGAACCCCGGGCCCTGCTGCGGAAGATCTACCAGGAGTCGGACGCCGTCCGGGATCCCGAAGTCCCCCGCGACCAGGCCGCGTTCGTCGCCATCGGCGACCTGCTGACCGAGAGCTACCCGCCCGCCCGCCTCACCGCCGCGCTCTACAAGGCCGCCGCCGAGATCCCCGGCGTCGTCGCCGTGGACGACGCCGTCGACGCGGTGGGGCGCCACGGGGTCGCGATCGCGCGGCTCGACGAGCAGAACGGGGAGCGCACCGAGTGGATCTTCGACAAGAAGACGTACGCGTTCCTCGGTGAGCGCGCTGTGCAGGTCGAGCCGAGCGAGACCTTCAAGAAGGGGACCGTGACGTTCACCATCGCCATCACTCAGCGGGCGGTCGTGAACGAGATGAAGGAGGTGCCGGGGCAGGCGGACTGACGGGTCAGGCCCGCTGCAACCGGGGGGCGGGCCGCTCGCCCGAGCCGCGCACGATCAGCCGGGTCGGCACGGTGATGGTCCGGGCCCGGCCGCGGTCGCCGTCGAGGCGGGACAGTGCCGTGGTCGCCGCCGTTCTGCCGATCTCCTCGGGGGCCTGGGCGACGACGGTCAGGGCGGGTTCGAGCGCCTCGGCGAGCGGGACGTCGTCGAAGGAGACCACGGCGACGTCCTTGCGTCGGCTGCGGGCGAGTTCGGCCACTATCCCCAGGGCGACGATGTTGTTGCCGGCGAACAGGGCCGTGGGCGGATCGGCCAGGCCCAGGAGCCGGGAGGTCGCGGCCGAAGCCCCTTGCTGGTCATGGGCGTTGGTGACCAGGGAACGGTCGTACGGCAGGCCGGCCCGCTCGAGGGCCTCGCGGTACCCGGCCAGGCGCTCACGGCGGGTGTAGAGCTTGACCGGCAGGTCACCGACGAAGCCGATGCGCCGGTGGCCGTGGGCGATGAGGTGGGCGACACCGTCGTGGGCGCCGGTGCGGTTGGAGCTGACGACGCTGTCGGCGGCCAGGCCCGCTCCGGGACGGTCGACGAACACGACGGGCAGCCCTGTGGCGCGGTGGGTCTTGAGGTGGGAGTGGTCGGCGCCGACGGACGGCACGACCAGCAGGATGCTGACGCGGCGGGCGAGGAACTTGTCCGTCAGGGCGCGTTCCTGGTCCGGGTTTTCCGCCGAGGAGCCCATGAGCAGGGTCAGTCCGCGGTCGCGGACCGTGTCCTCGATACTGCGGGCCACCGCTCCGAAGAACGGGTTGCCGAGGTCGGGGACGACCAGACCGATGGTGGTGTCGGGCCCGCCGACGCGGATGTTGCGCGCCATGAGGTTCGGCTGGAAGCCGAGCTTGGCCACGGCGGCCAGCACCTGTTCCCTGGTCTCGGCCGACGCGGGTCCGTCCTCGTTGAGAACGCGGGAGACCGTCTTGGCGCTGACGCCCACTTCGCGGGCGACGTCGGCCAGGGTCGGGCGGCGGTTCGCTGCCATGGAGGAAACCGTCTCCTGTGCTCGTCGGTTCCGGCCGCGGCCTCGGCCGGATGCCGTCGAGTGATGAGTGGTGGTCAGGTGGCCTGGACGCCCGCGGCCTTCGCGGCCGCGGAATCCGCTACGACAGTATCTCCGGCCTCGTCGACGGTGAGCGCGCCGGTCATGATGGCGACGACCTCCGCCATGGAGTAGTCGGACGGCTTGATCAGGGCGGCCCGCCGGCCCAGCCGGTGCACGTGGATCCGGTCGGCGATCTCGAAGACGTGCGGCATGTTGTGGCTGATCAGGACGACCGGCATGCCCTTGTCCCGGACCCGCCGGATGAGGTCGAGGACCTGTCCGGACTCCTTGACGCCGAGCGCTGCGGTGGGTTCGTCCATGACGACGACACTGCGGGCCCAGGCGACGGAACGGGCGACCGCCACGGCCTGCCGCTGGCCCCCGGAGAGGGTCTCGACCGACTGGGTCAGCGAGCGCAGTCCGATCTTCAGGTCCGCCATGTGCTCGGCGGCCTCCTGGCGCATGCGCTTCTTGTCGAGCATCCGGAAGACACTGCCGAGGACCCCGGGCCGGCGCAGCTCGCGGCCGAGGAACACGTTCGAGGCGATGTCCATCGAGGCGGCCACCGCCAGGTCCTGATAGACCGTCTCGATGCCGTGGGCGCGGGCACTCTGCGGTCCGGAGAACTGGATCGGCTCGCCGTTGAGGCGGATCTCGCCCGCGTCTGGCGTCACCGCACCGGTGAGTGCCTTGATGAGGCTGGTCTTTCCGGCGCCGTTGTCGCCGATCACGGCGAGCACCTCGCCGGGCAGCAGGTCGAAGTCGGCGCCGTCGATGGCGGTGACCTGGCCGTAGCGCTTGACGAGACCGCGGGCCTGAAGGATCGGGGTGGGGGAGTCGAGGGCGGTCATCGGGCCTTCTTCCGGGAGATCTGGTCGACGGTCACCGCGAGGATGACCAGGACTCCGGTGATCAGGGTCTGGTAGATCGAGGCGACGCCCATCAGCTGGAGCCCGTTGCGGAAGACCCCGACGATCAGGACGCCGATGAAGGTGCCGAGGACCGAACCGCGGCCTCCGAAGAGGCTGGTGCCGCCGAGGACCACGGCCGTGATGCTGTCGAGGTTGTCGGTCTGTCCGGCCTGCGGGTCGCCGACTCCGGTGCGGGAGATGAGGAGCAGGGCGGCGACGCCGTAGAGGAGACCGGCGACGGTGTAGACGCCGATGGTCAGGCGGGAGGTGCGGATGCCGTTCAGCCGCGCGGCTTCCGGGCTGTTGCCCAGGGCGTAGACGTGCCGGCCCCAGCCCGTGCTGCTCAGCGCGTAGGCGAGCAGGAGGAACAGGGCGATGGTGACGAGGGAGCCGTAGGTGATGTCCGTGTGGCCCATCGGGAAGGTCTGCCCCAGGGCCGTCAGCGGGCCGGGCAGGTTGGTGACCGTCTGCTCCTCGGAGTAGATGTGGGTCAGCGCGAACGCCACGTTGAGCATGCCGAGCGTGACGATGAACGGCGGCAGCGGGATCTTCTGCACCAGCAGCCCGTTCACCAGACCGAAGCCGCCGCAGACGACCAGGCCCAGCGCGATGGCGAGCAGTGGGGGCAGTGAGCCCTCGGCGGCCATCTTGGCGATCACGATGCTGCCGAACGCCATCACCGCGCCGCACGACAGGTCGATGCCCGCGGTGAGGATGATCAGGGTCTGGCCGATGGCGAGGGTGCCGACGACCATGACCTGCTGCACGATCAGCGAGAAGTTCCCGCCGGTGAGGAACTGGTCGGAGGAGACGGCGAAGAAGACACAGGCGATAAGGAGGGCGACGAGCGGGCCGGTGGTCGGTGCCGTGAGCAGCCTGCGGGCCGCGGTCGGCGCTTTGAGCTCGGCGTACGGCGAGGAGGTGCTCGGAGGCGTGGACGTGGCGGTCATGCGAAGTCCTTGTCGGAAGACAGAAGTCCTGGTGGGACACGGGGGCGGCCGTCCCCGGGTCGGGGAGGTGCGGGGCCGGCCGCCCCGCTTAGGCCCGACAGGGCCTGGGGGAGAGGCGAAGTCGTGCGTCCGCTGGAGCCGGACTCAGCCCCAGCAGTTCTCCAGGCCGAAGGCGGTGTCCTTGGACGCCACGCCCGTCTGGGCCTTGTCGGTGATCAGGGTGACGCCGGTGTCGGTGTAACCGGACGCCTTCTTGCCGCCCTTGGCGTACGTCACGACGGCGTTGACGCCCTCGGCGGCCATCTTCAGCGGGTACTGCTGCGACGTGGCCGCGATCTTGCCGTCCTTGACGGCCTGGGTGCCGGTGCAGCCGCCGTCGACGGAGACGATCAGGACGTCCTTCTCCCGGCCCTTGGCCTTCAGCGCGGTGTACGCGCCCAGCGCGGCCGGCTCGTTGATGGTGTAGACGAGGTTGATGCCGGGTTCCTTCTGGAGGCAGTTCTCCATCGCCGTCTGGCCCTTGGCCTGGTCGCCGCCCGTGTCCTGGGCGCAGGCCACGTCCTTCTCGGTGGCGCCGAAGCCCTTGAGGAACCCGTTGTGCCGCTGGACGCCGACGGAGACGCCGGGCGCGAGGTCGAGGGCGGCGATCTTCGCCGTCTTGCCCTTCATCGCGGCCTTGGCGTACTCGCCGATCAGCTCGCCGGCCTTGAGGTTGTCGGTGGCGAAGAGGGCGTCGACCGCGCTCTCCGGCTCGGTCGGCGTGTCCAGGGCGATGACCAGCACGCCCTTGGCCTTGGCCTTCGCTATCGCGGGCACGATCGCCTTGGAGTCGCTCGGGGTGATCAGGATGCCCTTCACCCCGGCGGCGACCATGTTCTCGATGGCGGTGACCTGACCGGCGTTGTCTCCGTCGAACTTGCCCGCCGCGGTCATGAGCTGGACGCCGTCCTTCTTGGCGGCCTTCTCCGCGCCCTCCTTCATCTTCACGAAGAACGGGTTGGTGTCGGTCTTGGTGATCAGCCCGACCTTCACCGTGCCCGATCCGGAGCTCGTGGAGCCCGATCCGGATCCGGAACCGCAGGCCGTCAGGGCGAGGGCCGCGACCGACGTACACGCGGCGACTCTGAGCAGGGAGGAAGGCAGTCGGGGGATGCGAGACATGAACGACTCCAGCGGGATTGCGGACGAGCGGCGGCATCGGGGCATGCCGTCCCGAGGTGTCATCGTTGACTTATGTCATCGTTGACACTGCCGAGGATGATGACCCCGTCTCCCGGCAACGTCAATGCCCCGCGCCCGTCACAAGTCCGCAACGATGGCGGTGGCCGCCCGCTTCGTGCCCGAACCGTTGACGAGGCGACCGCACTGCGCCCATCATGCAGACCCGAATGTCATCGATGACACAAGTCGGCGATGACACCCCGGTACCTCGGCTCCCACCACGACGAACAAGGACACGCACCCGTGAAGAAGACCCTGCTCGCCGAGTTCACCGCCCGTGAGGGAGCGCAGGACGAGGTCGCCCGCATGATCACGGAGTACGCCGGCAAGGTGCGTGCGGAGGAGGGCAACCTCGCCTTCGACGTCTACACCAAGGCCTCGCACCCACGCGCCTTCTGGATCTTCGAGGTGTACCGGGACGAGGACGCCTTCCAGGCGCACCTGAACGCCCCGTACGGCGGCCCCTTCAACGCCGCGCTCACCCCGCTGATCGAGGAGCCCGCCTCCGTGCTGACGTTCCTCGACCCGGTGGCCTGACCGGGTCTACCGTCTCAGTACAACCTCCCGGGAGGAGTACGTGAGCGGCAACGCGACAGGCGATACACCCGCCGCCCCCCTCACCGTCCGGCCACTGGACACGGACACCTGGCCCGCGTTCGCCCGACTGGTCGAGGCGAACAACGGCGTGTGGGGCGGCTGCTGGTGCATGGGCTTCCATGTCAAGGTCGGGAAGGGGCGCACCCCCCAGCAGAACCGGGCCGAGAAGGAGCAGCGCGTCCGCGAGGGGCGGACCCACGCCGCGCTCGTCTTCGAAGGCGACGACTGCCTGGGCTGGTGCCAGTTCGGCTCGCCGACCGAGCTGCCGGAGATCAAGAGCAGGCGGACGTACGAAAAGGACCTCACGACGCTGCCGGACTGGCGCGTCACCTGCTTCTTCACCGGAAAGGGTCTGCGCGGGCGCGGCGTCGCTCACGCCGCTCTCGGCGGTGCGCTGGCCGAGATCGCCCATGAGGGCGGCGGCACGGTCGAGGGCTATCCCGAGGAGACCGACGACCGTTCGCTGTCGGGCTCGTTCCTGCACACCGGCCCGATGGCCGCCTTCGAGAACCACGGTTTCACCCGGACCCGGCCCATCTCGCCTCACCGCTGGGTCGTCACCCGGACCGTCGCTCCGGCCTGAGGTCGTCTTTGCCCGGCCGCCTGTCGGTCCAACAGGCTCTCGCCCTCCGGTCCTCACAGGGCACGGGAGGAACCCGCGTTCCGGCCGGGTCAGCCGGTCGCGTCCTCGCGGTCACGCCGTCCTGTGGGACCGGTGGTCCCCGTGGCGCTTCAACCGTGGTCGGCCGACAGCGTCCTCGGGCTCCAACGCCGGGTCGGTCCGGTGGCGTCCTCGCGATCCAGCTCTGGTCAACCGGTCGCGCTCCGGCGGTCCTGCCCGGGTGCGGCGGGCCGCCCGCCCCGGGCGAAGAGGTCGGCCAGGGGCAGGCTCGCCGCGCCGACCGTGACCGCGTCCGGGCCGAGTCTGCCGAGGTCGATGGAGACGCGTTCGGCGGGGTGGCGCAGGGCGTAGGCGTCGGTGTACCGGCGTAGGGCCGGCAGGAGGCGGGGGCCGAGCTGGAGGCCCGCCCAGCCGCCGATGAGGATGCGTTCGGGCTGGAAGAGGTTGACCAGGTCGGACAGGCCCGCGCCCACGTACTCGGCCGTCTCCTCCAGGACGGCGAGGGCAGCCGGGTCGGGCTCGGCGCCGTCGGCCGGGTCGGCGGCGGCGAGCAGCGCGGCCAGCGCGGTCTCCTCGTCGGTGTCCTCGGGCGGGTGGCCGCCCGCCTCGCGCCAGCGGTCGACGAGCGCCCCCGCTCCCGCGTACGCCTCCAGGCAGCCCAGCGCGCCGCAGCGGCAGCGGCGTCCCCTGACCCGCACGGTCACATGGCCCCACTCCAGGGGGCGGCCGTACTCCACCCCCTCGGTGACGAGACAGGCGCCGATGCCCGAGCCGAAGAGGACGACCACCGCGTTGTGGCAGCCCCGGCCGGCGCCGAACCACAGCTCGGCCTGGCCGAGCGTGCGGGCGCCGTTGTCGATGAAGTACGGCACGGAGTCAGGGAGTTCACAGGTCGAACGCAGCAGGGACTCCAGCGGGACAGCGTCCCAGCCCATCGTCTGGCCGTGCACCACCGCGCCCTGGCCGGGGGTGCGGGCCACGATGCCGGGGACGCCGATGCCCACGCCCAGCAGCTGTTCGGGGGTGATGTCCGTGTCGGCGAGGACCTCGGCGATGCCGTCGCGGATGTGGCCGACGACGACCTCGACGTCGTAGCCGTGATGTTCCAAAGGCCGTTCGGTGCGGGCGAGTTCGGTGAGGGTGAGGTCGAAGAGCTCTACGCGGACGCGGGTCTCGCCGACGTCCACGCCGATCATGTGGCCGCCGGTGGGGGCGACGCGCAGCAGGGTGCGGGGGCGGCCGCCGTCGGACTCGACCGTGCCGGCCTCCTCGACCAGGCCGTCCTCGACCAGTTCCGCGACCACGTTGCTGATGGAGCCGCCGCTCAGGCCGGTGGCGGGGGCCAGTTCGAAGCGGCTCATGGGGCCGTCGAAATACAACCGTTGCAGTACGGCGGTCCGATTGCCCCGTCGCAGGTCACGCACCGTCCGCCCGTTCCGCCCCGCCATGTGGATCCCTTCCGACGCCGCCTCGACCTGCAAGATACCGCTGCGCCGACTCTTGACGCGAGTTTCCTTCGCGTCTTAAATCACGCCATAAATTAACTCCGGGACGGTGTTCGGGAAGCGAACGCACCCCGGGGTCTCTCCCTGGAAGGGACTCCAGAGCCATGCGCAGAACCCGAGCCGCGGCCGCCGGTGCGGTCACCGTTTCCCTCATGACTCTCGTGACCGCCTGTGGCGGCGGCTCGTCGACGAGCGGCGGGTCCAACGACTCGCCGAAGACCCTGACCTACTGGGCCTCCAACCAGGGTGCCAGCATCGAGGTCGACAAGAAGGTACTCCAGCCCGAACTCGACAAGTTCGAGAAGCAGACCGGCATCAAGGTCAAGGTCGAGGTCGTCCCCTGGTCCGACCTGCTCAACCGGATCCTCACCGCGACCACCTCGGGCCAGGGCCCCGACGTCCTCAACATCGGCAACACCTGGAGCGCCTCCCTCCAGGCCACCGGCGCGCTGCTGCCCTGGAACGCCAAGAACTTCGCCGCGATCGGCGGCCGGGACCGCTTCGTCGACTCCGCGCTCGGCTCCACCGGCGCCCAGGGCCAGGACCCGGCCGCGGTCCCCCTCTACTCGATGTCCTACGCCCTCTACTACAACAAGGAGATCTTCGCCGACGCCGGCATCGCCAAGCCCCCGGCCACCTGGGCCGAACTGGTCGCCGACGGGAAGAAGATCCAGGCCAAGGGCAAGACCGCGCTCGGCGCGGAGGGCGCGAGCCTGGCCGAGAACATCCACCACGTCTTCGTCTTCGCCAAGCAGCACGGCGGCGACTTCTTCACCTCCGACGGCAAGCCCGACTTCACGAACGACAACGTGGTGGCCGCGGTCAAGCAGTACGTCGACCTCATGGCCAAGGACAAGGTCATCCCGACCGGCGACGCCGAGTACGCCCAGAACCAGTCGGTGAGCGACTTCGCCAAGGGCAAGCAGGCCATGCTGCTGTGGCAGTCCGCGTCCTCCAACCTCGAGTCCCAGGGCATGAGCGCGGACAAGTACGGCATCGCACCCGTGCCCGTGCAGTCCGGCACCCCGGGCGCCGGCACCCAGGTCAACTCGGCCGTCATGGGCATCAACCTGGCCGTCTTCAAGAACACCGACAACATCGACGGTGCCAAGAAGTTCGTGAAGTTCATGACCGGCGACGCCGAGCAGAAGATCCTCAACACCGCCTACAGCTCCATCCCGCCGGTGAAGACCGTCCAGGCGGACTCCGCCTTCAGCTCGGGCCCCGACGCGGTCCTCAAGAACACCCTCGCCACCAGCGCGGCCGCCCTGCCCCAGGTCGCCGACGAATCGCAGTTCGAGACGGCCGTAGGGACCGCCGTCAAGGACCTGTTCGCCGACGCGGCCGCCGGACGCGCGGTCACCACCGAGTCGGTGAAGGCGGCGCTGGAGAAGGCCCAGCAGCAGATGCCGGCGAAGTGAGCGCGATGACCACCACCGCGTCCGCGGAGGCCACCGCGCAGCAGAACCCGGCCGGGGCGGCGCACCCGGGTCCCCACCGCCGTCCCGGAAGGATCCGCCGCATCGGCCTGCCGTATCTGCTCCTGCTGCCGGCCCTGCTCCTCGAACTCCTGGTCCACCTGGTGCCGATGGTGATCGGCATCGTGATGAGCTTCAAGGAGCTCACGCAGTTCTACATCCGTGACTGGGGCACCGCGCCCTGGTCCGGCCTCGACAACTACAAGGTGTCGGTGGACCTCGACGCCCCGGTCGGCGAGGCGCTGCTGCACTCTTTCCTCGTCACCGTGGCCTTCACCCTGCTGTCGGTCGGCCTGTGCTGGCTGGTCGGCACCGCGGCGGCGATCTACATGCAGGACACCTTCCGCGGCCGGGGCCTGCTGCGCGCCCTGTTCCTGGTGCCGTACGCCCTGCCGGTCTACGCGGCCGTCATCACCTGGGTGTTCATGTTCCAGCACGACAACGGCCTGGTGAACCACGTCCTGCACGGCCAGCTCCACCTCACCGGCAAGCCGTCCTTCTGGCTCATCGGCGACAACAGCTTCTGGGCGCTGCTGACCGTCTCGGTGTGGAAGGGCTGGCCGTTCGCCTTCCTCATCGTCATGGCGGGACTCCAGAACATCCCCGGCGAGCTGTACGAGGCGGCGGCCCTGGACGGTGCCGGGCTGTTGCAGCAGATCCGCCGGATCACGCTGCCGTCCCTGCGTCCGGTCAACCAGGTGCTGGTCCTGGTGCTGTTCCTGTGGACGTTCAACGACTTCAACACGCCGTTCGTCCTGTTCGGCAGGTCGGCCCCGGAGGCCGCGGACCTCATCTCGGTCCACATCTACCAGGCGTCCTTCGTCACCTGGAACTTCGGCACCGGCTCCGCCATGTCCGTACTCCTGCTGCTGTTCCTGCTCGTGGTGACGGGCGTCTACCTCCTGCTGACCTCCCGGGGAAGGAAGCCGGCCGATGTCTAGCCCCCGCTCGCCCATGGCGCCGCCGCGTTCGTTCTTCTGGTCCCGGCGGATCTTCCTCACCCTGCTCACCGGCTTCGTCCTGCTGCCGGTCTACGTCATGGTCTCCAGCTCGCTGAAGCCGCTCGCGGACGTCACGGGCGAGTTCCACTGGCTGCCGAGCCGGCTGACCGTCCGGCCGTACATCGACATCTGGTCGACGATCCCGCTCGCGCGGTACTTCGTGAACTCGCTGGTCGTGGCGGGCGCGGCGACCGTGTGCTCGGTGGTGATCGCGGTGTTCGCCGCGTACGCCGTCAGCCGCTACGAGTTCCGCGGCAAGCGCGTCTTCACGGTCACCGTGCTGTCCACGCAGATGTTTCCCGGGATCCTCTTCCTCCTGCCCCTCTTCCTGATCTACGTCAACATCGGCAACGCCACCGGAATCGCCCTGTTCGGCTCGCGGGGCGGGCTGATCCTGACGTATCTGACCTTCTCCCTGCCGTTCTCGATCTGGATGCTGATCGGGTACTTCGACTCGGTGCCGCGCGACCTGGACGAGGCCGCGCTGGTGGACGGCTGCGGGCCGTTCGGCGCGCTCTTCCGGGTCGTGGTGCCGGCCGCGATCCCCGGGATCGTCGCGGTCGCCGTCTACGCCTTCATGACCGCCTGGGGCGAGGTGCTCTTCGCGTCGGTGATGACCAACGACACCACCCGCACCCTCGCCGTCGGCCTCCAGGGCTACTCCACGCTCAACAACGTGTACTGGAACCAGATCATGGCCGCCTCGCTGGTCGTCAGCGTCCCCGTGGTCGCCGGATTCCTGCTGCTCCAGCGCTATCTCGTCGCCGGGCTGACGGCGGGCGCCGTCAAGTGACCGACCGTGAAAGGACTTTCGTGACCATCGACCTCGCCGCACTCCCGCACGACTTCCTGTGGGGCACGGCCACGGCGGCCTACCAGATCGAGGGAGCCGTGTCGGAGGACGGCCGCTCGCCGTCGATCTGGGACACCTTCTCGCACACCCCCGGCAAGGTCGCGGGCGGCGACACCGGCGACGTCGCCTGCGACCACTACCACCGCTGGCGCGAGGACATCGACCTGATGCGCCGGCTCGGCACCAACGCCTACCGCCTGTCCGTCGCCTGGCCGCGCGTGATCCCGGGCGGCGACGGACCGGTCAACCCCAAGGGCCTCGACTTCTACGACCGGTTGATCGACGCTCTGCTGGCCGCCGGCATCACCCCGTCCGTCACCCTCTACCACTGGGACCTGCCCCAGGTACTCCAGGACCGCGGCGGCTGGCCCGCACGCGAGACCGCCGAGCACTTCGCGGCGTACGCCTCGGTCGTGGCCGGCCGGCTGGGGGACCGGGTCGACCACTGGACCACCCTGAACGAGCCCCTGTGCTCGGCCTGGATCGGCCACCTGGAGGGGAAGATGGCCCCCGGCCTGACCGACCTCACGGCCGCCGTCCGCGCCTCCTACCACCTCCTCCTCGGCCACGGCCTCGCCACCCGGGCGATCCGCGCCGAGGCCCCCTCCGCCCAGGTCGGCATCGTCACCAACCTCTCCACGGTGCACGCGGCCACCGACCGTCCGGAGGACCTCGCCGCCGCCCGCCGCATGGACGGCCACACCAACCGCTGGTGGCTCGACCCGGTCCACGGCCGCGGCTTCCCGGCGGACATGCGGGAGGTCTACGGCGTCGAACTCCCCGAACGGCCAGGCGACTCGGCGGCGATCGCGGCCCCCCTGGACTGGCTCGGCCTCAACTACTACATGCCGGTCACCGTCGCCGACGACCCCGCCGGACCGGCGCCCCGGGCCCGTCAGGTCGCCCGCCCCGGCGTGCCCCGTACCGGCATGGACTGGGAGATCGACGCGCACGGCATCGAGACCCTCCTGCTCCGCCTCACCAACGAGTACGGCGCCCGCAAGCTCTACGTCACCGAGAACGGCTCCGCCTACCCCGACGTCGTCCGCCCCGACGGCACGGTCGACGACCCGGAACGCCAGCAGTACCTGATCGACCACCTCGCCGCGTGCGCGTCCGCCGCCCGCAAGGGCGCCCCGCTGGCCGGCTACTTCGCCTGGTCCCTGCTGGACAACTTCGAGTGGGCCTACGGCTACGACAAGCGCTTCGGCCTGGTCCACGTCGACTACGAGACCCAGCGGCGCACGATCAAGGGCACGGGTTACCGGTACGCGGACGTGATCCGGGCGCACGGGGAGAGGGGGCGCAGGGCGGCTTGAGCCGGGCGCACGGGGAGGGAGGGCGCAGGGCGGCCTGAGCCGGGCTCCGGCCCCACAGGGCCCTAGTAACTGTCGTAGCCGGGCTCACCGTTCACCCGGTAGACGCCGACGACGGTGCCGCCCTTCGTCGTCGAGACGCTGACCGGCTCCAGCGCGGTGGGGATCGCTCCGTCGGCGAACAGCCGCTTGCCGGTGCCGATGATCACCGGGTGGATGGTCAGCCGGTACTCGTCGACGAGGCCGTGCCGCATGAGGGTCTGGGCGAGGTCGCCGCTGCCGACGACGTTGATGTTGCCACCGTCGGACGCCTTCAGCTCGCGTACGGCATCGGCGACGTCGCCCTCCAGCAGCGTGGAGTTCTGCCACTCGACGGACATCAGGGTCCGGGACGCCACGTACTTCTGCATGCCGTTCATCCGGTCGGTGAACGGGTTGTCGGGATCGGCGGTCGGCCAGTACGACGCGAAGATCTCGTAGGTCTTGCGGCCGAGCAGCATCGTGTCGGAGTGCTCGTACCAACCGGCGATGGCCGCGCCGACCTCGTCGTCGGTCACCGGCTTCTGCCAGCCACCGTGCTCGAAGCCGCTCTCGGCGTCCTCGTCCGGACCGCCCGGGGCCTGCATGACGCCGTCCAGCGTCAGGAACGTGCAAACGGTGATCTTGCGCATGGTGCGCTCCCTTCGTCGAGGGGTAGACCGCACGACCGCCGGAAACTCATCGGCACCGGCTACTCGGCCGCCGGCCGTCACCGGAGCAGACGGTCGACCAGGCCCTCCACGTACTCCGGGGTGAGCGGGCCCGCGCCGAACAGGACGCGGATGTACATCGGGGCCATGACGTGGTCGACGACGGCCAGCGCGTCGGGGGGCCGCTCCCCGCGCTCGCGCGCCCGGTCGAGCATGGACTGCAGCTGCCGGGCCCGTTCGGCGAGGAAGTCGTCGCGCAGGCGCAGCCCCTCGGGTCCGGAGCCGGACAGGGCGACGGCCAGGCGCAGCACGGCCAGACCGTCGGGTCCGGTGATCTCGCGGGCGACGGCGGCCGCGTAGGTGCGCAGGTCGCTGACCAGGTCCCCGGTGTCGGGCATCGGGGACCGCGCATTGAGGCGGGTCAGCGTCACGTCGGTGAGCAGCGCTTCGAGGCTGCCCCAGCGGCGGTAGACGGTGGTGTCGGCGACTCCCGCGCGAGCCGCGACCTCGCTGACGGTGAATCCGCCGTACCCGCGTTCGCCCACCAGGTCGGTGACGGCCTGATGCACCGCCGCGCGGACGCGGGCGCTGCGCCCGCCGGGCCGCTGGGTGCGCTGTTGCTCGTCCATGCCTCCCACCTTAAAGCAGCTCCCACTTGCGTTTGCATACCCAGTCGCTCTACGGTCCTGCTTAATGCAGCTGTTGGCTGCTTTAAGTGAGGGGGAGGGGACGTCATGCTCGTGGTGACCTGCCTGGGGCAGTTCATGGTGCTGCTCGACAACACGATCGTCGGCGCGGCACTGCCCGACATGCAGCACCGCCTGGACACGGGACTGAGCGGCCTGCAATGGATCGTCGACGCCTATGTCCTGCTGGTGGCCATGCTGCTGCTGTCCGGCGGAGTCCTCGCCGACCGCTTCGGCCGCAAGCGCGTGTACCTGAGCGGTGTCGCGGTGTTCACCGCCGCGTCCGTGCTGTGCAGCGTCGCGCCCTCGGTCGGCTGGCTGGTGACCGGGCGGGTGCTGCAGGGGGTCGGGGCCGCGGCCCTGAGCCCCGCCTCGCTCGCACTTCTGGTGGCCGCGTATCCCGCCCCGCAGGCACGGGTCAGGGCGATCGGGCTGTGGGCAGGGCTCAGCGGCATCGGCCTGGCCGCCGGGCCCGTGGCCGGAGGCGTTCTGTCGCAGGCGTTCGGCTGGCCCGCGATCTTCCTGGTCAACGTGCCCATCGGCGTGGTCCTGCTGGTGGCCGGCCGGCGCGTCCTCACGGAGTCCCGCAACCCGGACGCCCGCGCCCTCGACCTCCCGGGCACGGTCCTGTCCGTCCTCGGGGTCGGCACCCTGGCCTACGCCCTGATCGAAGGCGGCTCACGCGGCTGGACCTCACCGGTGATCCTCGGTGGCTTCGCCGCGGCGGCCGCCCTCCTCGCCGCGTTCGTCGCCGTGGAGGGGCGGCACCCCGCACCGATGCTGCCGCCGGGACTGTTCCGCCGGCGGCTGTTCACCGTCTCCAACTCCGCCATGACGGTAGTGGGATTCGCGCTCATGGGCTCGTCGTTCTTCTTCTCGCAGTTCTTCGTGTACGTCCAGGGCAGCTCGATCCTGCGGGCCGGACTGCAGACCCTGCCCGCCACCCTCGCCATGGTCGTCGTCAGCCCCTTCGCGGGCCGCCTCGCCGCCAGGTACGGCTACCGGTCCGTCGTCACCAGCGGCCTGGCACTGGCCGGACTCGGACTCCTCGCCCTGGGCGGGGTGCACGCCGACACCGGTTACACGAACGTGTGGTGGCGGCTCGCCACGGTCGGCGTCGGCTTCGCCCTGACCATGTCCCCGCTGACCGGCGCCGCCATCCAGGCGGTCGACCCGCGGGAGGGCGGCCTCGCCTCGGGCATCAGCAGCACCACACGGCAGATCGGCGCGGTGCTCGGTGTGGCGGTCCTCGGGGCCGTGGTCCGCGCCCGGCAGTCCGGCAGCGCCTCCTTCGAGGCCGGTCTGGACAGCGCCTTCGTCGTGGCCGGAGCCGTCACCCTGGCCACGGCGGTGTGCACCGGCCTGTGGCTGGCAGGCCCCCGACCGACGCCCGAGCCCGCGCCCGCGCCGCAGCAGCGCCCGGATCTTGGCGCGGGGCGAACGCCGTGAGCACCCGTGTCTGATTCGGTCATGCCAAGCCTGGCGTCCTCGTGTCTGGTGACACGCGACGCTGTGGAACACCGCGAGGGGCAGCCGGACGATCCCGGTTGCCCCTCGCGGCTGCTTCATCGGTCCGGTGTGGCTCCGGACTCGTCGCCAGGTCAGGTCAGGCGGCGGCGGATCCACCAGGCGCAGAACCCGGTCAGGGCCAGGGCGAGGCCGAGGTAGAGCCCGGTCTCGGCCCGTTGGAGGGCCCAGAAGTTGCTGGCGGGATGGTAGGTCACCTGCTGCTTGTAGCCCAGGGCGCCGAGGTCGGCGACGCAGCCGTCGGTCTGCTGCAGGGTGGGCGGGCCCGACTCGGTACCCAGGCGGTCGGCGAAGGACGACGGCACCGAGGTCGGCTGACCGGCGGCGTTCAGCGTCTGCTGGGAGGTGACCCAGGCCCCGGGCACTTCTTCGAGGTGCGCGACGATCTGCCTGGCGCCGTCCTGGATGCTGATGGGGGCGCCGTCGGGCTCGATCGGCACGGTGGTCCGCTCCGTAGCGGCCAGATGAGGCCGAAGCCACAACGGCACGGAGATCTGGACGGCGGCGTAGACGACGAGCGTGGTGGCCATCGCGGGCAGGGTGCGGCGGATGACCAGGCCGAGGGCGACGCCCAGGACGAAGGCGAACGCGGCATGGGCCATGGGGACGACACCCCGTACGGCGAAGGCCACGGGGTCGAGCCGCGGGAAGTACGTGTCCGTCGCGCCACCGCCGTTGACAGCCCGGTCGATGGGGCTGCTCCACCAGCTCACCGCAAGGCTGGTCAGCCCGGCGGCGGTCATGGCGGCCGCCGCACCAAGGCCCAGCTTGGTCGCCAGTCAGCGGGTGCGGGTGACGCCCTGGTTCCACGCGAGGTAGTGGGTGCCGGTCTCCAGTTCACGGGAGATCAGCGGCGCGCCCCAGAACATCCCGATGACCGCCGACACGACAAGCACGATCAGCAGTCCGGCGTAGTAGACGCTCTGGTCCGAACCGGAGACCTGGTCCGCCAGGCTGCTGCCGGCAGTTCGGTAGAGCTCGGCCAGCTGCGGGCCGGTGACCGCGAGGACGGCGGCGAGGGCAGCCACGGCGGCGAACACCACGGCGGCCTGGGTGCGGAACTGGCGCCAGGTCAGCCAGATCATCGAAGGACCTCCAGTGCGGGCCGGGTGTCGCGTACCGCATCGGCGGGCCGGCCCATGTACGCCAGGACGATGTCTTCCAGACCGAGCGGGCTGACGCTCCAGGACGGATCGTGGACCGCCATGTCGGTGCGCACCAGGAGGGTGGTCTGGCGGTCGGTGTGGCTGGCGGTGATGACGTGCTGTCCGGCCGGGAGCGTGTCCGGGCCACGGCGCGGTCCGGTGAGCCGGTGGTGGGAGGCGACCAGGTCGTCGATGTCGCCTGCCACCTGCACCCGGGAGCCGACCAGGACGATGACGTAGTCGCAGGCCCGCTCCACGTCGGAGACCAGGTGGGAGGAGAGCACGACGCTCAGCTCGTGCTCGGCGACGGCCTCCATCAGGTCCTGCATGAACTCCCGCCGGGCGAGCGGGTCCAGGGCCGCGACTGGCTCATCCAGGGCGAGCAGCTCGGGCCGCTTGGCGATGCCCAGGGTGAGAGCGAGCTGCGCGCGCTGCCCGCCGGACAGTCGCCCGGCCCTTTGGCTGAGGTCCAGGCCGAGCCGCCGGATCCGCTCGCGGGCCAGGGCATCGTCCCAGCCGGGGTTGAGGCGGGCGCCCATCCGTAGATGGTCGGCGATGCTCAGGGCGGCATAGGTCGGGGTGTCCTGGGCGACGAAGCCGACCTTGGCCAGCTGCGCGGGGCCGGTGGCGGGACGGCCGCCGCACACCCTCGATCGTTCCGGTGGTCGGCGTCAGCATGCCGGAGGCGAGGTTCAACAGGGCGGACTTGCCTGCCCGTTGGGGCCGACCAGGCCGACGACGCGCCCGGCGGGCACGTCCAGGTCGCAGTTATCGGCGACCGGGTGCGAGGCGCCAGGACCAGAACGACTCTCAGCAGATATACACTCAGAGTATATCTGCGGTGTATGGTCCTCGCATGAGTGTTCCTCTCACACTGTTGGGGCTGCTGGAGCGCGAGCCGAGTCATGGCTACGACCTCAAGCGCGACTACGACGCCTTCTTCAACCGCGGCAAGCCGCTGCCGTACGGGCAGGTGTACACAACACTTGGCCGGTTGGCGCGGGACGGGAAGGTCATGGCCGGCGAGGCAGAGCCCGGGGTCGGCCCCGAGCGCAAGCGCTACGTGATCACCGAGGCGGGGGCGACGGAGTTCGAGACCTGGCTCACCGAACCGGTGGCACCCGAACCCAATCTGCAGACGGTGCTGTTCTCCAAGGTCGTGCTTGCCCTGATGCTCGGCCGCGACGCCCAGCAGTACCTCGACACCCAGCGGGCCGCCCACCTGCAGCGGATGCACGAGCTGACGAAGCTGCGCCGCACCGGCCCGATCATCGACGCCCTGCTCGCCGACCACGGGCTGTTCCACCTGGAGGCCGACCTGCGATGGATCGAGCTGACCACGGCCCGGATGGACACACTGGCAGCGGCGGTGCGTCCATGAGCGCCCTCATCGAGGCTCGCGACCTCACCCTCTCCTTCGGTGAGACCCCCGCCCTGCGCGGCGCCAGCCTGGCCATCGAGGCCGGCGAGGTGTTCGCCGTGATGGGTCCGAGCGGCTCGGGCAAGTCCACCCTGCTGCACTGCCTGGCCGGCATCCTCACCCCCGACTCGGGCGAGGTGCACTTCGACGGACGCCGCATCGACACCATGAACGAGGCAGATCGCAGCGTCCTGCGTCGCGACGCCTTCGGCTTCGTCTTCCAGTTCGGCCAGCTCGTCCCCGAGTTGACCGCGGAGGAGAACGTCGCCCTGCCACTGCTGTTCTCCGGTATGCGCAGGGCGGCCGCGCTCGTTGAGGCCCGGCCCTGGTTCGCCCGGCTGGGCCTGGACGGCCTGGAGCGGCGCCGCTCCGGGGAGTTGTCGGGCGGTCAGGCACAGCGGGTTGCGCTGGCCCGCGGCCTGGTGGCCCGGCCCAAGGTGCTGTTCGCCGACGAGCCGACCGGTGCGCTGGACTCGCTGACCGGCGAACAGGTGATGGACCTGATGGTGGACGCGGCCCACGCGGAAGGCACCACCATCGTCCTGGTGACCCACGAGCCCCGGGTCGCCGCGCACGCCGACCGGGAAGCCATCGTCCGGGACGGCAAGGCCAACCTGCTTACGACCGGACGGATCGCCTCGTGATCGCCTTCGCGCTCCGCCTCGCGGTCAGCGGCGGCCGGGAAGCCCTCGCCCGGCTGGCCATGATCGCCGCCGCGGTCGCCATCGGCGTCGGACTGCTGCTGTCGACCTTCGCCAGCATGAACGCCGTCGAGCGGACGAACCAGCGGCAGGTGTGGCTCGACACCGGCGTCGCCAGCCGCAGCGAGCGGGCCTCGGTGGACCCGTTGTGGTGGTGGCCGCACGGCGACTACTACGACGGCAAGTCCCTCACCGAGGTCGACGTCGCCGCGACCGGTCCGACCTCGCCCGTCCCGCCCGGTCTGACGCACCTGCCGGCGCCGGGCGAGTACTACGCCTCACCCGCGCTGGCGAAGCTGATCCGCGAGGCTCCGGCCGACCAACTGGGCGACCGCTTCCCCGGGCGGCTCACCGGCACGATCGGCGATGTCGCCCTGGCCTCCCCGGACTCACTGATCGCTGTCATCGGCCGTACCCCGGTCCAGATCAAGGGCGCACCAGAGGCGAGAGCGGTCACCACCATCGCCAGCAGCCGGCCGTCCACGTGCGACAACGCTTGCTGGGACAAGGCGGTGCGCGGCGACGCGCTGACGCTCATCTCCTCCGTGGTGGCCGGGGCACTGATCTTCCCGGTGCTGATCTTCATCGCCACCGCGACCCGTCTGTCCGCCGCCACGCGCGAACAGCGGTACGCGGCGATGCGGCTGGTCGGTGCCACTCCCCGGCAGGTGTCGCTGCTGTCGGCGGTGGAGTCAGCGCTGGCGGCGGCCGCCGGAACGGTGGTCGGCTTCGGGCTCTACGCCGCGCTGCGCCCGCTGGTCGCCACCGTTCCGCTCACCGGGCAGCAGCGGTTCTTCCTTTCGGATCTGACGCTCAGCGCCCCGCAAGCCCTCGGCGTCATCGTCGGCGTGCCGGTGGCGGCGGCAATCGCGGCGAGCCTCGCACTGCGCCGGGTCACCATCTCCCCGCTCGGCGTGACCCGCCGGGTGACCCCGCGCCAGCCGCGCGCCTGGCGGCTGATCCCGCTGCTGGCTGGCCTGGCCGAACTGGCGTACTTCGTCTTCGCCGGCCGCCGCCCGGCGACCGGCAACGGCCAGACGGCGGCCTACCTCCCCGGCTTCCTGGTGGTGATGCTGGGCCTGGTGATCGCCGGGCCGTGGCTCACCATGATCGTCGCCCGGACGGTGGCCCGGCGCACCCGACGCCCCGCCGCCCTGATCGCGGTGCGGCGGCTCGCCGACGACCCGAAGGCCGGCTTCCGCGCGGTCAGCGGCCTCGTCCTGGCCCTGTTCGTGACCACCGCGACAGTCAGCATCATCGGCACCATCAACGACTACCGCGGCACGCTGGGAGGCGACCGCCAGACCCGGACCGTGGTGGAGGCCGGCAGCGACGGCCAGGCGCCGCTGGCCGGGGCCATCCCGACACGGCTGCTCACCGAGGTGCGGGCGGTCCAGGGTGTGCGGGGCGTGGCGGTCGTCCATGCCAACCCCGACGGCGTCGGCAAGGTGGTGCACCGGAGAGTCCACCCGGGTGATCCTCCCCTGGACGCGCCGGCTCTGGTGACCTGCTCCGACCTGGCACAGACTCCCATGGTGGGCCGCTGCCCGGCCGGCGCGAGCGTCACGGCCGTCGACTTCTACGCGTTCGGCAGCCTGCAGTCGCACCCGGACCTGTCGTGGCCCGCCGCAGAGATCAGCACCGCAGCCCTCGCCAAACTGCCCGTACAACTGCTCTACGTGGCCACCGACGGGTCGACGACCTCCATGGAACGCGTACGGACCCTGCTCACCACCGTCTACCCGCACCAACAGGTTCGTACGGTGGGCGACTGGGGCACCGACTTGCAGCAAGAGCTGGCCGGTTGGCGGCAACTGGCCGACGTGGTGCTGCTGACCACCCTGCCGATCGCAGGCTGCAGCCTGGCGGTGAGCGTGGTTGCAGGACTGTCGGATCGCCGACGCCCGTTCGCGCTGCTGCGGCTCACCGGTGCGCCACTGCGATTGCTGCAGCGGGTGATCGGCCTGGAGAGCACACTGCCGCTGCTTACAGTGGCCGCGATCTCGATCGGTACGGCCTTCGCCGCCTCGGCTCTGTTCCTGAAATCGCAGATGCACTACGACCTGGTGTCGCCGGGCGTGGCGTACTACGCGCTCGTCGCTGTCGGCCTCGTCGCCTCGCTGGGCATCATCGCCTCGACTCTCCCCCTGCTCAAACGCATCACCGGCCCAGAGACCGCCCGCAACGGCTGACACGCCAACTCCCTGCTACGGCCCCGGACATCCCTGTCCATCCGTGTCCAGGGCTGATGGAGTCTTTCGTGACACGACCATCCTTACCGGCGGGAACCAAGGCCCGATCAAGGCCGCCCGCCACGTTCAGGTAGAGCACCACCGTCTGGAGTGGCCGCGCGACGACGAGGCAAGGCAGACCCCTGCCGCGGGCCGATCGACTTCGACACCGGCATCGGCCGCATCAGGATCGGCCCGCAGGCAGCCCGCCCCCGGCGCAGCGACCTCGACGACCGACGCAAGGCCATGACGACGCCGCCCCACACCAGGTCCACGGCTGCGAGCCCGGTTCCGACCAGGAACCCATACTCGGGAGGATTCATGACCGTCACGCCGTCCAACAGCCCAAAACCAATGACCCGCCGTCGCATGCTCGGGGCCGCGCTGACCGCTGGCATCGCAACTGCCCTGCCGCTCGGCGTCGCATCCCGCGCGGGGGCGGCTCCGACCGCCTCGGGCCCGGCGCGACTCACCCTGCCTCCGCCCACCGGGCCTCACCCGGTGGGCACGGTGCCGCTCCACCTCGTCGACACCACACGTCCGGATCCCGTGGCCGGCCCGGGGCATCACCGCGAGTTGATGGCCAGCGTCTGGTACCCCGCCCGCAGGGCGGAGGACCTGCCGCGCGCCCCCTGGATGACCGAGGGCGCGCTGCGGGCGTTCCTGACAGACGCCGGCTTCCCCCTCGACCCCGCCCTCGGCCCGCTCACCGCCGGGCACATGGGCGCCCCCGTGCACCGTACGGGCCACCGCCTGCCCGTCATTGTGTACTCGCACGGCTCGGGCAGCCACCGCAGCGACCACACCATCACGGTCCAGGAACTCGCCAGCCACGGCTACGCCGTGGTCACCGTCGACCACACCTACAACACGTTCACCGAGTTCCCCGACGGCCGGGTGGTCACCCCGGGCGACGTCCCGATGTTTCCGAGGGACTTCGCCGCGGACCTCCGGTTCCTGCTCGACTGCGTGGAGGGGCTTGCCGCCGGCCGCAACCCCGACGTCGACGGCAAGCCACTGCCCCAGGGCCTGCTCGGCGCCCTCGACCCGCGGTGCATCGGCGCGTTCGGTTGGTCGAAGGGCGGCACCGCCACCGCGCTCACCATGCTCGCCGACCGGCGCGTCAGAGCCGGCCTCAGCATCGACGGCCCGATGCAGCCGACCATCACCGCCGACCTGGACCGGCCGTTCATGATGATGACCGCCATCTTCACCCGGGCCGCCATGCCGGACGTCGCTGAATTCTGGACGCACCTTCGCGGCTGGCGGCTCGACATCCAGGCCGACGGGGCCATCCACCAGTCATACGGCGACAACGCGACGCTCATCCCGCAGGCCGGCAAGATCCTCGGCATGACCGACCAGCAGATCCAGGACTGGATCGGCACCCTCGACCCGGCCCGGTCGGTACGGATCCAACAGGCATACCCACTCGCCTTCTTCGACCTGCACCTGCGGCACCGTCGAGGGCATCTGCTCGACGGCCCGAGCGCGGCGTTCCCAGAGGTGAAGTTCCTTCCATGAAGCCGTGGACCGCGGCGCTCACGTCCCGCGCCGCGGTCCACGCGCCCCAGTGGCAAACAGCCGCACTGAGAACCTCTTGCCGTGCCTTGGAGCCGGACAACATTCGGAAGCCTTCCCACCGGCTCCTGGTCAGACGCCGACAGCACCAGCCTCGGCACGTGAACGCGGGAACTCGTCCCATACCCGTCCGTCCAGCAGCCGACCCGCGGCCTTCTTACCCACACGTCGCATCTCGGTACGGTGACCAGCGTCGCCCACCTGCTAACCGAACACGACGGATCCGTGCTCGGGCCTGTTGCGAACAGCGGGACGCCGGAAGGCGCCCACGCACCCCACTGCGAAGCGCACCGCAGCCGGAGTCTCCGCCAGCAGCGGCAGCCGCACCTTCGCCCACCGCTGACTCTCGGTCGATCCCCCCAGCCACGCGTTCGACAACACAGCGTGATCGCACCAGCCGCGCTCGGCAGCCGCCTCGATCCAGGCAACACGCTGATCCCGATCGCCCCATCGGTGCACCCAACTACGCATACGACCGGGACGCTTAGTCAGGATTTGGTAGGTGTGCGTCGGCATGGAGCGGGCCCCTTTACGGCGCCTGCCGGCACCCACCCAATGCCCCGGCCGTGCGTCCGGTGACGTCCGGAACATCGTCGTCCACACTGCCGCGATGAACTCGTCCGGCACCACGTCGTGCCACACGTCCGACATGCTGTTGAGGAACACCGCTTGGGCTCCATCAAGGCGCTCTCTGAGTACCTCGGGCACTCGGACCCCGGCTTCACGCTGCGGACGTACACGCACCTGCTGCCGTCGAGGGAGACCCGCGCCCGCAAGGCGATCGACGACGCCTTCCCAGAACGGAAGCCGAGGCGGAAGACGACGGTGGACCGCCCGCCGCCCAGGGCACATCCGTGCCACCAGTGAAACCAATGTGCCCCGGCCGCCTGACGGCCCCCTCCGGCACCAAAAAGGGCGAGGCCCGAAGACCCCGCCCGATCCGCAAGAAACCGCAACTCACGGCCACACAAGGCAATAAGGCTGATGCCCCGCCTCAGGCAACCGGTGGCTGAAGTCCTGCCACTCGTGCAGCGATTGGGGGTGGGAGGGTGCTGACCTGGGGTTTCGCCAGGGGCTGTGCGTTGACCTGGGAAAACTCCTCTCGGCAGTTCTCATGGGTCAACGCCGTTTCCCGGGCTCATGTGCCCTGGATGTGCCCTGAGCGCGCACTCGTGGGCTGGGTTTGGGAGCCGGAGCGGCTGAGCTGACCCGGCGGAGGCGCCGAAGCCTCCTGCGCTGGCCTTCCTCAAGTGCCTCGGCGGAGGATCCGCATGGGACACCCGCTTTAGGAGTGGGATCGAATCCTTGCTGGGTGGTAGTTGACCATGCAGTGTGGCGCTGATTTGCCTGATCAGCGCCACACGGCATGAGGGAAGGGATCGGCGTGTGACGGCTTGTCCCACGCCGTCCGCTCACGCATCGCTCACGCATGAGTGGCGTTCTTGCCGGCGGTGGCGGGGAACCTTCCCTCGGTGATGTGGGAACGCTGTTATTGATCACGTGGCGAGCTGGAGTTTAGCGGTGGGCTGAGGAAACCGTTGGCGGAGTGCAGTCGGCGGGTGCCGACCGCACCCATCGACAGGGTCACCCCGAACCGGTCACAGAGATCGGCGAAGGCCCGGGAGCCGTAATGCGCTCCCATGGTCGGAGGGGAACACGGCGCCGTCCAGGCGGCAGCGGGTCGCGGCTGCCATCCGCAGGGCGTCGGCGACTAGGCCGGTGCGCATGTGGTCGGCGATGGACCAGCCGACGACCTTGAGGCTGAAGCAGTCCAGCACGGTCGCGAGATAGAGGAAATCCTCATTTTCCAGCGGGAGATGGGATGTCACCCACGTATTTGCGCCCCGGCTCGGTGGGGGTGAAATCCCGCTGGAACAGATCCGGGCCCGGTGAGGTTGCCGGGTCCGGGACGGTGGCGCTGAAGCGTCTGCGCAGGCGGACACCGGCAATGGAGAAGGCCCGCACGATCCCGGGGACCCACTTTTCGTTGACCCGCCGCCGTTTCTCGCGCAGCTCGGCCGTGCTGCGCGGGGAGGCGTAGGCGCCGTAAGACTCGCCGTGGACCTCGCGGATCTCCTCGGCCACAGCCGGTCCTAGTGCTGCCGGGTGGCCCTCGCCTCGGCGCCGGCGAGCCACTTGTAGTGGCTGGACCGGTTCACCTCCAGGACCTGGCAGAGCGGCCTCACCTCGTAGGTGTCCGGGTGGTCGTCAACGAACCGGAAGCGGCCCCTCCTCAGCTCGTCTCTCCGGCGCGATACTTGGCCGCCTAGCGGAGGATGTCCCGCTCGGTGGCGAGCTTGCGCTCACTTGCCGCGAGTTCGGCCACCCGGGCCTCCAGTTGACGAGCCCGCGCGTCCGGATCAGCGGAGGGCACCGTCTCCTGAGGCGAGGAGGGCGGCTTCACGGGAGCGGCGTTGAAGCCACGGCGTTCGCGGTCCCGCAGCACCCACTCACGCAGACTGGGGCGCGGAACACGTGGCTGTGGGCCACGCGGGCGCAGAATGGCTGGCTTCCGTCGTCAAGCGGCTGGAGTCCCGCCCCGGTCTCCTCGAACGGCTGCCCGTGGTCGTCAACAACACCATGCCGAGCCGCCGCAACCGGCTCATCGTGCCCGTTTCAATCCGCCGTTTCAGCGGCCGCGACTACCGCTTCAGCTCGGTGTACGCCTCGGCGCTGCTGTCCTTGAGGAACTGCCAGCAACGCTCCGTTTCGACCTTCTCGTTGACCTCGCTGGCGGCACAGTCGAGGACGGCGAGGCAGCGCAGGAACCCGCGATTGTCCCGGTGGTCCCAGGAGGATGGCGGTTCAAGATGTACCCGACAGTGCGAGGGATCACGGAATGAGAGTTATTGTCAAATCCTGTGGATCTGATCAACCAACGCGGTCGTTCCATCGGAGCCTTGTTTTGGTTCCCTCGGGCAAGAGCGGTCGAATCCGGTCTCACAGAGCGGCGTTCGCCTGCTGCCTGGTGAATGAGCTGGTAGCTTCCGCGACATGACCGACCGCAGAGACAGCACGGCTCTCCGGACGCTGGTGACCAACGCCGACGCCGAGAGCGGCATCCTGCTGTTCGGTATCACGCCGCCGCGTCTGAGCACCGCTCCCGAGCGGATACGGGAGATCACCGCGGCTACGTTGGCACGGTTGGACTTCCTCGACCTGGACGGTCTGGCGCTCTACGACATCGACGACGAGAGCGACCGCAATCCTGCGGAGCGGCCGTTTCCGTACCTGCCGACCATGGACCCCGCCGCCTACCACGCGGAATACCTCGGTGAGTGGAACCGCCCTGCGGTTATCTACCGGTGCGTCGGTAAGTACCCCGAGGCGGAACTGCGGACATGGCTGCAGATGGCCGATACGGACCGAGTGCTCAGCGTCTTCGTCGGTGCGGCCTCGAAAGACAAGACGGTGCGGACCCGCCTGTCCGAGGCGCAGGCCCTGCGCCGCGACGTCCGCCCGGAGCTGCTGCTCGGCGGCGTCGCCATCACCGAGCGCCCCGACGAGCATCTGCGGCTGCTCGCCAAGCAGGAGGCGGGATGCGCGTACTTCATCTCGCAGGTCGTCTACAACGCCGACGCGGTGAAGAGCATGGTCTCCGACTACTACTACGCCTGCCGCGAGCGGCGGCTCACACCCAAGCCCGTCGTGTTCACGCTCTCGGTATGCGGCTCGGTGAAGACGCTGACGTTCCTCAAATGGCTCGGAGTCGACGTGCCACGCTGGATTGAGAACTCGCTGCTCCACGCCGACGACACCCTGGCCGAGTCGTACGAGCACTGCTTGGCCAACGCCCGTGACCTGGTCGCCTTCTGCCGCAGGCTCGGTATGCCGTTCGGCTTCCTCGTAGAGAGCGTATCGATCCGCAAAGTCGAGATCGATGCCTCGGTCGCCCTCGCCGGCGAGGTGAGCGGACTGCTCGGGCGCGGTCGACCATCCGTAAGAGGCCGGCCATGAACGTGCAGGTGTCAAGTCCTCTGATCATGACGTAGCTCAGGCTGCTGGGACTTCCTCGCGCTCGACGAGGACTCCCTTCTCGAAGCGGGCTCCGACACGGACCAGGGAGACCAGGTGAGGCGCGTTGACCGCGCGCCATCGGGCCTGGGCGGACTCGACGAGCTTGAAGACCATCGCGAGGGCAGCGGCCGGGCTGCCGGCCCCGCGGGTGACCTTGGTGCGGAGTTTCACCGAGCTGAAGGTCGACTCGATCGGGTTCGTTGTCCGCAGGTGGATCCAGTGCTCGGCCGGGAAGTCGTAGAACGCCAGCAGTTCCTCGGCGTCGTCGGTGATCTTCGCGACGGCCTTGGGCCACTTCGCGCTGTAGGTCTTCGCGAACGCCTCGATCGCTTTCTCGGCATGCTTGCGGTCCTCGGCGTTGTAGATCTCCCGCATCGCCTTCGTTGCTCCGGGCTGCGCGGACTTCGGCAGGGCGTTCGTCACATTTCGGGCTTTATGGACCCAGCACCGCTGGTGGCGTGCGGCCGGGAACACCTCCGCGAGCGCATTCCACAACCCCATCGCGCCGTCGCCGACGGCGAGTTCAGGATTACGCATGCCTCGGCGTCGGCAGTCTCGCAGCAGGTCGGCCCAGGACTCGGTGGACTCCCGCAGCCCCTCCGCGAGCGCGATCAGTTCCTTAGAGCCGTCGACGCGCAAACCCATCAGCACCAGGACGCATGAGTGGGCCTGCCCCAGGCGGACCTTGGGATGCACGCCGACGGCCCACACGTAGACGTAGTCGCTGGCCGAAAGGTCCCGCTCTTGGAAGGCGGTGTGGTTCTGCTGCCACTGCTTGGTCAGCCGGGTCACCGTCGCCGGCGACAGCCCGGCCGCCGACCCCAGGAACTGCTCCATCGCGGGCACGAAGTCCCCGGACGACAGTCCGTGCAGGTAGAGCAGCGGCAGCACCTCGCTGATCTTCGGGGACTTACGGCACCAGGGCGGCAGGATCTTCGAGGAGAACCGCTTGCGCTCACCGGTGGCGGCGTCGACCCGCTTGTCGTTCACGCGCGGCGCGGTGACCTCGACGGCGCCCGCAGCGGTAGTCACGGCCCGGGGGCGATGGCGACCGTTGCGCACCACCAGGCGACGTCCTCGCTCGTCCTTCTGGTCAGCCAGCTCGGCTATGTATTGGTCGACCTCGGCCTCCAACGCCGCGGCGAGCATCCGCCGCGCGCCCTCGCGAACGATGTCGTCGATCAGGGAACCGGACTGCGTGGTGCCATCTTCGTTGACTACGCTGAGCACGGGCGTGCCTTCCCGACCCGCGCTGCGAACGCGGGCCTACTCGGTGACTTGACGATCACTCACTCGGGAAGGTACGCCCTTCGCGCGCTCCCCGAGGAGCCGATCCACAAGTCATGAGCATTGCTCCGGAATACCGAGCAGGAGTGGCTGGACAACCTCGCGGCCCGGTTGCTGGTGCGAGTGTCGGAGCTTGCCAGGATCTGCTCGACGGGCGACAAGCCTCCCACTGGGGAGGAACTTAGGGCCGGGAATCAGCACGAAGTCGCCGCAAGGTGATACCCGGGGCGCCATCCTCCCGGCGGAGGGGCGAGGTTCGGGACGGCCTTCCTTTCGATGTCCGACAGTGACAGTCGGGCGGCTGATGGTCTCCGGGAGCGGATCCCAGCACATCGAGACGTGGAGACAACCGCTAGGCTGCGCCGTGAAGAAGGAGGTGAACAGTGCGACGCTTCATATGGGTGGCAGTCGCGTGTATCGCTGTTGCTGTGACGGCGGCGGTGCTCGTCTCTGGTCCCGGCGCCCCCTCTCCGTGATCGCTGCTCCAGATAGCGGACAGCATCCGGCATGGCGATCCTGGAGATCGTGCATGACCTCCGCGTCACCTTCGACGATGCGGAGGAGCAGAAGGAGGGACGAGCCTGTGTGGTCCAGGCGGCTTACGCAAGCAGGGGCGATGTGACACCTCAGACGGTCCGGCTCTTCTGCCTTCCGCGGGTGAAATAGAGGCTCATCACCGTGATGCCGGCCAAGTGATCGAGGTCACGAGCGCTTAGGTGTAAGTACACCATTGTGAGTCCGTCGTGGCTGGTCGCGCAGTTCCCCGCACTTTGGGCCACTGCCGAACCGCACCAGACGTCGCCGAACCCATCCAGACCAGGGTCTTCATCCGACAGCGTGGTGGCGGGGCAACAAACTGAGCCCCGAGGGACTCCTACGCAGGCTGACTGCCTGCAACGGGTCTGCTACCGCCACCAGCCCCGGCGGCGAAGCACCCTCGCAGCCGAGCGGAACAACTTCCCAACACGTTAACGGCTCCTATCGGCTGCCCCGACCTGGTCAACGGGCCTTCCCCCGTGAAGGTGGGCACGCGGTTATTGATCACGCGGCGAGCGTGAGTTTAGCGGTGTGGTGTCGGCGTTCGTATTCGTTGGGGCTGAGGTGGCCGTTGGCGGAGTGCCGGCGGCGGGTGTTGTAGCGGGCCAGCCAGGCAAATACCGTCTTTCTGCAGGTGCTGGCGTTACCGTAGTCGCGAGTGCCCCGGAGGGTCTCGCGTTTGAGGGAGGCGTGGAAACTCTCGCAGGCCGCATTGTCCGCGCTGGTGCCGACCGCGCCCATCGACCGGGTCACCCCGAGTTGGTCGCAGAGGCCGGCGAAGGCCCGGGAGCCGTACTGGGCGCCGTGGTCGGAGTGGAACACAGCGCCGTCCAGGCCACCGCGAGTCGCCGCTGCCATCCGCAGTGCGTCGGCGACCAGGTCGGTGCGCATGTGGCCGGCGATGGACCAGCCGACGACCTTGCGACTGAAGCAGTCCAGCACGGTCGCGAGATAGAGGAACTCCCCGTCTTTCAGGGGGAGATACGTGATGTCGCCCATATATTTCAGGCCGGGTTGGGTGGCGGTGAAGTCCCGCTGGAACAGGTCCGCAACCGGTGAGGTGGCCGGGTCCGGGACCGTGGTGCGCACGCGTTTGCGCAGGCGGATGCCGGTGATGGAGAACGCCCGCATGATCCGGGCGACCCGCTTCTCGTTGACCCGCCGCCCTTTCGCGCGGAGTTCGGCGGTCACGCGGGGGGAGCCGTAGGCGCCGCCGGACTCGCCGTGGACCTCGCGGATCCCTGGGTCAGGATCCGGTCCTGGTGTCGGCGGGCGACGCGGGCCTGGGCGCCAGCGAGCCACTTGTAGTAGCTGGACCGGTTCACGTCCAGAACCTGGCAGAGCCGCTTCACCTCGTAGGTGTCCCGGTGGTCGTCAACGAACTGGAAGTGGCTGATCACCAGTTCGTCTCTCCGGCGAAATACTTGGCCGCCTTGACCGGAGATGCGCCAGGCGGGCCGGTTGCGCTGGTGTCCGGCGTTCAGCAGGCCGCGCAGTTCCTCGTTGTCGCCCAGGCGGCTGGGGACGGTCCCCGTCTGCTTCCACATTCGCCGAATGCTCGACGGTCCCCGACGCCGGGGACCGTGTGTCCGCCTGATCCCTGCGGCGCCAGGGGACGCCCTCGCCGGGAACCGCGGGAGTGGGCCAGCCGGTCGGGGAGGTGTTCGTGGAGTTTGGGGACGTAGGGTCCTCCATAGGCGTTCCTCTCCGGTGAGGGGGCAGGACGGGCAAAGTCCCGCCTCTCACCAGCTCGTTCGTTCAGGGATGGGCGATCAGTCGAAAAGTCTTCGGCCCTCGGCGTTGGCGCGCCGGGGGCCGCTTCGTTGTCCGCGCCAGACGCGGGGTCTGGAAGCCGAGGCGGAAGGCGACGGCGACCCGCCCGCGACCCAGGGCGCATCAGCACCCCCAGCAAAACCAATGTGCCCTCAATGTGCCCTGGCTTCCTAATGCTGTTGTCAAGCTGCCGCAGTCACCGGTGGTACCACTTCGTA